>NZ_JALBUT010000005.1:0-192265 GCF_033971905.1 Intestinicryptomonas porci
TGCTGAACAGGAAACATCAAACGGCAAAGGAATGTAAGAGAAATATAAAGGAACTGAAAACAATGATGAAACAGATGAAATACGAAGCGACACAAGAGTTTGAGAGGCTCGCATAGACAATAAGCGACTGGTTTACGCCAATAATCCGAATGTGGAGATTTACGAAAAATAACGGAATAACCGAGGGTTTCCATAGGAAAATAAAACTGATACAACGAATGGCTTACGGTTATAAAAACTTTGAAAATTACAGATTGAGGGTCTTGGTTCTATGCGGCCTCTTTCACTAAAATCCACTCTCTTTGGTGTTGACACAAAAGATTTTTCTTGGTTTTGAACTTTGTCTTGGTTGGTTTTCAATTCCTTTGCCAATCAACAAAAAACCGTCCGAAGCATAAGATTCGGACGGTTTTTATTACGAGGCATGGGTGGGAATCGAACCCACGGTGAAGCTTTTGCAGAGCCTTGCCTTACCACTTGGCTACCACGCCGTAATTTAAAGATAATAAGACAATCATATATTGTTTCGTTAATCAAGCAAAAAAATAAAAACTCCGCCTTAAATTTTTTATTATTTTAAATCGGAGTTTGTTTTATCGTAAAAATTCATCATCTAATCGTTTTTTTCAAGTGCGGCAAAATTAGGATGTGCTATTCTTCCTCTTTGCTAATCATTAGATTTATTTTCCGTTTTTGCCTTATGCTTATTCAATAAATAATATCACTGTTTTTTATGGTGGGGGGTTTTGAAAAAACGGTTTTTGCGGGGCACAAAAAAAGGATTTCCAAATGGAAATCCTTTTTTGATTGATTGGGTATGATTACATCATTCCGCCCATGCCGCCCATTGAGGGATCCATTGCGGGAGCCTTCTTTTCTTCGGGCTTGTCGGAAATCATACATTCTGTTGTGAGGAGCAGTCCCGATACGGAGCATGCGTTTTGCAATGCCGTGCGGGTTACCTTTGTGGGATCGACAACGCCAGCCTTGAAGAGGTCTTCAAATTTGCCTGTCGCCACATTGTAGCCCATGCCGCCTTTGCTCTTCAAAACTTCTTTTACGACCAATGCGCCTTCTTCGCCCGCGTTTGCGCAGAGCTGGCGGAGAGGAGCTTCGATTGCGCGGCGAACGATTGCCGCACCTATTGCTTCGTCTCCTTCGAGGGTTGCCGTCAATGCGTCGATTGCCTTTGCGGTGCGCAAGAGTGCGACTGAACCGCCTGCCGAGATGCCTTCTTCGACTGCCGCTCTTGTAGCGTGCAATGCGTCGTCAACGCGCATTTTCTTTTCCTTCATTTCGGGTTCTGTTGCAGCCCCTACATTGATGACTGCCACGCCGCCTGCGAGTTTTGCGAGGCGTTCCTGCAACTTTTCACGGTCGTAATCGGAAGTTGTTTCTTCGATTGCCCTGCGGATTTGCTTTACGCGCGCCTGAATGTCGCTTGCCTTGCCGCAGCCTTCAACGATTGTCGTGTTTTCCTTGGAAACTGTGATGCGCTTTGCCTTGCCCAAGTCTGCAACCTGAACGTTTTCGAGCTTGATGCCCAAGTCTTCGGTGATGCAGCGTCCGCCCGTCAAGATTGCGATGTCTTCCAACATTGCCTTGCGCCTGTCGCCAAAGCCGGGAGCCTTAACTGCGCATACGTTCAATGTGCCGCGCAAGCGGTTTACAACCAATGCAGCCAGTGCTTCTCCTTCGACGTCTTCTGCGATAATCATCAAGGGTTTGCCTGTTTTGGCGACCGCTTGGAGAATCGGGAGAAGATCGGAGAGGTTGGAGATTTTCTTTTCGTTAATCAAGATGTAGGCGTCTTCGAGAACCGCTTCCATTGTGTCGGCATTGGTTACGAAGTAGGGAGACAAATAGCCCTTGTCGAACTGCATACCTTCGACAACGTCGAGGTATGTTTCGATAGACTTTGCTTCTTCAACAGTGATTGTGCCGTCTTTGCCAACCTTGTCCATAGCGTCGGCGATGATGTTGCCGATTTCGTTGTCCCAGTTAGCGGAGACTGTTGCGACCTGGCGGATTTCTTCGCGGTCTTTTACGGCTTTTGAATTTTTGTGGAGTTCGGCAACAGCCGCTTCAACAGCCTTGTCGATGCCGCGCTTCAAGAAAATCGGGTTGCAGCCCGCAGATACATTGCGCAAGCCTTCGCGGTAGATTGCTTCAGCCAAAACAGTCGCGGTTGTGGTGCCGTCGCCCGCATTGTCGTTTGTGCGCGATGCAACTTCTTTTACCATCTGCGCGCCCATGTTTTCAAAAGCGTCTTCAAGCTCGATTTCCTTTGCGACAGTCACGCCGTCCTTTGTCACCATTGGAGCACCGAACTTCTTGTCGATTAAGACGTTTCTGCCTTTCGGGCCGAGGGTCGTTTTTACTGCCTTTGCAAGAATTTCAACGCCTTTTAGGATTTTCTTTCTTGCGGGTTCATCAAATACCAATTGTTTTGCCATTTTGTTTTTCTTTCCGTTTATTTAAATTATTTGAGGATTGCCAAGATGTCGTCTTCGCGGAGCAGGGTGAACTTTTCATCGCCCGCCTTTACTTCTGTGCCGCCGTATTTTGCAATCAAAACTTTGTCGCCGACTTTGACTTCAAAAGCGGCTTTCTTTCCGTTTTCGTCAGTCTTGCCCGTGCCCAAAGCGACGACTTCCGCTTCCTGGGACTTTTCTTTTGCGGCGTCGGGAATGATGATGCCGCCCTTGATTTGTTCTTTTTCTTCGACCTGTTTTACCAAAACGCGGTCGCCGAGAGGTTGGATGTTTATTTTTGCCATAATTATTTTTCTGTTAAAAATTAAATAGAAATAAAAATTGAATGAAAACAAAAAATGCCGCGGCTTACAAAGCTTTTTTTAACTTTGCAAGCCTGCTTGGCAATTTTTTACTTGTTGTCTTTCTTTTCGTCGTCCACGACTTCAAAGTCGGCGTCAACCACGTCGTCCTTCTTTGCCGAGGCGTCGGAAGCCGATGCGCTTGAGGATGCGCCCGCATTTTGCGCGCCTGCGCCCGCCGCCTGCTGGGCAGCTTGGAATGCCGCGGCGTTTTCCTGAATGAGCTTTGTCAGCTTTTCGGATTCCGCCTTTGCTTCTTCCTTGGTCAAGTCCGATTTTTCCAAGACCTTGCGGGCGTCTGCAACTGCGGTTTCAAGCTTCGATTTCACGTCGGCCGGGAGCTTGTCGCCTGCTTCTTTTACCTGTTTTTCGATTTGGTAAGAGAGGTTGTCCAGCTCGTTTTTGGCTTCGACGGTTTCCTTAATCTTCAAGTCTTCGGCGGCGTTCATTTCCGCTTCCTTCTTCATTCTTTCGACGTCTTCCTTTGAAAGTCCGCTCGAGCCTGTGATGGAAATCTGCTGTTCCTTGCCCGTGCCCTTGTCCTTTGCGGAGACGTGGAGAATGCCGCTTGCGTCGATGTCGAAGGTGACTTCGATTTGCGGAAGTCCGCGCGGAGCAGGAGCGATGCCGTCCAAGCGGAAATTACCGAGCATCTTGTTGTCTTTTGCCATCGGGCGTTCACCCTGCAAGATTTTGATGTCAACCGCCGTCTGGTTGTCGGCGTAGGTCGAGAAAATCTGCGTAGCCTTCTTCGGAATTGTGGTGTTGCGTTCAATCATCGGGGTTGAAACGCCGCCTGCGGTTTCGATTGAAAGGGTAAGAGGTGTTACGTCCAACAAAAGAACATCGTTTACATCGCCTTGCAAGACGCCGCCTTGAATTGCCGCGCCTCTTGCGACGACTTCGTCGGGGTTAACGCCCTGATGCGGTTTCTTGCCTGCCAATTTTTCGGCAAGCTCAACGACTGCCGGCATGCGGGTCATACCGCCTACCAAGACGAGTTCATTGATGTTGGAAGAAGTGATGTCGGCGTCTTTCAAGCACGCTTCAAACGGCTTTACTGTCCTTTGCAGGAGGTCGCTTGTGAGCTGTTCCAATTTTGCGCGTGTGAGAGTTACGTTCAAGTGTTTCGGTCCTGTCGCATCTGCGGTGATAAACGGCAGGTTGATGTCTGTCTGCTGGGAAGTCGAAAGCGCGATTTTCGCCTTTTCCGCTTCTTCACGCAAACGCTGGAGTGCCATCGGGTCGTTTTTGAGGTCGATGCCGTTTTCCTTTTTGAAACCGTCAACCAAGAAGTCGATGATTGCCGCGTCCCAGTTGTCGCCACCGAGCTGTGTGTCGCCGTTTGTGGCCTTCACTTCAAAGACCCCGTCGCCGATTTCGAGGACGGAAATATCGAAAGTGCCGCCGCCCAAGTCGTAAACCGCGATGGTTTCATCGCTTTTCTTTTCAAGGCCGTAAGCCAAAGACGCCGCTGTCGGCTCGTTGATGATTCTCATTACTTCCAAGCCCGCGATTGTGCCGGCGTCCTTTGTCGCCTGTCGCTGGGCGTCGTTAAAGTAGGCGGGAACCGTAATGACAGCCTTCGTCACCTTTTCGCCAAGATATGTTTCCGCGTCGGCTTTCAGCTGTTGCAAAACCATTGCGGAAATTTGTTCGGGAGAGAATTGTTCCTTTTTGCCGTTTACGTCGCATTCAATCAAAATTCCGTCATTTTTTCCTTTCAAAATGGTGTACGGGAAATTTTTGATTTCGTCTTGAACTTCCGCAAACTTGCGGCCGATGAAACGCTTTACCGAATAAATTGTGTTTTTTGGATTTGTGACAGCCTGGCGTTTTGCCGCCTGCCCGACAAGCCTTTCGCCTGTCTTTGAAAAAGCGACTACGGACGGAGTGGTTCTTGCGCCTTCCCTGTTGGGGATAACGACGCTTTCGCCGCCTTCCATAACCGCCATGCAGGAATTTGTTGTACCTAAGTCAATGCCTAATATTTTACTCATAATGCTTTCCTTTGTAGCACATTGCGTGCCATTTTATTTGTTTTTTATTTATGTTGTTGATTAAAAAGAGTTTTATGCCTTTATGATGCTTTCTTTGATTTTGTTCTGTCCCGCTTCTTGTCTCGACCGGTGAGACATTTTGTCGCGCCATGCGCGTTTTGTCTCTGTTTTTTGTGCTTTTTATGATTATTATAGCTTATCGGCAGCTTTAAAAAATATTTCGGATAAAAAATAAAATTCAAATAAAATGAATTGTTGTAATTGGCAAAAAAAGTGTAATAATGGCAAACTTTTAAAATAAGAATCATGAAAAAATTACGAGTAGGCGTGACTGGTGCTTCGGGTTATGCGGGCATCGAACTTATGAGAATTTTGGGCAGGCACCCCAATGTCGAATTGGCGGCGGTGACTTCGCGCTCGCTTGAAGGCAAGCCTGTAATTGAGGATATGCCGCTTTTAAGGCACATATTCTCGGACGATTTCAAGTTTGTAAAGTCCGACCCCGCAACTCAGGCAAAAATGGACGACATCGACCTTTGGTTCCTCGCTCTTCCACACGGCGTTGCGGCGGAGTATGCGCGCGAACTTTTGGCGGCGGGAAAGACCGTTATAGACCTTTCCGCAGATTTCAGGCTCGGCTCTCTCGAAAGATATTTGGAATTTTACAAGGCGGAGCATCCCGCGCCCGATTTGCTTAAACTTGGCAAATACATAATTCCCGAACTTTTCGACATCTCTAAATCCGATAAACTTATCGCATGCCCCGGGTGCTATCCGACAAGCATTTTAATGCCTCTCATTCCGCTTATGCGCGAACACGCCGTATCTGCAAGCGGGATTGTGATAGATTCTTACAGCGGAGTTTCGGGCGGCGGCAGAAAGGCGGATTTGATGTATTCTTACTGCGTCAGAAATGAAAGCATGACGGCTTACGGCTTGCCGAAGCACCGCCACTTATCTGAAATTGAAGAGCAGCTTTCAATAGCCGCGGGAAGCGATATTGTTGTCCAGTTCATTCCGCACCTTTCGCCGACTACGCGCGGAATATTCACTACTATAGTTCTCCCTGCCAAGTTTGAAGGCGTCGAGAAGGTCTATGAAATCTGGAACAAATATTACGCGTCCAAAAAATTCGTGAAGGTTTTGCCTTCGGGAAAACAGCCCGACACTCTCTATGTCAGCGGCACAAACCGCGTGGATATTTCCGCAGTCTATGATTCGAGGACAAAGAATTTGATAATCACAAGCGCGGTTGATAACCTCATTAAAGGCGCGAGCGGGCAGGCTGTCCAGATTATGAATTTGATGTTCGGCTTCGGTGAAGATGCTGGGCTTTTATAAAAAATTTTACCGCAAATTGCGAAAAGAAAGGATACAAAAATGAAACCTTATTCAATAGAAATTTCAGACAACTGTTCGGGTCTTGCCGAAGTTGACGGCTTTTCCCTCGCGGGTGTTGCCTGCGACATTCGCAACAAAAACGACATGTCGAGGCTCGACTTGGCTTTGGTCAAGCTCGAAAAACCCTCTGCCGCCGCAGGCGTATTTACAACAAACGACGTAAAGGCGGCTCCCGTTCTTACGGACATTGCGCACCTTTCGCGCACGCGTACAATATCTGCAATCGTGGCAAACAGCGGTAACGCCAACGCCTGCACGGGCGAAGAAGGCTTGCGCGACGCTTCCGAAATGTGCGCGAAAGTCGCGGCGGGGCTTAGCGTTGACAAGACGCAGGTTTTGGTCTGCTCTACGGGCAGAATTGGCGAAAGAATGCCGATGGAAAAAGTTTCAAAAGGCATTGAAGAGGCTTTAAAACAGGCAGCCCCCACAAAAGAAAACGGCTTGAAGGCTGCAAACGCAATTCTTACGAGCGATACCAAGATAAAAGTGGTTTGCGCGAAAGTGTTGTGCGAAGGCAGAATGTTCACTGTTGCCGGAATGGCAAAGGGCGCGGGCATGATTGAGCCTAACATGGCAACGATGCTCTGCTTTATCGGCTCCGACGTTGACGCAAGCCAGTCAACAATAAAGCAGGCGCTTTCATTCGCCGTTTCAAAAAGCTTTAACCGCATAACAATCGACGGCGACATGTCGACAAACGACACCGTACTTGCGGTTTGCTCCGCAAAAAGCGGAATCTTGGTAGAGCCAAACACTGTTTTCTTTGAAGCTTACAAAGATGCTCTTACTGCTGTTTGCAGGGAGCTTGCCCGCAAAATCGTAGCCGACGGCGAGCGCATAACAAAGGTTGTTGAAATGCGCGTAAAGGGCGCAAGCTCTTCCGAGCAGGCGGAAAAAATTTGCAGGGCGATTTGCAATTCGCTCCTTGTCAAGTCATCATGGTACGGGTCGGACCCGAACTGGGGCAGGCTTGCCGACGCCGCGGGCTATGCGCGCACGGGCTTGGATTTCTCAAAAATGGATTTGCATTACGACAACATTGCAGTCTTAAAGCAGGGCGAACCTCAAGTTCAGAACAAGGCGTCTTGGAAGGAAGTCGTTTCAAGAAAGGAATTTGTCATTACGATGAATTTGAACTTGGGAGATTTTGAGGAATCATTGCTCACGACCGACTTGTCGGAAGCGTATGTTGATTTCAACAAAGGCGAGTGATGGAAGCGCACATTGAATCAAGCTCGAAAAAGGCGGGCGTCTTGATAGAGGCATTGCCTTACATCAAGAAATTTCAGGGGCAGACTTTTGTGGTAAAGTACGGCGGAGCTTTTATGGACGACCCCGACCCCGAACTTCGCAAGCGCGTTGCGCAGGATATTTCTTTGCTTGCGGCTGTCGGCATAAACGTTGTTGTGGTTCACGGCGGCGGCAAGGCGATATCGAGAGCGATGGCAAATTCAGGCTTGAACGTCGAATTTAAAAACGGCATGAGGGTTACCGACGACGCCGCGGTAAAAATTGTAGAAAACGTCTTGAATAAGGAAGTAAACGGCGAAATTTGCGAGCTTTTGAAGTCCTGCCACAGCTCTCCGTTTTCGATAGCGGGCAACAAGGTTTTCAAGTGCAGAAAGCATTTTTCGCATGACGCCGACGGAAACGAAATCGACTTGGGCTATGTCGGGCAGATTTCCGAAGTCGATGCCGACATAATTAACGGCATTCTTCTTCAGGGAAAAATCCCCGTAATTTCTCCAATCGCAATTGGCGAAAGCGACAACCACGCCTACAACACAAATGCCGACGTTGCGGCGGCGGCGGTTGCGGCGGCGTTGAAGGCGCGCAGGCTCGTCTTTTTGTGCGACATCGCAGGTCTTTTGCGCAACCCGAAAGATCCTTCAACTCTTATTTCAACCTTGCACGTTGACGAGGTTGAAGATTTGAAAAAGCAAGGCATTATAGGAGGGGGAATGCTCCCGAAAGTGGACAGCTCCGTTGCGGCGATAAAGGCGGGAGTGCGTAGAGTGCACTTTATTGATGGCTACATGCCACATAGCCTTCTTCTTGAAATATTTACCGACAAGGGCATTGGAACGGAAATTACAACTCATTGAGATTATGAAAGTTTCTGAGAAATACGAAAAATACGCGGTGGGCAATTACGGCAAACGTTCGATTACGCTTGTAAAAGGCAAAGGCGCGCATGTTTGGGACGAAAACGGCAAAAAGTATCTCGACTTCGGCGGCGGCATTGCGGTTTTGAGTCTCGGGCATTGCAACAAAAAGCTGGTTGACGCGCTCATTAAGCAGGCAAACACGCTTGGGCATTGTTCCAATCTTTACATGCACGCGCCGCAGGCAGACGCGGCGGAGCATCTCGTAAAAGAGATGGGGAAAGGCAAGGTGTTCTTTTGCAATTCGGGCGCGGAGGCAAACGAGGCATTGTTGAAAGCCGCCCGCTTGAACGGCAAAAAATTGTCGGGCGAAGAGGGCAGGAAGTTTCGTGTGATTGTTGCCGTAAACGGCTTTCACGGCAGGACGCTCGCCACATTGTCTGCAACCGCTCAGGAAAAAATCCAAAAGGGGTTTTCTCCGCTCATGCCTGAATTCAGCTATGCGGAATTTAATAACTTAAAATCCGTTGAAGATTTGATGGGCGACGACGTTGCCGCAGTTTTGGTTGAGCCTATACAGGGCGAAAGCGGAGTCTTGCCCGCCACAAAGGAATTTTTGCAGGGCTTGCGCTCTCTTTGCGACAAGCACGGCGCAATGCTCATGTTCGACGAAGTTCAATGCGGCGTCGGGCGCACGGGCAAATTCAGCGCGTCTAAAAAGTTCGGTGTTAAGGCGGACGCAATTTCAATGGCAAAGGGGCTTGGCGGAGGTTTCCCGATTGGCGCAATTTGGCTTTCCGAGAAGTATCAGGACTTGTTTACACCCGGGTCTCACGGTACGACTTTTGGCGGAAATCCGCTTGCTTGCGCTTGCGCAAACGCCGTAATGGACGAAATCGACTCGAAAAAGCTTTGCCAAAACGCTGAAAAGCTCGGCAAAAAGCTGCTTTCTTCATTGCAAAAAATCGCAAAAAAATATCCGCAGAAGATTAAGCTTGCAAGGGGAGTCGGCTTGATGATAGGCGTGCTTTTTCAGGATAATTACAAGAATGCGGACGTCTGTTCCGCGCTTATTAAAAACGGGCTTATTTTAGTGCCTGCGGGGTCGAATGCATTGCGCCTTTTGCCTCCGCTTAACATAAAGGAATCCGAAGTAAATTCGGCGCTCAAAATATTTGAAAAAACAATATCTGAAATATGAGATCATTTTTAAGAGAGACAGATTTTAGCTTCGACGAGGCTAAGGAAGTGTTTAACATCGCAAGCCGCTACAAGAAAATCCGCGGCGCGGGCAGGCTCGACGTTTTGAAAGACCAGTCGTGGGGCTTGATTTTCTTCAAGAAAAGCACGCGCACACGCCTTTCTTTCCAGACCGGCGTCTATGAATTGGGCGCAAATCCGATGGTTTTGGAAGCCGATGACTTGCAGATTTCGCGCGGTGAAACCATTGAGGACACCGCAAAAGTAATGGGCAGGTATTTGCACGGCATCGTAATCAGGGCATTCGGGCATGACGTTGTTGAAGACTTCAAAAAATACTCGGGCATTCCCGTAGTAAACGCGCTTACAGATGCTCTACACCCTTGCCAAAGCTATACCGACATCTTTACGATGATGGAGCACTTTGGAAACGGCAACCCGACTCTTGAAGCAATAAAGGGCAGGAAGTTCGTGTTTTACGGAGATACTGCTTGCAATATGGCTTATTCTCTCGCGCTTGCAGGTGGAATGTTCGGCTTGGAAGTCGTTTTGAGCGGCCCCGAAGAATTCCGTCCGACAAAGGAGCTTGACAAGTTCTTTGAAGACGCAAACTTAAATCCGACTTGGACTTTCGAGCCTGATCCCGAAAAGGCAGCAAAGAATGCCGATGTCCTTTACACCGACGTATGGGTCAGCATGGGAAAAGAAGCAGAAAAGGCGGAGCGCATCAAAACGATGTCGCCTTACCAAGTAAACGAAAAGCTTTTCGCAAAAGCCAAAGACAGCGCAATATTCATGCACTGCCTGCCCGCACACGCAGGCGAAGAAGTAAGCGCAGGCGTCTTAAACAGCAAAAAGGCGATAATTTTCGACGAAGCCGAAAACCGCCTGCATGTTCAAAAGGCGATTTTGACGGGGCTGAAATTCTGACGGATTTCAACAAATTTTCAATATGGCTTTGGAAAAACTCCAAAGCTATATTTTTTTGTACCTTTGCCTTACGGCTTCAAAAAGAATAAGGGTTGCGGCTATGTTGACGTTGAGGCTGTCGGCTTGACCGAGCATCGGAAGCTTTACGATTTCATCGCACCTGTCTATTATGTCCTGCGGAAGACCGTCTTTTTCAGAACCCATTACGATTGCAGAAGATTCTTTAAAATCGCAATCCCATACGATTTTTGTCGCGCCGAGAGCCGCGGCGTAGGTTTTTATGCCGTTTGCTTTAAGAAAATCAAAAATTTCGCCCTCGCTTGCCTCCGCGATTTTAAGCGAAAAAACCGCGCCCTGCGACGCCCTTATGACGGAGGGGTTGAAGATGTCGGTTATCGGGTTTGAAAGCAAGACTGCGGTCGCTCCCGACGCGTCGGCGGAGCGCAGCATTGCGCCGAGATTGCCTGGTTTTTCAATTCTGTCGGCAACCAAAATCAGCGCGGGCTTGTCTTGGGGAAGAACTATTTCTTTCAGCGAAGTTTTCCACTGTTCGCAAACGCCGAAAATGCCGTCGCAGCCCTCGCGGTTTGAGATTTTTTCAAACGCTTGTTCTGAAACCCTGCAAAGCGGAATTTTCCCGCGCACCGACGTGATAAAACCACTGTGCTCCAAGCTCTTGAACATGTCGGGGCAAAAATAAATTTCCTTAACTTCGACTCCCGCCAAAATGCACCTTTGAAGCTCCCTGAGCCCCTCTACGGCGAAAAGTCCGAGCTTTCTTCTGCCCGAACGCTCTTGAAGTCTTGACAACGCCTTTATTCGTGGATTTTGTTTGCTTTGTATAAACTCTTCTTCCATCTGAAAAATCTTTTGAGCGCAATTAGAATAAAAAAAATAAACTTTTGCAATGGATAACTTTTCCAAAAACTCTTTTGAAGCTCCGCGCAATTTCAAGGCGGGGCATTTTGAATACCACCAGGAAATAGAACTCGACATCGACGACATAACGAATTTGGGCTTTGGCGTCGGCAGGGTTGACGGCTTTGTCGTGATGGTGCCTTACGCATTGTCGGGAGAAAGGGTGCGCGCCCGCGTATTCCGCAATCAAAAAAATTATGCAGAGGCCGATTTAATTGAAGTCATTAAGCCGTCGCCTGACAGGATTAAGCCGAAGTGTGCGCTCTTCGGGGTTTGCGGTGGTTGCCAGTACCAGCATTTAAGCTACGAAGCACAGCTTAGGTGGAAGCAAAAGCAGATAAAAGACTTGATGGAGCGCATAGGGGAAATCAAGGACGCCAAAGTCGAGCCGACGCATCCATCACCCGCGATTTTCGGCTACCGCTCCAAGCTTACCCCGCATTATGAGCGTCCGCGAAAAGACGGGGAGATGCCGATAGGCTTTATAATGCAGGGCAGGCGGAATGTCATAGTTGACGTGCCGCAATGCCCGATTGCGTCAAAGGCGATAAATGAAGCAATGCCCTCAATCCGCGATGAAATAAAAGCCCGCGCCAATACTTTTAAGCGGGGCGGAACGATTTTATTGCGCGACACATTGCAGGGCGTCATTACCGACAACCGCCAAGTTGCCTCAGAAAAAGTAGGGGAGCTTATATTGAAATTCGTAGCGGGAGAATTTTTCCAAAATAATCCATTTATTCTTCCCGAACTTTTGGATTTTGCAATTTGCGAGGCGAAAGGCTCAAAATATTTGGTTGATGCGTATTGTGGCGTCGGCGGTTTCGCTCTTTGGGGCGCAAGGCATTTTGAAAAGGTGATGGGCGTTGAAATCAGCGAAAATTCCATCTTGTGTGCCAAGGAAAATGCAAAATCAAACAATATTTCAAACTGCGAATTCATATCGGGCAAGGCTGAAAAAATATTTGCCGAAATTCCCTTTAAGGGAGAGGAAACTTCAATGGTAATCGACCCTCCTAGGGCGGGTTGCGACGAGGCTTTCTTGGAGCAGCTGATTGCGTTTTCGCCCAAAAAGCTGGTTTATGTTTCGTGCGGGCCCGACACGCAGGCGAGGGACTTGAAGTATCTCGTTGCAAGGGGATACAATATCTTGAAACTGCAGCCCTTCGACCTCTTTCCACAGACAAGGCACGTTGAAAACGTCGCGGTTCTCGAAAAAGTCAGCTAAAAATTATTTTTGACTAAAAAGGGGTTTTTAAAGTCATTTTTCAAGACCGACTTTGAAAGTTTTTTGCCGCCGTCTTTTAGGAGCGGGCAGTGCGCGAATTTCGGCGGAGTCTTGCCAAAGGCGCGGTAGAGAAGAATTTGCCGCGCCGTGCTTAACAGCAAGTCGCAACCTCTCACAACTTCCGTGATTTCCATGTCGATATCGTCGGAAACCACTGCAAGCTCGTAGCTTGGTTCTCCCGTTTTCCGCCAGACAAGGAAGTCGCCGAAGTCTGTTTGCGCGGTGAATTTTTGGCTACCCATAAGCTCGTCGAAAAACTCGATGTCTTCTTTTTGCGGAACTTTAAATCGCCAGTTTGTCTTAAAAATGTCTTTCGGCATTTCTATTTTTTCGGGTCGGAGTTCAATCGGGAAAATTGCTTCCGGAAAATCTGGGTTTTTTGAAATCGCAGCTTTCGATTTTATTTCGCTTCTGCTTGCGTATGACGGGTAAACAAGGTCTTTCGATATAAGAAATTCCAGCCTTTTTTTGTATAAATCAAGACGCTCCGATTGAAAGTAGGGGGCGAATTTTCCGCCTGCTCCCGCGCCTTCGTCCCATGAAATTCCCGCGGATTTCAAGTCTTTAAAAATTTGGTCAACGTAAATTTTGCGAACGCGCGAAGAGTCGATGTCTTCAACCCTTAAAACTATTTTTCCGCCCGCCTTTTTTGCCCTTTCGCAGGCGGTTTTGAATGTCGCGACATGCCCAAGGTGCAGAAATCCCGAAGGGGTAGGAGCTATTCTTCCACGATATGGTTTTTCTTTGGACATAGGATTAAAAGTTGCAAATGTTTCTTTTAAAAAAAATCGAAATTGTTTTTTAAAAAAAAGCAAAGCTTTTCGGGAAATTATTTTTTTATTGGATTTTTATTTTAGAAATCAATTTTTTAGAAATTCTCTATCTTTCAAGGCGAGAAACTCCAAAGCTTACAGAAATAACCGGTTTGTGCGGTTTAGATAAAATCTAAAATGCAAGAATTAAGAAGGGTTTTCAAATAAAACCAGTAAATATAATTAAAACTTTTCTCATTTTTTTCTTGACGATGAGTGTGGAATTTTTTTAAAAAATAAAAATGATAATGAAAATCGTTATTGTATTTTACAAAATAGAAATACAAATGATTTTCTTTTAAAATCTAACACACAAAAGGAAATAAATCATGAAATCTATTACAACATTAGACTTGCAGTACGCTCACAGGTTTTACGGCTTTAAGGGCGAAGCTCAATATCTGCACGGGCATACGGGCATTTTGACAATCGAAGTCGAAGACAGCGTAAATGAGGGCGTCAATATGGTGTTTCCCTGCAATGAAATTAAAAAAATTGCATGGGAAACATTGAAAAACTTCGACCACTCTCTTATTTTAAGGCAAGACGATCCTCTATTGCCTGCGATTTTGGATGTCTATGAAAAACAAGGCATAAAAAATGGAACTCCCACGAACACAATGAAAGGATGCGCCTTTAAAACCGACCTTGCAACTGCTTATCCCGATTGCAGATTGGTTGTCACAAAAGAAACAATGACAGTCGAAGGAATGATAAAGATTGTTTATGAGCTTTTAAAAGACAAGCTGAACATCTCAAAAATCACCTTTACAAGCGGAGTTAACGCAGCAAGCGAAGAGTTTAAGCCAAGCGAAACAAAAGACAGATGCCCGCTATGCGGAATTTTGATGAACGAAAAGGGCGTATGCCCGAAGTGCGGTTATAAAAAATAACCATGCCTTGCGCAAAATCGCAAAATATAAAAACGCAATATGAAAATATTGCGTTTTTTTTGTGCCCGAAATTTAAATGCGTCGCGCTATTGAAAAATATTCCACGCCTTGACGCATTCTGCCAGAAACCAAAGCCCGATAAGAAACAGAATGATAAGCAATATCTTGCGAATCGATTTTCCTGTTTCTCCCGGTATGTCAAACCTGTCGAAGCGCGTTTCGTTAAACGTCTTCGGCTTTCTCATGGGATCAATCTTTTCGGCGGGGATTATATCCTTTTTGATGATAATCTTTTTGTTTCGGCGAAACATAATTTACATCTTTTCGATATATAAGCCCGATGTTATTTCGTCTATTTTCTGCATGTCGCTTTCGGATATTTCGCTGCTTGAAACGGCTTTTGCGCAGTCCTTTATCTGCTCGGGCTTGCTTGCGCCTATTAGCACGCTTGCGACCCTCTTTCTTTGCAAAAGCCAGCGTATCGCCATTTGAGAAAGGGACTGCCCGCGGGAATTTGCGATTTCGCACATCTTCTTGACAGCTTCAACTCTCGGGAAAATCGTTTCCTTGTTAAGCCATGGGTTTGTCGGTTCTCTTCCTGCGCGCGAGTCTTCGGGGATGCCGTTTACGTATTTGTTTGAAAGCAGACCCTGTTCCAATGGGGAGTAGCATACAAGGCTTAAATCTTCTGTGTCCTGCGCACCGTTTGATTCTATTCTTCTGTCGAAAATATTGTAGCGGACTTGGTTTACTATTAGCGGAACATTGCGCGACTTTGCGATTTCAAAGGCTTTTTGCGCGGATTTGCCGTCGTAGTTCGACACCGCAAGATATAGAGCCTTACCTTGCTTTACGGCGTCGCAGAGCGCGTTTATGGTTTCTTCAAGAGGGGTGTTGGGGTCGAAGCGGTGGGAGTAGAAAACATCGAAGTAGTCCAAGCCCGTTTTTCTCAAGCTTCTGTCGAGGCTTGCAATGACGCTTTTTTTTGAGCCCCATTCTCCGTACGGACCTTCGATGTCTTTATAGCCCGCTTTTGAGGTTATCAAAATTTCGTCGCGGTGGCTTGAAAGATGCTTTCTGAAAATTTCTCCCGCAACGATTTCGGCGGTTGATTTGCAGTAGTTGTTTGCAATGTCGAACATCGTTATGCCGCAGTCAAACGCTGTAAAAATCATTTTTTTGCAGTTCTCGAAATCTGCGTCTGTTCCGAAATTGTACCACATTCCAAGCTGCACTGCGGGGAGTTTTAAGCCGCTTTTACCTGCGTAGTTATACTGCATGTTGTCGTATCTTGATGAGGATGGTATGTAATTCATATATTTGCATTTTTTACGAAAGGTTTTTTATTGCAACAAATTTTTGGCTTTCAAACCGATTTTTAAAATTGCAAATTTGCGGATTTTTCAAAAAATCAAGCTCATTAACTTAAAGAGGAATGTATTTTATGTTTAAAAAAGTTTTGTTTTTGTCTGCCCTTTTGGGGGCGTCTTTTGCCTTTTCTCAGGATTTCGACATAAAAATTTGGGACGGCGTCAAAATGCCCGGCGATGTGTTTGAAAGAATTTCTGAAAAACAGCCCGACGGCAGAAATAAAAATACCGATGTTAAAATGTCTTATGAAGACGCAATCAAAAAGTTTGGCGCAAAGCCAAACAAGTCTTCGGGGCAGTACGGAATGCCAAACGAGGGCTTTCAAAGGGTTGTCGAGCCCACTCTTCGATGCTACAAGGCGAAAACCGAAAGCAAAAAGCCCGCCCCCGCAATCATAATCTGCCCCGGCGGAGGCTATGCGCACTTGGCTTACGGCAAGGAAGGCACTGACATTGCAAAATTTCTTTCGGAGGGGGGGACTACATGC
Organism: Intestinicryptomonas porci; assembly: GCF_033971905.1. Classification (NCBI taxonomy): domain Bacteria; kingdom Pseudomonadati; phylum Verrucomicrobiota; class Opitutia; order Opitutales; family Intestinicryptomonadaceae; genus Intestinicryptomonas; species Intestinicryptomonas porci. The sequence continues at coordinate 16,242 of NZ_JALBUT010000005.1, forward strand.
TTCATTCTCGCTTACAGAATTCCCGGCAACAACCGCGAATGTGCGCTGATGGACCTTCAAAGAGCCATAAGGCTCGTTCGCAAAAACGCCAAAAAATGGAACGTCGATCCCGAAAAAATCGGAGTTATGGGCTTCAGCGCGGGCGGGCATCTTTCTGCGAACGCTTCAACCAATTACGGCAGGCAGACATACGCCCCACTGGATTCCGCCGACAGGCTTTCTGCAAAGCCTAATTTTACGGTTTTGATTTATCCCGCGTATTTGGCGGATAGGAAAACTCTTGCATTGTCGCCCGAAATAAAAGTGGATAAAGATACTCCGATGGCGTTTATCGCCCAGACGCAGGGAGACTTCCATTATGAAATGAGTTCGGTCGGCTACATGCTTGCGCTTCGCGCGGCGGGAGTTCCCGTTGATTTCCATTATTTTCACGACGGCGAGCACGGTTACGGCTTAAACGAAAAAAAACGCCCCGTTAAGGATTGGGGCGAGCTTTTAAAAACGTGGCTTAAAGCAAACAAGCTCGCCTTGTGACTTCTTGATTATTGCAGATGGGAAAGTTTTTTCTCTTATTTTGCTTGGTTTGCCCGTCTTTTGCGTTTCCCAAAGACATCTATATTTGGGACGGCGAAAAGATGCCCTATGCCGCCAAATCTTCAAAAAACGTTGGCGGAGGGGAGGAAGAGCGATATAGTGAAATTGCTTTTCCTTTTATGCGGTATTTTAAGGCTGAAAACAATAATGGCGAACCGACTGCGGCAGTCCTCATCTTGGGCGGCGGGGGATACAGACAGCTTGCTCTCCAAAAAGACGCAGTTCCTGCCGCAAAACTCTTGTCAAAAAACGGGCTTGCCTGCTTTGTGCTTGCCTACCGCCTGCCTGACAACCGCGACGGAGCATTGCAGGACGCTCGGCGCGCAATGCGCCTGATATATAAAAACGCAAAAGCTCTCAATATCGACCCTGAAAAAATCGGCGTGATGGGTTTTAGCGCGGGCGGTCATTTGGCGGCGCGCCTTTCAAACGAGGATATGGATTTTTATGAAAAGCTTGACGGCGCGGACGATTTTCCAAAAAAGGCGGCATTTTCAGTCTTGATATATCCCGCATATTTGGCGGACAAAGAAACTCTCGAATTGTCTTCCGAAATCAAGGCATCTCAAAAATCCCCCCGCGCGTTTATAATGCAGACTCAGGACGACAAGGCTTACGAGGCAAGCTCAGTCTCATATATGCTTGCGCTTCGCAAATTCGGAGTGCCTGTCGATTTTCATTATTTTCACAAGGGCGGGCACGGCTACGGATTGGGAATAAAGGGTGTTCCCGCAAGCGCGTGGGCGGATTTGCTTTTGGAATGGATGCGGTTTAATAAATTCGCAAACTAATTTTTGTGTTGAAGATTTTACTCCGCTAAAAAAGAATAGTGAAAATTTTTATTTATGGCAAAAATCATCGCGATATTTTCTTTTCTCGCCGCAGTGGTTGCAATCGTTTTGATGGCAGTCGGCGTGCGCACTTCTAAAACTCTAATGCCCCCCAAGCCCGAAGGGCACTTGGCTTTGGCTGTTCCCATGCAGTCGGGCAAATGGAAAGGGGAAGACACTCCGCTTGGGGCAACCGAAGAAGTCCAAAGGGCGAGCGAAAACTTGCTTTCGGTAAACGAATATTTGTCGCGAAAATACACTTCGGGGAAATCTGAGTTCACGCTTTACATTTCATACTGGGCGCAGGGCAAGGAGTCTGTCGCAAAGGCTTCCACGCATGTCCCCGACAACTGCTGGGTGCGTAACGGCTGGAAAAATTTAAAGGATAAAAAATCCGACGGCAACGTATTTTATGTGGGCGGAAAAAAACTTAAGCCCTTTTACAAGCGCGAATTTGAAATAAAAAATCCAAGCGGCGAAGTCCAAAATCGAAAAGTAGCCTATTGGTATGTCGTAAACGGCAAAGCCTACGATTTCGGCAGTGGCGAAACTTCAATTCCAAGCCCGACAAAGTATGTGCAAAATATGATCAGGCAAAGCCAAGAGGGCATACCCGAGCAGTACTTCGTAAGGGTTGACTCCTCTTCTCCAATAGAAGAAATATTTGAAGATGCAGATTTTCAGAAAATCCTAAACGTATTGGGCGAACTTGTTTTATTTGAAAAGGACGGCGAAACGGAGGCAGAAAAATGAAACTTCCCAAATTCTTGGAAAAATACGAATTTTTCAGAATGCCGAAAATCGCAATTTTGTTTGCGTTTTGCGCGCTTGTGATGGTTGCCGCGATAATCGAGCCTCTGTCAAAAAATTGGAGCGGAAGGCAGGATTACGCCTTCGGATATTTGATGCCGTTTTTCGCATTGTATGTTTTGTACGACAGATGGGGCAAAATTTTCGGATACTTTAAAAATCCGTCCGTCGAAAGCAAAAAATATTCTGCCGCCGACATTATTATAATTTTGTTTTTCGGCGCGATGTTCTTTTGCGGAATAACAACTTATTTGTTCGGAGTCTTCTTTTATGCGGTGTCGTCAAACTTCGGCGCGCCCACATTTATTGCGACTTTCGGCTTTTCGTTCTCGGCGTTTGCAATGGCGTTTTTCGCGGGGGAAAAAAATCTTTCGGGAAGCCTGATGCCCGTAGGGGAGCGCGTAAAATTCGCGGGGCTTTTCATGTTCCCGTGCTTTGCCTGGCTTGTGTCGGCTCCGATATTTGAAGTGATAGAAAACAAAATTAGCTTGTTTTTGCTAAGCATAGTTGCGGCAATAGTATATAACGTAATGGATATGCTTGGTTACGTCGTGACATTGAGCGGAAATACGCTGACTTTCCCGAACGGCTCTGTGGGCGTGGCGGACGCTTGCAGCGGCATACGCTCACTAACCGCTTGCCTCTTCGCAGGGTCATTCCTTGCCGCAGTGTTTTTGGATAAACTTTGGAAGAAAGTTCTGCTTGTGGCGTTTTCAATGGTTTTTGCATTCATAAACAACGTGATAAGGGCGATGTTCCTTTCATTTTGGGCTTACACAAACGGACCCGATTCAATCAGCGGCTTCGTGCATGACGCGGCAGGCTATTTTGTGATGATTATGACGATTGTCTGCCTGCTGCTTTTAATGCCAATCTTCCAGTTTAGTGCAGTGCCGCCCGAATTTCGCGACAAGGAAAACGGCCGCGGTAATGATTGATTTTGCGCACATTATAAAATAAATCGGCAAAAAGGCGGCTGAAAATTTGTTAATTGCTCTGTTTAAGTTTTGCCGATGTTAGAAAACACCCAAAATCCCTTTTATTTAAAAGGGATTTCAGCATTTTGGTAGCCGTATTAAGAATACGGTTGTTTTTTTATTAGCGCAATATGATTAAAATCAAAAACTTAATTTTTTTAAACAAAACAAAATCAAGACAACCCGCAAAATCTATTTTCAAATATTCTTTGGAATAAATAACTTATATTTTTGATTGACAACCTTATTCTTAATACGCATGCTTTTTTCGTAAAGATTTTACAATCAAGGATAAAATTATATGAAAAAAGTTTTGGCTTCATTTATGCTTTTTACTCCGTCGATGGATAATGGCAACAAAAGCGGAGGCATGGAATGGGTCATTCCCGAAACAAACAACAATCCGTGGACATGGCGCCTTCTAACCAAGTCAACGGAACAGGGAACAGTTGACGACACTTATACAATGCTAAACGGCAACGTTACCGTCGTTCCCGAACCCTCAACCTACCAGCAATCTTCGGCGCATTGGTTGCAATGCTAAGCATCGCAAGACGTCGAAATTAATAAGAATCTAAATGAAAATAATATACTAAATAGGTAAAATAAAATTTTTATTTTAGCATATTGTTTATTTTTATAAAATGAATATAAAAATGATAAATATGGGGTTTGGTGATTGTCTTGTTATAAAAGAAGGCAATCGCAAGTTATTAGTAGATTGTGGCAGTAAATATAAACAAAAATATAAAAATAGTCTTGTTTATGTAGACGTGTAAATATCTAAAAAAATATGAAAAATTTTATAATATTAAGTCTTGTTTTATTGGCATCAAATTTGTTTGCGGGGCAGGTTTTTTATGTTACCACAAGCGGCAGTGATTCAAATGACGGGAAGAGTTGGGTTACAGCGTTTGCAAATGTTCAGTCGGCTATAGATGCTGCTGCAAGGGTTGCAACTTCTGAAAGCCCATCGGAAGTATGGATAAGTAGAGGCACATACAAACATGGTAGTGCAATGACCATGAAAAATAACGTTGCAATTTATGGTGGTTTTGCAGGAACAGAAACAAGAAAAGAAGAGCGTGTAGTTGGTAATGAAACAATCCTTGATGGCGAAGGTGAATATAGAGTATTTTATAATAAATATACAAAATCAAATCCGCTTACAAATAGTGCAAAATTAGATAATGTAACGATACAAAATGGGTATTCAGCTTCCGACGACGGCGGTGGGATGTATAATTCTTCCTCGAGTCCGACGCTTACAAATTGCACGTTCAGTGGCAACAGTGCAAAATACGACGGCGGTGGGATGTATAATTCTTATTCGAGTCCGGTCTTGACAAATTGCACGTTCACCAACAACAGTGCTTCTCTCGACGGCGGTGGGATGCATAATTATTTCTCGAGCCCAACGCTTACAAATTGCACGTTCAGTGGCAACAGTGCTTCTTCCGACGGCGGTGGGATGTATAATATTTCCTCGAGTCCGGTATTGACAAATTGCACGTTCAGTGGCAACAGTGCTTCTTACAACGGCGGTGGGATGTATAATTCTGGAGGTAGTCCGGTGTTGACAAATTGCACGTTCAGTGGCAACAGTGCTTCTTCCGGCGGCGGGATGCATAATTATTTCTCGAGCCCAACGCTTACAAATTGCACGTTCAGCGGCAACAGTGCAGAAGACTACGGCGGTGGGATGTATAATCGCGGTTCCTCGAGTCCGACGTTGACAAATTGCATATTATGGGGAAATACCACGACATTTGGTGGTAATGAAATCTATAATTATGATTCATATAGTAAGCCAACAATAGACACTTGTATAATACAAAATGGTAAGAGTGGAATATATAATAGCGGTTATTGTACATTTACAACAGAACTAATAACAACAGACCCCAAACTAATGCCACTTGGCAACTATGGTGGCAGCGTGCAAACTTGCCCAGTAGGAGCTGGTAGTTCGGCAATAGGTACAGGTAAGGTTGTTGAAGGAGTTTCAACAGATGCACGAGGTTTTGCACGTTCTGAAACCGCACCAACAATAGGAGCTTGTGAATATAAGTCTGAATTTGACAATTGGGCAGAAAATGCTGGACTCTCAGGCTACAACGCAAAACCAACAGCAACTCCGCACAATGACGGGATAACAAATCTTGAAAAGTTTGTGTTTGGTTTGGATGGTAGTAGGGCAACTTCTTATGGGGCAAATCCAAACTTTAAGCATTCGGTGGAAGGCGGCGTTGCAAGCTTTCAATTCCCCGTTCGCAAAGACGCTTCAGGCATATCGGTAAAGCTTATGATGTCAAATGACATGTCAAATTGGGAAGAAGCTGATGCTGTTTCAATAGGGGAGAGCGGAGAGTTTAATTTGTTCAATTACTCTGTACCTCTTCCTCTTAATGGCAAGCTTTTCTTTAAGCTCAAAGTATTGGAAAAATAGCTTGTTTTAGTTTGGTAGATTTCCTTTGGGAGTAAAAAAAGATGGCGTCTTTTATGGCGTCATCTTTTCTTTTATGGTATTTTTAGTGGCTTGGTTTTGCTTTCGCAAAAATCAGTCTCTTTGCATTGCGCTTGAGAGGGTTTTTACGAAATTAATGGCGTTTTCGATTGCCTTGTCTTCCCCGTCTTCGATGCGGGTTTTATAGACTAAATCGACGAGCTTGCTGCCCACAATCACGCAGTCGGCGTTCATTGCCGCAAGGTGCGCGCTTTCAAAATTTGAAATGCCAAAGCCTGCGCCGACGGGCAGTTCTGATGCTTCGCGCACGTCTTTCAGGCGTTTTGCAAAGCCTTCGGGAAGTTTGTCCCTTATGCCCGTCACTCCCGCGACTGTCACATAGTATAAAAATCCCGAGCCTGTTTGCGAAATCTTTTTTACTCTTTTTAGCAGAGTTGTGGGGGAGGCTATTGCGATGAAGTCCAAACCGTTTTCTTTTAGGACGGGAACGACTTCCCCGCTTTCTTCAAGCGGAAGGTCGGCAACAAGCCATGCGTTTGCCCCCGAATTTTTTGTGCGCAGGGCGAGTTCTTCCAAGCCGATTTGCAGGAATGTGTTGAAGTATCCGAATATGATAAACGGGGTTTTTACGCCTTTTGCCCTCAGCCTTTTTACCATGTCCAGAATTTGCAGAATGTTTGTCTGCGACTGTAACGCTCTGTTGCTTGCTTCTTGGATTGTCTTGCCGTCCGCCATGGGGTCGGAAAACGGGACGCCGAGTTCTATTATGTCCGCGCCGTTTTTTGAGATTGCCTCGACGAGCCTTTCGGTAAAGCCTATATTCGGGTCGCCGCAGGTTACAAACAGGGCAAGTGCCGCGCGGTTTTTGTCTTTTAAATTTTTGAATGTTTGACTAATCATTTTTTTTGCCTTTCAGATAATTCATTACGCTTTCCATATCCTTGTCGCCCCTTCCCGAAAGGCATACGACAATGTTTTCGCCCTTTTGGCGTTTTTTTGCGTTTTTTATCGCCTGAGCGACTGCGTGCGAGGATTCGAGGGCGGGGATTATCCCTTCAAGCCTGCACAAAAGTTGGAAGGCTTCCACTGCTTCGTCGTCGTTTATGACTTCGTATTTCACTCTTCCGATGTCTCTTAAATAGGCGTGTTCGGGACCTATGCCGGGGTAGTCTAAACCTGCGCAGACTGAATGCGTGTTTTTTATTTGCCCGAATTCGTCCTGCAAAAGGTAGGTTTTGTTGCCGTGCAAAACTCCGACGCTTCCCGCGTTTAAGCTTGCCGCGTGCCTTCCCGTTTCGATGCCTTCGCCGCCCGCTTCAACGCCCGTTATTGCGACTTCTTTATCGTCCAAAAACGCGCTGAAAAGTCCTATTGAATTGCTTCCGCCGCCAACGCAGGCGATTGCTTCGTCCGGAAGTTTTCCGAAAGCTTTCAGGCTTTGGGCTTTGGCTTCCCTCCCGATTATCGACTGGAAGTGGCGCACGATTTGCGGATAGGGGTATGGCCCTGCCGCAGTTCCTATGACGTAGAAAGTGTTTTGGCAGGTTGCGACCCAGTTTCGCAGGGCTTCGTTCATCGCGTCTTTTAAAGTCGCGCTCCCCGCGTTTACGGAAATTAAGTTTGCGCCGAGCATTTTCATTCTATCGACATTCGGGGCTTGGCGGGCGATGTCTTCGCTTCCCATAAAGACGTCGCATTCAAAGCCCAAGAGGGCGGCGACGGTTGCGGTTGCGACCCCGTGCATTCCCGCCCCTGTTTCTGCGATTAGGCGTGTTTTGCCCATTTGCTTGGCAAGAAGAGCCTGTCCCAAGGCGTTGTTTATTTTGTGCGCCCCCGTATGGTTTAGGTCTTCGCGCTTCAAGTAGATGTTTGCGCCGCCGCAGTATTCCGTGAGCCTTTTGGCGAAGTAAAGCGGCGAGGGGCGCCCAACGTAGTCCTTTAAAAGGGCGTTGAATTCCGCCTTGAATTTTGCGGATTTTTTTGCTTTTGCGAACGTTTCTTCAAGTTCGCGCAGAGGTTCTGCGAGCGTTTCCGCAACGTATGTTCCGCCGTATATTCCATAGCGGGTTTTGTCGGATTTTTTTAGTGCATTCATTGTCGTTATGATTTTTGAAATATTTTTTTCACCTCTTTTGTCTTCCAGCGAGCTGTTCAAGTCGAGGGCGTAAGGTCTTGCTTTTTTAAAGGCTTCTTTTGCGTTTTTAGATGAAATTCCTCCCGCCAAAACAAGCTTTTTCATCGAGGATAGCCTGCCTGCCAAATCCCAGTTCGATGTTTTGCCCGAACCGCCCTGTCTTGCGTCCGCCACGATTATTTCGGCGGGGAATTTGGCGGCGGCGTTTACGTCGCTTTCGCTTTCAAGGCAAAATGCCTTCCATATTTTCGCCTTTGTTTTTTTTGCGAGAGATGCCGCGAATGCTTCGTCTTCGTTTCCATGGAGCTGTATTGCAAAAAGGTTTAGGCTTTTTTGGATTTTCAAAATAAAATCTTCGCTTTGGTTTTGAAAAACACCGACAAGCTTTGCGCCTTTTAGGCTTTTTGAAATCTTTTCGGCTTCTTGCGTTTCAATTTTGCGCGGAGAATTTTCGGCGAATATGAGCCCGATAAAGTCCGCGCCGCCTGCCTGCGCGGCTTGCGCCGCTTCAATGGTTTTTATGCCGCAAATTTTTATTTTCATAAGCCGAGCAGATTTTTTAATTTTTCGGGCGGATTTGCAGCTTCCATCAACGCCCCGCCTATCAGGCAGGCGTCGGCTTTTGCTTTAAACATAAATTCAAGCTCTTCATGGGTGTTTATTCCGCTTTCCGCAACTTTTTTGCAGTTATTCGGGATTAAATTCAACAGGTCTGAAACTGCCGACAAGTCCGTTTTGAACGTCGCAAGGTCGCGCGAATTTACGCCGATGATTTCAGCCCCGCATTCGGTTGCAATTTCGATTTCTTCCGCGCTGTGCGTTTCGGTCAAAATGTCTAACTCTATTTCCCTTGCGAAGTCGATGAGGCGTTTTAATTCGTCTTTTTTGAGCATTCTTGCGATGAGAAGAGCCGCGCTTGCGCCGAATAGTTTTGCTTCAAGAAGCTGGTATGGGTCGAAAATAAAATCTTTTCTTAAAATCGGGATTTTTACTTGTGATACTGCAATTTTCAGGTTATCCAAGCTTCCAAGAAAGAAGTTTTTTTCGGTCAGGACGGAAAGCGCGCTTGCCCCTGACTTTTCAAGCCCTCTTGCGAGGGTTTCGGGGTCGAAGTTTTCGCGTATGACTCCTCTTGATGGCGACGCTTTTTTCAGTTCCGCTATGATGGCGGGCTTTGAGTTTTTTTGCGTTAGCGCGTCTTTAAATGACGCTCTTAACGGCGCGTCTTTTAGCATCTGCTTTTCAATCGGGAAGCTTTTTTTCCGCAGTTCGACTTCGATTTTTTTCTTTTCTAAAATTTTATCAAGTATGTTCATTTTGCGTTTGAAAATTCAATGAGTTTTTCAAGTTTTTCGAGAGCCTTGCCCGATGAAAGCGAGTTTTCCGCGAGTGCATAGGCAGATTTAAAATCGTCGGCAAGCCCCGCCGATATTATTGCGCCTGACGCGTTTAAAAGCACAATGTCGCGCGCCGAGGAGAAATCTTTGTTTTCGAGAATAAGGCGCAGTCTCTTTGCATTTTCGCGGGCGTCGCCGCCTTTTATTTCGGAATTGTCGCCCGTTTTTCCGATTATTGTTTCGGGGCGGAATTCGTAGGTTTTAATCTCTCCGCCGCGAAGCTCGCTTATGCGTGTGGGGGCGGAAACTCCTATTTCGTCGAGTCCGTCCGCGCTATGCACTATCAATGCGCGGGAAGAGCCGAGCCTTTGCAGAGCCTGCGCGAAAGTTTCGGTAAGCTTTGCGTCGAAAACGCCCAAGAGCTGTCCCTTTGCGCCTGCGGGATTTACGAGAGGCCCCAGCATGTTGAAGATTGTGCGGAAGCCAAGCAGTTTCCTGACGGGCGTTGCGTATTTAAAGGCGGGGTGCATCTTTTGCGCGAATAGAAACGCAATGCCGTTTTCTTGCAGGCAGTGTTCCATCACGGTGGGGTGTGCGTCTATATTTACCCCGAGTTCCGACAGCACGTCCGCGGAGCCGCATTTGCTTGAAACAGAACGTCCGCCGTGTTTTGCGACATACGCTCCCGCGCCCGACGCCACGAATGCGGCGGTTGTCGATATGTTGAAGGTGTCGGCTCCGTCACCGCCCGTGCCGCAGGTGTCGATGGCAGGATGCGCGCTCGTGTTTATGAAAGCCGCCTTCTTCCTGATTGCCATGGCGGCTCCAACGAGCTCTTCGATGGATACGCCCTTCATGTTTTGCGCAACGAGAAACGACGCCGTTATGGCTTCTGGAACAACGCCTGACATTATCTCGTCGAAGACTTCCGCCGATTCAGCCCGCGTCAAGTTTTCTTTTGATATGCTTATTTTTTTTACGGCTTCGAGCGTTTTCATTTTTTTATCGAATTAACGAAGTTTGCAAGAAGGCGTTTGCCGCCCGAAGTCATGATGCTTTCGGGGTGGAACTGCACGCCTTCGATGGGAAGAGTTTTGTGTTTCAGAGCCATGATTTCGCCGTCTTCGGCTGTTGCGGTTATTTCGAGGCAGTCGGGCAAATTCGCGGAATTTACCGCGAGGCTGTGGTATCTAACGACGCTTAAAGGGGAGGGAAGCCCCTTGAAGACGCCTTGAAAGTTGTGTTCGATTTTTGAAATCTTGCCATGCATTATTTTCTTTGCGCCGACGATTTCTCCACCCAAAGCCTGCGCTATTGTTTGCATTCCAAGGCAGACACCGAACAGGCTTATTTTTCTTTGGGCGCAGAGGCTTACCATTTCAAGGCATACCCCCGCGTTGTCGGGATTGCTGGGTCCGGGCGAAATCAAAACCGCGTCGGGATTTAGTGATAGCATTTCCTCCGCCGTCATTTCGTCATTTCTAAGAACTTTCACGGGTTCGCCGAGCGTTTCCAAAAAATGGACGAGGTTATATGAAAAAGAGTCGTAGTTATCAATTAGCAAAATCATAAAAATCCTTTCTATTACGAAAACAATTCGACGTCCAGAGTAAGCCTGCTTGCCGCTTCAATCGCGCGCGCCACTGCTCTTGCCTTTGAGCGCGTCTCTTCGTATTCCTTTTCGCTTTCGCTGTCGTAAACTATGCCCGCCCCCGCGCGCACCGACAGCTTGCCGTCTGTGATTTGCAGGGTGCGTATGGTGATTGCCATGTCCATTTGCCCATTGTAGCCGATGTAGCCCACACAGCCGCCGTATGCGCCCCTTGCGGAGGGTTCAAGTTCGTTTATTATCTGCATTGCGCGGACTTTCGGCGCACCGGAAAGAGTGCCTGCGGGGAATGTCGCGGCAAGAACGTCGAAGGCGTCAATTCCTTTTTTGGCTTCGCCTTCAACCTGGCTTACGAGGTGCATGACGTGCGAATATCTGCGTATTGACATATATTCACTAACTTGCACGCTTCCTGCAACGCAGACTTTTGAAATGTCGTTTCTGCCCAAATCCACAAGCATCAGGTGTTCGGCGCGCTCTTTTTCGTCTGATAGAAGTTCGTCTGCAAGCGCGATGTCTTCGGCTTCGTTTTTGCCCCTTTTGCGAGTTCCTGCAATCGGGCTTGTGAAGACTTTTCCGTTTTCAAGGCGGACGAGCGTTTCGGGGGAGGAGCCGACAAGCGCGTTGTTCCCGCTCTTAAAGCAGAACATGTAAGGCGATGGATTTATAAATCTCAACGCCCTGTATGCCGAAAGGGCATCGACATCGGCGTCGCTTGAAAATTCCTGCGAAAGCACGACTTGTATGATTTCTCCCTGTTTAATGTATTCCTTTGCCTTATCGACGATTTCAAGAAAGTCGTCTTTTGGCATATTCGAGACGAATTTTATCGGCTTTGAATTTTCGCAAAACGAAATTTTCGCGCTTTCGTGGAAGATTTTTATAAGGCGTTCGATACGCTTGCAAGCGTGGTTATATGCGGCTTCGGGCGTATCAAATTCGTCGGTGTGGGCGCAGACTAAAATTTTTATCGTGTGGCGAATGTTGTCGAAAATCGCAAGCTCGTCGAAAATTCCAAGGCGCGCGGTTTTGAACGCGGTTGCGTTTTTGGGTTTTGGCAGGCGTTCAAACAAGTTTACGGTTTCATAGCTGAAATATCCCGCGGCTCCGCCGAAAAATCTCGGAAGCCCCTCTATTTCAGCGGCGTTTCTCGTTTTTAAATAGGAGCGAAGCGGGCTTAGCGGAGACTGCGTACCTTCAGACGTAAAAACTCTCCCGTCTTTGAATTTCAAAACAGACTTCCCTTCGTCTGCTTCAAAAACTGCTTTCGGCTCAAATCCGATAAAGGAGTATCTGCCGTAGTCGTTGGCATTTTCCGCGCTTTCCAAAAGAAAGGCGTCTTCGCGTTCGGCTATTTTTGAAAAAGCCGATACGGGCGTTTCGACGTCCGCCAGAAGTTCGGCGTAAACGGGAATTACATTGTGGTTTTGCGAATATTTTTTGAATTCTTCTAATGCAGGTTTCATAATTTGGACACAAAAAAAGCGGCCAAAATACAAAAGGCCGCCACCGCTTTAATTTGAATTAAACCGTTATGCGACCTTCGACTTTGTCCACCAAGAGTTAAACATGTTTGTGATTTTTTTAATGGCTTATTTTTTAGACTTTTGATGTTTGTGTTGTCAAATATTTTTTTAAAAAATTTTTTCTTTGAAAAAAAACGCGAACGTATGCTATATTAAAAAAATCGACAAATTTAGTTTGCAAAATAAAATAGCCGTGCAAGAAGCCGCCCAAGAAATAGCCTGTATGTTCCCGCGCCGCATTCCATCAGAAATCGTGGCGGAGCTTCCCATGGCGTCTTACAAGGGCGACATTGTGCTGGTAAATTCCGAAGAGGAGGCGCAATCGGCGGTTTTGGAAATTTCAAAGGAAACTCTTTTGGGTTTTGACACCGAGTCGCGCCCGAGCTTCAAAAAGGGTTTTTCTTATCCCGTTTCAATCCTGCAAATAGGCGGAGCGGAAAAGGTCTGGATTTTCAGGCTCGCAAACATTGGTTCTGCCATTGAAAAGGTATTTTCTATATTGGAAAATCCGGTCATAAAAAAAGTCGGGGTTGCCGTAAATGGAGACATCGCGAACTTGAAGGCTTTGCGCGACTTTACTCCCGCGGGCTTTGAGGATATAAGCGTCAAGACGCGGCAGGTTGGAATAGTAAATACCGGGCTTAGAAATTTGCTTTCGCTTTTTACGGGGCTTAGGATTTCAAAAAGCGCGCAAATGAGCAACTGGGCGGCGGAGGAACTTTCAAAAAAGCAGATTTCTTACGCCGCAACCGACGCTTGGGCAAGCAGGATTTTGTATTTGGAAGTCGAAAAGCTTTTCGAGCACGGCTATGTCTTGGAGCCTGAAAAGCCGAGGGAAGACAAGCGCGGCATTGTAAGACGCTTCTTTGAAAAGTTGCGCTCGAAGTTTTGGTGTTGATTCGAGGTCATCTTTGTTTTTTGCAGGGCGTTTTTGCGTTTTATTTTACTGTAATATAAACGCCGGCTTTACAATTCAATCTTTGAAAAGTAAAAATAATATCATAAAAAAGAAACAGTCTGTTAAGACTGCATGATTATTGTTTGTTCGAGGCTTAAAATTCAGGAGATATTATGAAAACTACAATAGGGGTTGATTACGGGACCAATTCGTGTCGCGCGGTCGTTGTCGATTGCTCGAACGGGCGCGAGCTTGGCTCCGGAGTTTATAATTACGAAAGTGGCTTTCAGGGCGTTTTGATTGACGCAAAAGACGCAAATCTTGCGCGCCAAAAGCCCGCAGATTATCTGAAAGGCTTGGAGATTACGATAAGGGATGCCCTAAGCGAAGCTTCTAAAAATTGCAAGGATTTTTCCGCAGACAGCGTTTGCGGCATAGGCGTTGACACCACGGGCTCCTCGCCGCTTCCCCTTTGCAGGGACAATTCTCCGCTTGGCGAAACCGATGAATTTAAAAATAATTTAAACGCCCAGTGTTGGCTTTGGAAAGACCACACTTCTATTTCGGAAGCCGAAAAAATAACTGCTCTTGCTTCTAAAATCCGCCCGCAATATTTGGCAAAATGCGGCGGAGTTTATTCTTCCGAATGGTGGTGGAGCAAAATTTGGCACTGCTTGAACGTAGATGAAAAAGTTTTTGACGCCGCGTTTTCGTGGGCTGAAATCGCCGACTGGATTCCGTCGGTTTTGGCGGGCGTGAAAAATCCGCTTGAAATCAAGCGCGGCGTTTGCGCGGCGGGGCACAAGGCATTTTATTGCGAAGAGTGGGGCGGGCTTCCCGACGGCGAATTTTTGTCGGCTCTTTCCCCGAAGCTTGCAAAATTAAAGGAAAATTTGTATTCAAAAGCCTATTCAGCCGATACTGTTGCGGGATATTTGTGCGCAGAGTGGGCGGAAAAGTTAGGCTTGAAGGAGGGAATTGCAATCGCCATTGGCGAGTTCGACGTCCACTACGGCTCAATCGCAAGCGGAGTTTCGGAGGGCGTGCTTGTAAAGGCTGTCGGCACAAGCACTTGCGACTGCACCGTAAAATCGGCGGATTCAAAGCTTCCCGACATAAAGGGCATTTGCGGAATTGTAAACGGCTCGATTTTGCCGAATTGCTACGGTTTGGAAGCGGGGCAGTCGGCGGTTGGCGACATCTTTAAATGGTGGATTGAAGTCCTGCTTGGAAACGACGGCTCCGCTTTCAAGAAATTCAGGGAAGAAGTAATTTCACAAAAACCCGGCGAGGCGGGGCTGCTTGCCCTCGACTGGAACAACGGCAACCGCACCGTTTTGGTTGACCAGCGTTTGACGGGGCTTGTTATGGGGCAGACTTTGCACACAACTGCAGCTGAAATCTACCGCGCCTTGATAGAAGCCACGGCGTACGGCGCAAAAATCATAATCGACAGGTTTGAAGAAAACGGAGTGGAAATCAAAAAGGTCGTTTGCTGCGGCGGCATCGCGCAAAAAGACGAGATGACAATGCAGATTTATTCAGACGTCTTTAACCGAGAAATTTATATTGCAAAAAGCTTTCAGACTTGCGCGCTTGGGGCGGCTATCGGGGCTGCGGTGGCTTCGGGCGTTTACGGCGGCTTTTCCGAAGCGCAGTCGAAAATGGTTTCGTTTAAGGACAAGGTTTATAAGCCAATACCCGAAAATGTCGAAGTTTACGCAAAACTCTTCGGGTTATACAGGCAGATTCACGACGCTTTCGGCGGCGTAAAAACTGAAAGCTTGGCAAACGTGATGAAAGATCTTTTGAAAATCAAAGAAGAGGCGAGAAAATGAAATTTGAAGACATAAGAGCGGAGGCGTGCGTCGCAAACAAAATGTTGCCGCAATCAAAACTTGTGGATATGACCTTCGGAAATGTCGGGGTTTTCGACAAGGAGCGCGGCGTTTTTGCCATAAAGCCGAGCGGGGTTGACTATGAAAAGCTGACTCCCGAAGACATGGTAATTGTCGATTTAAACGGCAAGGTTGTTGACGGAAATTTGCGCCCTTCAAGCGACACTCCGACCTATGTAGAAATTTTCAAGGCGTTCGGAGTGCGCGCCATGGTCCACACCCATTCAAGGGCGGCAACCGCCTTTGCGCAGGCTCTTATGCCAATTCCCGCCTTCGGCACGACACATTCCGACTATTTTTATGGCGACATTCCTGTAACGCGCCCGATGACGGCTGATGAAATTGCTTCTGAGTACGAAAAGAACACGGGGCTTGTTATTGTCGAAACTTTCAAAAAGCTGAATTTAAATCCCGATGAAATGCAGGCTGTTTTGGTTGCTTGGCATGCGCCTTTTGTTTGGGGAAACAGCGGCAAAAAGGCAGTCGAAAACGCAAAGGCTTTGGAAATTTGCGCGGATATGGCACTAAAAACGCTGTCGCTAAATCCATCGGCCGCAAGAATTTCGGAAGAGCTGAAAGACAAGCACTTTTTGCGCAAGCACGGCAAAAACGCCTATTACGGACAAATTTGATTTTTGCCTTGAAAGAGAATTTTTTTCGGCATATTTTGTTTTTTAACTTTTAACAAATAATATTGAGTATGCAAGAGATTATAAATTGGCAGGACTGGCTGGTTATTGCCGCCTATTTCGTAATTATCGGACTTGTAGCCTGGTGGAGCGGGCGCGGTCAAAAATCGACTGAAGACTACTTTTTGGCGGGCAGAAACGCGGGCTGGCTCACGATAGGTGCATCAATATTTACCGCAAACATCGGTTCGGAGCACATAGTCGGCTTGGCGGGCGCGGGCGCAAATTCTGGCATGGCGATGGCGCACTGGGAAATGCACGCATGGGTTCTCATTCTGCTTGCCTATGTATTCGTGCCTTTTTATTACAAGGCGGGCGTTTCAACGATACCCGAATTTTTGGAAAAACGCTTTGGCTCCAAAACAAGATGGCTTCTTTCTGTCGTCTCTTTGGTTGCATACATCTTTACAAAAGTCAGCGTAACTGTCTATGCGGGAGCAATAGTATTTGGTGCGTTTTTGGGCGATACTTTCGGTTCTGTTGAAAACGCGTTCTGGGTCGGCGCGTTCGCAACCGTTATATTGACAGGCATTTACACTGTTTTTGGCGGCATGAAGGCCATTCTTTACACAGCCACTCCGCAGGCGGTAATCTTGATTTTGGGTTCCGCTCTCATCACATACTTCGGCTTGTCCGAGTTGGGCGGAATGAAAGAGGGTTTTGACTCGACCATAACAGGCGGTTGGAACGCCTTGATTGACTCTGCAAAAACAAAGGCGGGGGATTTCGCATTGTGGCGTCCGCTTTCAGATCCCACTTTCCCGTGGCTTGCCGTATTGATAGCTTCCCCCATCATCGGCATCTGGTACTGGTGCACCGACCAATATATTGTTCAGCGCACGTTTTCCGCAAAGAATTTGGAAATCGCCCGCAAGGGTGCGCTTTTCGGCGGGCTTCTTAAAATAACACCCGTTCTCATTTTTCTTATCCCGGGCATGATTGGCTGGGCGTTGTTTGACTTAAATCCCGAAAAATTCAAGCTCTCAATCGACGCAGAAGGTCAGATTATGGGCGACGCGGTTTTCCCGATGCTTGTGACCACGCTTTTGCCGCACTGGTTCAGGGGCTTGATTGTCGCCTGCTTGTTGGCGGCGCTCATGAGCTCTTTGGCTTCATTGTTTAATTCTTCTGCGGCACTCTTTACCGACGATATTTACAAAAAAATCGTAAAAGGCAAAACTCAAAAGTACTATGTAAACGCAGGCAGAATTGCGACAGTCGTCGTTGTCGGCATCGGCATGATTTGGATTCCCATCATGAAGCAGGTTGCAAGCGGCGGATTGTTCCCGTATTTGCAAAATGTTCAGGGCTTTATCGCTCCCGCCATTGCCGCGGTGTTCCTTCTTGCCATTTTCTGGAAGAGAATGAACGAATTTGGCGCGATTGCGGGCTTGGTTTTGGGCTTTGTGGCGGGCATGGCAAAGCTCACCATACAAACATTCTTCGGCAAGGAAAAAATCGACGTTCCCGTGCTATCGCAGATTGGCGACTTCAATGCTTATTACGCGACGGGCGTTTTGTTCTTGTTTAGCATCGTTGTTATTATATTTGCAAGCAAGATGCGTCCCGCGCCCGCTTCTGAAAAGACAACGGGGCTTACGTACGCGTGGCTTTTGTCCGACAAGCAGGCGAAAAAGGAAATCGAAGATTCTTGGGATTGGTCGAACAAGATTTTTGCGGGCTTGATTTTCCTTGGCGTCTTGGGAATGTACTTGTACTTCTCGTTCTGGCTTTCATAAAGTATAAAAATTTCCGACGCTTTAAAGGCGTAGAATTGAAAATCAAAAGATGGCATCGGCGTTTTCGGTGCCATTTTTTTATGCGGCTATGGAAATCCGTGGAATGCGCTTTATGGGAGATGTTAAGCGGTTTTTCCTTTTGCCGAACTATCGAGTGCGTGGTATTGCATTAAAGGATTTTTTTGCGTTTCCCTGAAAGGAGATTTTCCTTTTTTGGGAAGCGTATTCAATTTACAGTAATATTCGTTTTGATTTTCTAATACGCGTCTTTTTGCGCTGAAAATCGGGGAAATCCGCCTAAAAGAAAGCAAATAAGCGTGATAATTTCAATGCGCGTTTTAAATCTGAAATTTTCGGTTTTATGGATTTTTTCGCTTCTTGGGCTTATTCCATTTTTTTGTTGAAAGGGAGGGGGGAAGTGGTACATTTGTTTTCCAATAATTTTTATATGGCGACGTCTGATCATTTAGAAACATTTCAGGAGCAAGGCATTGTTTTTTCAAAACTTGATGCCGTAATTAACTGGGTTAGAGCAAATTCCATCTGGCCTCAGCCCATGGGGCTGGCATGTTGCGCCATTGAACTTATGGGCGTCGGCGGTTCGAGGTTCGACATCGGCAGGTTTGGCGCGGAAGTCATGCGTTTTTCGCCGAGGCAGAGCGACTGCATGATTGTAGCGGGAACAGTGACTTACAAGCAGGCGGGCGCGGTCAAGCGAATTTACGACCAGATGGCAAATCCCAAATGGGTAATTGCCATGGGCGCGTGCGCTTGTTCGGGCGGAATGTTCCGCACTTACTCCACGTTGCAGGGCTTGGATAAAATAATTCCCGTTGACGTTTATCTTGCGGGCTGTCCGCCGCGTCCCGAAGCTTTGCTCGATGCTCTGATAAAGCTTCAGGAAAAGATAAAGACCGAACATTCCGCAAAAAATTTGTTCAAAGCTGTCCAGTAGAAAGTTTTTAAGATGAATGCAGATGAAATTTTAACAAAAATGCCGTTCTTGAAAGTCCGCGAAGGGGGTCGGGACGGCATTGCGGCTTTTGACTGCCCTCCGCAAAATCTTAAAGAGGCTGTTTCGGTTTTGAAAAGCGACTTTTCGTTCGACAGCCTTTGCGACATCGCTTCCGTCGATATGGGCGAAGATGCCCCGCGCCGCTTTGGCTGCGTTTATCATTTTTATTCGATGAAAGGCAAGTATTACTTGCGCCTTGCTTCTTTTGCTGAAAGCGCGGAAACTCCCAAGCTACAATCCATTTCCGATATTTTTGCAAACGCAAATTGGTTTGAGCGCGAAGCCTTTGACATGATGGGAATTATCTTTGAAGGGCATCCCGACTTGCGCAGAATTTTGATGTGGGACAAGTACGAATGGCATCCGCTTCGCAAGGATTTCCCTCTCGCGGGGCGCGAATCGACTTTGCCCGACACTTATGAGGACGCGGTTGGCGACGATCCGATGTTTGTAAAGCCCGCCCCCATGGAAGGCGGACCTTTCCACAGCGAACCCGGCGCAAAATTTGCGGCTTGCAAAGAGCCGAGAAGCCGTGAACAAAAATAATTTCCACGCGCGTATGAAAGAAGAAAAAATCATAGATGTAAAAGACGTTGCGGCAATGGCTGAATGCG
The DNA here is from genome assembly GCF_033971905.1 of Intestinicryptomonas porci. Classification (NCBI taxonomy): domain Bacteria; kingdom Pseudomonadati; phylum Verrucomicrobiota; class Opitutia; order Opitutales; family Intestinicryptomonadaceae; genus Intestinicryptomonas; species Intestinicryptomonas porci. The sequence goes on from NZ_JALBUT010000005.1 coordinate 35,379, forward strand.
GCGAAATCGGCGAGCGCATGATTGTCAACATGGGGCCTTCGCATCCGTCCACGCACGGCGTGCTTCGCATGGTGTTTGAGCTTGACGGTGATATAATCACAAAATGCAATCCCGTCATCGGATATTTGCACAGAGGCTCTGAAAAGGTTGCGGAAAACATGACTTACAACCAGTTCATACCTTACACTGACCGCTTGGACTATCTTGCGCCCCTTTGCAACAACGTGGCTTTCGCAACCTGCGCGGAAAAAATTGCGGGAATTGAAGTTCCCGAACGCTGCAAGGCAATCAGGGTCTTGTGCTGCGAGCTTTCAAGAATTGCAAGCCATTTGATAGGCGTAGGCGTTTACGGCATGGACGCGGGGGCATGGACTGTTTTCATGTACGCATTCACACAGCGCGAAAAGCTTTACACACTCTTTGAGCGTTTGACGGGCGCAAGGCTTACCTGCTCTTACGCGAGAATAGGCGGGCTTGCAAGAGATATACCCGAAGGCTGGCTTGGCGACGTTGCAAGTTTTGCAAACCAGTTTTTGCCCGCTCTTGACGAAATGGACAGCCTCATAACGCGCAACCGCATATTTATCGACAGAACCGAGGAAATAGCGGTGATTTCGCGCGAAGAAGCGATAAACTGGGGGCTTACGGGGGCTAATCTCCGCGGTTCGGGCGTCGAAAGCGACATCAGAAAAGACAATCCCTATTTGGGATATGAAAATTACGAATTCGATATTCCCGTCGGTACCAAGGGCGACGCCTACGACAGGTGGCTTGTAAGAATGGAGGAAATGCGCCAGAGCATAAGGATTATTCGCCAGGTAATAGACAAAATGCCAAAGGGCGCATGGCACGTTGACGACCCCAAAATTTTTGCTCCCGAAAAGCGTAGCGTGCTGACGCAAATGGAGTCTTTGATTTCAAACTTTGTATTGACCACCGAAGGACCAAATCTGCCCAAGGGCGAAGCTTATTTCGAGGCTGAAAATCCCAAGGGCGCGCTCGGATTTTTCATAATGAGCGGCGGGGGCGGCGTGCCGTACAGAGTTCGCATCAAAGGGCCTTCGTTCGTAAGTTTGAGCATTCTGCCGAAAATAATGCCGGGGCATCACATAACCGACGTTCCCGTAATTTTAGGGTCTTTGGACTTCGTTTTGGGAGAATGCGACAGGTAATTTTTAAGCGACACTGACATGGAAATTTCACAAGATTTGGAAAAACGCGCGGACGCCATTATTGCGGAATACCCCGTAAAGCGTTCCGCCGCGATGATGCTTATGCATCTCATTCAGGAGCATTTCGGCTATTTTGATGACGATGCCATAAATTATGCCGCTAAGAAATTAGGGGTTCAGCCCGTGGAAGTTTACGGAATGCTCTCTTTTTACCCGATGTTTTCCGACAAGCCGCGCGGCAGAATCCACATCAAGGTTTGCAGGACCTTGTCTTGTGCATTGGCGGGTTCGATAGATTTGGCGAACAAAATATCGGAGCTTGTCGATTGCCCCATAAACGGTACAAAGGGGGTTTACACTCTCGAATTTGTCGAATGCTTGGGCAACTGCGTAAAGGGCGCAAACGTACAGGTAAACGACAAGCTTTATGACGGCTTGAATCCGCAGGATGCAGAAAAGTTTGTGGAGCAGCTTAAAGCGGACGACTTGGCGGGCAAGTTAAATTCGGTTTCGGCATTCGAGCGTCCGCAGGGCGCAGACTTTAATTCGCCCGAATACAAAGGATAATTTTATGGCAGTTCAGGAAAAAAGAATTCTTTATCGCCACATCGACATTCCCGATTGGAACGCTTCCATCGAGTGCTATGAAGCCGACGGCGGCTATCAGGTCTTGAAAGAAGCCGTAAAGCGGGACAGGCAGGAGCTTTGCGACGAGGTTTTGAAGTCGGGCATAAAAGGCAGGGGCGGCGCGGGCTTTCCGATGGGCATGAAATGGAAATTTTTGGACAGAAAAAGTGGAAAGCCCATCTATTTGGTTTGCAACGCCGACGAGTCCGAACCCGGAACGTGCGTTGACCGCGAGATAATTTACAAAGATCCCCACCAGCTCATTGAAGGCATCATGTGCGCCGCTTTCGCGATAAATGCGAAACAGGCGTTTATTTACATAAGGGGCGAATACATAAACGGATACAGAATTTTAATCGAGGCTGTAAAGGAAGCGCGCGCAAAAGGATATGTGGGCGAAAACGTCTGCGGTTCGGGCTATTCCTGCGAAATTAACATCACGCGCGGCGCGGGCTGCTACATTTGCGGCGAGGAAACGGGGCTTATCTCTTCTTTGGCGGGCAAGAGGGCATATCCGCGCATTAAGCCGCCTTACTTTCCCGCAGTAATGGGGCTTTACGATTGCCCGACTGTCGTAAACAACGTAAAGAGCCTTTGCTATGTCCCGTACATATTTAAAATCGGCGGCGAAGCGGTTTCAAAAATCGGCGTTCCGAACGACCCCGGCACCTATGTCTGGGGCGTTAGCGGACAAGTTCAGAAGCCCGGGCGGTACGAAATCGAATCGGGCGCATGCACTTTGGGCGAGATGTTGTACGATGTTTGCGGTGGACCTTTTGCGGGCAGGACTTTCAAGGCGATAATTCCCGGCGGTTCTTCAATGAAAATTTTGAAGTGGGGCGAGAAGTTCGACATAAAACAGCCAGACGGTTCAGTCAAGGAATTGAAGGTTGAGGACATTCCGCTTTCAGCCCCGTCTCTTATGTCTTGCGGCACCGCGCTTGGCTCGGCCGGTATTATCGTTATGGACAACACCGTTGACATGGTTGAAGCAATGGCGAATTTGAACGCCTTTTACGCGCACGAAAGCTGTGGTCAGTGCACGCCGTGCAGGGAAGGCTCTTTGTGGATTTCAAAAATCACGAAGCGCATTTGCTCGGGTGGCGGCAGGCTTGAAGACCCAGAACTTCTGATGAGCCTTGCAGACAATATTTGCGGGCATACCATTTGCGCACACGGCGAAGGCATGGCGTGGCCCGTCCAGAGCAATGTCGCCAAATTCAAAGACGAGTACATGGCAAAAATTTCGCGCCAGCTCGCGGGAGAGGGCGAAGCTCGTTTGGATAAAAATTCTTACAGGTTGATTTAATTATGGCGGACTTGGTAAACATAAACATAAACGGCGACGACTTTCAAGTGCCTGCCGGTCTAAACGTAATTGAAGCGGCAAGAATTTCGGGCGTGGAAATTCCGCATTTTTGCTACCATCCGAATTTGCCGATAGCGGGTTCTTGCAGGCTTTGTTTGGTTTCGGTCGGCACTCCCGCCCGCGACAGGGCGACAGGAGAGCTTGTCAAAAACCCCGACGGCTCGCAAAAAATTGCTTTTATGCCCAAGCTCGCGATAGCATGCGGCACGAAAGTTAGCGAGGGTATGCACGTCATAACCAATTCCGAGCGCGTCGTAAAGGCGCGCCAAGGCGTGCTGGAATTTATTTTGGCAAACCATCCCCTCGACTGCCCGATATGCGACAAGGCGGGCGAATGCAAGCTTCAGGAATACTCGCAGGCTTTCGGAAACTGCAAAAGCAGGTTCGTGGAAGACAAGAACGTAAAGCCCAAAAAAGTTTCGATTGGCGGCGGAAAGGTGATTTTGGACGCCGAAAGGTGCATACTTTGTTCCAGATGCATACGCACTTGCCGCGAAATTGTCGGCAGGGACGTTTTGGGATTTTCAAAGCGCGGCTCAAGAAACGAAATCTCAGTTTACGGGGACGACGGCAGGGATTCAAATTATCTTTTGAATATTGTTGACGGATGTCCCGTGGGCGCGCTGACAGAAAGCGCGTTCCGCTTTAAAATGCGCACTTGGTTTTTGAAAGTCGCAAACTCCGTTGCAACGGAATCGAGTGCGGGCATAAACACAAAAGTGTGGTCGCGCTCAAACAAGGTTTACAGGATAACTCCGCGCTCAAATCCCTTTGTAAACGACGCGTGGTCAACCGATTCTGCCAGATACGAATACCGTATTTTGGATTCTGAAATGCGCCTTAAAACCGCGAGGGTTGACGGTACTCCATGCTCTACTTCCTACGCGGTAAGCAGGGCGGTTGAAGTCATGGCGGCAAGCGGCCGCATGGCTGTTGTTGCAAGCGCGCGTTTAAGCCTTGAAGAGCAGTTCATTCTGAAAGAATTTGCGGACTTGACTAACTCGAAAATTTACGCTGCCTCCCATCTTGGCGAAGACGACGGCAAGCTTCTTTCGGCGGACAGGACTCCGAATATGCGCGGCTTGTTCATTACGGGGCTGGTTTCTGAATATCCTAAGTCCGATTTAAAAAATCTTGCAGACGACATAAGGCGCGGGGACATAGAAAGCGTAGTGGTTTGCGGCGAAGACTTGTGCGCTCTCGGTTTGGACGAAAAGGATTTCAAAACCGCGAACATTGTCTATTGCGGCGTGTTGGATTCGGAAACCGCGCAGAGGGCGAAAGTTGCAATTCCAACCGCTTCGGTGTTTGAAAAATCGGGCATATTCGTAAACAGGCAGTTCAGGGCGCAAGTTTTTGAACGCGCGGTTGATGCGCCCGAAAGCGCAGTGTGCGAAATAAGCCTGTTTTCAAAATTTATAAATGCGCTAAGCCAAAGCGAATTTAAAGCTCCTTCCGTGCAGGCTCTGCGCAAGCTGATTTCATCAAAAATCGAAATGCTAAGCGGCATTTGCGACATTCCCTCAACGGGGCTTTTGCTCGACGGCAAAAAGTTTGACGCCGTGAAGTTCCCCGAAACCCAAGCTCTACAAGAAAATGAATAGTTTGTTTTTATTGTCAACACTTGCGGCGCAAAGCGGCGCGGCGCAGACTTCGTCGATTGGCTTTATTGACGTATTGCTGAAAATTCTTTTCGGTTTTGCGGCGATTGGCGTTGTAATGTGCTTTGCGGCTTTAAGCGTGGTTGTCGAAAGAAAGGTTGCCGCTTTCATTCAGGGGCGGTATGGTCCTTGCCGCACGTTTATTCCGTACGTTATGTTTATTCCGTTTGTCGGAAGATTTTTGCAAAGGGCGGGGCTTATGCAGCTCGCGGCGGACGGCTTGAAATTCTTGTTCAAGGAAGAGCCTTTGCCTTCGCACGTCAACAAGTTTTGGTTTACGGTTGCTCCCGTTATGTCGCTTGCGCCCGTTTTGATTGCCTCTTGCGCAATCCCGTTCGGATTTTTCATGTATGACGGAAGCCCGCATGCGCTTGCCGCCGCCGACTTCGACTTGTCGCTTTTGTTTGTGCTTGCGCTTGGGTCTTTGGGCGTTTACGGCGCGGTCTTGGCGGGCTGGTCTTCAAATTCAAAATATTCTTACATGGGCGCGATAAGGGCGTCGGCGCAGATGATAAGCTACGAGCTTACGATGGTTCTTTCCCTTGTGCCTGTCATTATTTGGATAGCTCCGAATTGTGAAAGCCCCCTCAGCCTTTTTGAACTGGGCTTGTCGCAGTCTTCGATGTGGAACTGCTTTATGTTCCCGCTTTCGGCGTTTCTCTTTCTTGTTGCATTGTTTGCGGAGACAAACCGCCAGCCGTTCGACATGGCGGAATCCGAAACAGACTTGGTAAGCGGATTTCACACCGAATATGGAAGCTTCAAGTTCGGCTTGTTCTTCGTGGGAGAATACGGGCACATGGTGCTTGGCTCTTCGCTTTTCATCTGCATTTTCCTCGGAGCGTGGAGTCCTCTTCCGGGGCTTTCATACCCGACGGACTGGGGTTGGATTACTGCGGTTTTGGCAACTCTGACCTTCCTTGCAAAAATAGCGTTTATGATATTTTTCTTCGTGTGGGTGCGTTGGACGCTTCCGCGGTTTAGATACGACCACGTCATGAATTTGGGGTGGGGTAAACTTCTGCCGCTGGCGGTTGCAAATTTGGTATTTTATTTGCTGTTGGCGGCATTTGTTAAATAAGGATTTTTATGGCGATAATAAAAGTTGAGAGAAAGAAGCTTTCGTTTTGGGAGAAAACTTATCTCCCCCAAATCGCAGGCGGGCTTTGGATTACACTGAAAAATTTGGTAAAGCCGAAGGTGACGCTCAAATATCCAGAACAGCGTCCCGCCCTTCCAAAGGCTTACAGGGGCGCGCCCACGCTCGTAAAAGATCCCGACGGGCGCGAGAAGTGCGTTTCGTGCCAGCTTTGCGAGTTTGTCTGCCCGCCAAAGGCAATAAAGGTTACGCCTTCCGAAATCGACCCAAACAGCCCGAATGCCTTTATTGAAAAGGCTCCCAAGAATTTTGAAATAAACATGATAAGGTGCATATTCTGCGGATTGTGCCAGGAGGTATGCCCCGAGCAGGCAATCGTTTTGCAGAAGGAGTTTTCAATCACATCTTACGACAGGGATTCCATGAAGAGGGAAAAAGCGGAGCTTTACCGCCGCGGCGGCGTTCTGCCCGACAGCGTGATGAAGTGGAAAAAAGTCAAGGACACTGCTCAAAAATCGAAAGGAGCGCACTGATGGAAAATGTTGTTTACGGAATTTTTTGCGCAATGGGCGTAGGCGGGGCCTTGGGGCTTCTGCTAAACCGCGGCTACATAAACGCGGTGATGTCCATGCTTGTTTCGATGCTTGGAATGTCGGGGCTTTTATTTTTGATGAAGGCGTTTTTTCTGGCGTTCGTAATGCTCGTGGTTTACGCGGGGGCGGTTATGGTGCTCTTTGTCTTTACCGTGATGCTTGCGGGGGAAAGCCGCGACAATTCTTCGTTAAAGCGCAGGGCGGGCATTGTATTGCTCTGGCTTTTGATGGGGCTTTCGGCGTCGTATTTTGTTTTGAATTGCCCCGACTTGAAAGTCGCGCTTGACGGCGGGGTCTCGGCGTTGTCGGTTTCAAAGCTTTACGGGCTTTCGCTCTTTACCAAATTTATGCTTTTATTTGAAATTGCGGGAGCGGTTTTGCTGGTCGCGATGGTGGCAATCATTGCGATAGCAAAAGAGCCTTCGCCAAAACGTCCGAAGAGGGAAATGCTTTAAGAAAGGTTTTTTATGGAAAATCTAAACGACTTTTTAATTCCGTCCCTGCTGATTTTCTTTGCAGGGCTTGCGGGGGTGGTTCTCAAAAAAAACCTGCTCGTTGTTTTGATGTGCCTTGAACTTATGCTGTGCGGGGCGATGCTTGCGCTTGTGTCGTTTTCGGCGGCGTATAACGATATGGACGGGGCGGTGTTCGCTTTCTTTGTCATGGCGGTGGCGGCGAGCGAGGTTGCGGTCGCGCTTGCGGTGGTTGTTCAATTCTTTAAAATAAGACGCTCGGTTTGCGCCGACGACGTCGATACGCTTTCAGGGGAATAGTTTATGTTTTCTTCAATTTCAGGTTGCGAATTTTCGGACATGTGGGCGATGCTGCTTATGCCGCTTTTTGCCGCGGCTCTAAGCGCGTTTTTCCTGCGCAAGTCAAAATGGGGGGCGGCTGTCGTCTCGGTTTTGTCGGCGACTTTCGCGCTCGTTTTGGCGATGGGGCTTTTGCTTGGCGAAAGCGGAGAAGCTTCTTCCAAATCGGTTGAAATTTTCAGGCTTGGCAATTTTTCGATAAATTTCGGATTTTTGTTCGACGAAATTTCAAAAAACATGGTTTTTGTCGTCTGCTTCGTCGGGTGGCTAATTCATATTTTCAGTGTCGGATATATGGATAAGGACGACGCCAAGGGCAGATTTTTCGGCGGTCTTAGCTTTTTCATGTTCTCAATTACGGGGATAATGCTTGCCGACAATCTCTTTATGATGTTTATCTTTTGGGAGTTTGTGGGTTTCAGCTCATACATGCTGATTGCGCACTACGCCGACACGGAATATTCCAAAATGGCTTCCAAAAAAGCGTTCATTGCAAACAGGGTTGGCGACTTCGGATTTTTGATTGGCATAATTTGGTGTTATCACGTTTTCGGAACGACTGAATTTGGCGCGATTGCCTCCGCATTGAAGGCAAATCCAAGCTTGGCTTTGACTCCTATGGCCCTTCTTTTGATATGCGGATTTCTGGGCAAGTCCGCGCAATTCCCCTTGCAGGTTTGGCTTACGGACGCAATGGCGGGTCCTACGCCTGTTTCAGCTCTAATCCACGCCGCCACGATGGTTGCGGCGGGCGTCTTCATGACTGTGCGCCTCGGGGTGGTGGGGTTGCTTACGCCTGCTGCTTCCGCATTTATGGTTTTTATATGCTCGCTTATGGCTATGTGCGCGGGCTTCTGGGCTTTGGGACAGCGCGACATTAAAAAGACTTTGGCATATTCCACTTTGGCTCATTTGGGGCTTATGGGAGTTGCCGTCGGCTTGGGCGCGTACGGAATTGCGATGATGCACCTTACAATGCACGCATTTTTCAAGGCAGCCTTGTTTTTGGTTGCGGGTTCTGTGATTTACGCCTGCCATCACGAGCAGGATATGTTTAAAATGGGAGGTCTTGCAAAGAAAATGCCTCTTACGACCATTGCGGCTTTTCTTGCAACATGCTCCATTATATCGGTTCCGTTCTTTGCGGGCTATTACAGCAAGGAAATGATATTAAACATATCGCTTTTGAGTCTCGTAAACGAATATGTGAACGCTTCCGTTTCTGACATATCGGGGCTTTGCAGGCTCGGCGCATCGGGCGTTTTTAAGATTGCGACTTTTGCGTTCGTATTGATTGCGGCTCTTCTTACTCCGCTTTACATGGCAAGGCTTTTCTTTGCGGTGTTCTTGGGCAAGCCTTTGAGCGAAAAGGCTTCAAATGCAAGGGAAAATTCGCTTTTTATGACGCTTCCTCTCGTTGTATTGGGAGTGTTTTCGCTTGCCGGCGCATGGGGAGCGGTGTTGGGCAACTTAAAGTGGCTCGGCGGCAAAATGTCTGCGCTGATGCCGTCATCTTCGCAAAGTTTTATGTCGGGAAGCTTCGGTTGGGAGCATTTCCACGGCATGATTGAAGGAGATGTTTTATTCACTTGGGCGGGAACGATAATTCTCGTTTGCACGGTTTTGCTGATTTTGATTGCCTATTTCCTCTATGGCAGGGGCAAAGACAAAATCGAAAGCGACCACCCGATTATGTACCATGTTTTGGAAAAGCACGGCTGGTTCGACGATGTTTACAACTATTACGTTTTAAAGGTCCAGCAGCGTTTTGCAATTTTGGTAAACGCTCTCGACTTGATTTTGATACAGGGTTTTGCCGTTAAGGGTCTTGCTCTCATATCGTGCCTTTTTGGGCTTGTCTTCAAAAGCTGGCACGTCAAGTGGGTTTCAAGCTATGTGGTTTGGATGGTTTTGGGTCTTTTGGCGGCGTTTATAATTTTAGCGGTTTAATACTATGGAAATTTCTGAAATTACATTTTTATCGGGTGTTTACGCACCGTTGATTTGCGCAGTTTTGGCGTTTGCCTTCTCTAAAATTACGGGAGAGCTTGCGGTAAAGAGCGTGGCGTTTTTCGGTTTTGCCGCCGCGCTTGCATCGTCTGTTTTAACCGCATTTTTTTATGCTGAAAACGGGGCGTTGGAAGTTTCGTCGGCATTCGGACTGATGGGCGTAAACGGAGTGTCTTTGGCAATGTATCTTTTGGCGGGCATCGTCGGTTTTGCGGCTTTTTTATGGACAATAGCAAGTCCCGTCAAAATCAAGGGCATTTCAACCTACTTGGTTTGCATGCTCTTTATGCAGGGGGGCTTGATGGGAATGTTTGCAAGCCAAAACATACTTTGGATGTACGCTTTCCACGAATTTGCCCTTGTTCCGACATTCATTGCGATGTGTGTCTGGGGCGGCGAAAACCGCAAGCCCGCGGCGATGGAAATGGCGATATATTTGACTCTTGGCGCACTTTTGGTCTTATTGGGAATAATATCAATCTCGTTTATTTCCACAAAAACGCTCACGTTTAATTTGCGCGAATTGACGGACGCTTTCGCCTCGGCGAACGTCGGCGCAAAATCTGCGGGCACTGCTTTTGCCGTTCTTTCGGTCGGCATTGGCGCATTGGTTTCGCTGTTTCCGCTTCATTCATGGGCTCCTAAAACATATAACGAAGCTCCCACGGCGTTTTCCATGCTGCATGCGGGCGTGCTTAAAAAGTTCGGCTTGTACTTGCTTATTCAGGTTGCTGTTCCACTGCTTGGCGCGAATGCGGGGCTTTCAATGAGCGTGATTACTGTTCTTGCGCTTTTGAACGTTATTTTGATAGGTCTTTGCACGATGGCTCAAAACGATTTCAAGATGATGGTTTCGTATTCGAGCGTTTCGCACATGGGGCTTTGCTTTTTGGGCATAGCCTCGATGGGCGTCTTGGGTGCGGGCGGAGCGGTTATGATTATGTTCGGGCACGGGCTGAGCGTCGCTGCTCTCTTTATCTTTGCGGAAATAATCAAAAGCAGATTTTCAACTTGCGACATGCCTTCTCTTGGCGGAGCGTACAAAAACATGCCTGTTTGCGCGGGGCTTTTTGTCGCGGTAATTTTGGCAAACATAGGGCTTCCCGGCTTTGCGAATTTCTGGGGTGAAATCTCGGTTTTTGCGGCATTGTGGAGCAAGGGGGCTGTTGTTTGCGCATTGGCGGTTTCGGGCATAATAATTTCCGCAGTTTATGGATTGAGGGCCGTTGCAAACATATTCTTTGGCGCGCAGTCCTGCGCCGTGAAAAAGGCTGGGAACTGCGACATTTCATGGAAGGAGCGCGCTCCTGTTTTGATTTTGCTCTTGGCTTTGATTTTGATTGGCTTTGCGCCCAAGCTTATAACCGTTCCTTTGGACGAAACGCTTGGCGGTGTTCCCGCATACAATTTAACTGATAAATAGTAAAACTATGGAAGATTCTATCGAAAAATTTTTAAGCGGGGCGGATTGGATTGCTGTTCTGCCCGAGGCAATATTGGCGTGTTTCGGCGTCATTTTGATATTGCTTGGCGCGTTCAAAAAAATTCAGCCCAAATATTGCTGTGTTTTGGCATTTGTCGGCTTTATCGCGTCGATTTGCGCCGTGGTTTCAAGTCCGAATGAGTACGCGTTCTTTCAAATGCTTGCGCCAAGCCCGTTTTCTTCGGCGTTTTTCATAATGTGCGGAGTTCTGACGGCTTCGATGTCGCAAAAATTCTTAAATTCGCTGTCTCAAAAAAATGCGGGCGAATTTTTCGGAATTTTAACGATTGCGGTTGCGGCTCTTTCCATATTTGCAAGGAGCAGGCATTTGATGCTCACTTTCGTTGCGCTGGAAACTTCGGCGATTTGCTTTTACGCGCTCATCGCGTGGGGCAGGAGAAACATTGAAAATTTGGAAGCTTCAATAAAATACATAATAGTAAGCGGAGTTTCGGGGGCGTTCTTCTTGCTTGGGATTGCGTTTGTTTACGCATCGTCCTTTGAGTTGGGCAGCGAAATGCTATATTACGGCAACTTTACCGAAGGCGGCGGCAATGTCCTTTTCGGCGTTGGCGCGGTTTTGGCGGTTTCTGCGGTATTTTTCAAGCTGAGCGCATTCCCATTCCAATTTTGGTCGCCCGACGTTTACCAGGGCGCGCCCGCTCCCGTTACGGCGTTTTTGGCGGTTGCGTCGAAGTCTGCCGCTGTCATTGCGCTTTTTAGCATGTTGATTAGTATGCCGTTTTCGGACAATCTCGTGACGATTTTAAGCGCGTCTGCCGCAATGGGCATAATTATCGGCAATTTCGGAGGGCTGAACGAAAAGAACGCAAAGAGGATTGTGGCTTTTTCGGGCATTGCCAATGCGGGTTATTTGATGGTGTTTTTAACTGCCGCGGTTGTCCTTACAAATATTTCAGGCGAAAATTCGGACGCCATCGGGTACACTCTGGTTCTTTATGTGTTGTCTTACGCTTTTGCGGTATATGCAATTTTCTTTGTGCAATCTCTTTATAAGTCAGCAAACGACGCCGATTTGTGCGTGTGCGCCTACAAGGGGTTGTGGGGCAAAAATCCGACTGCGGCGACATCGCTTACGCTGGGGCTTGCATCTCTTGCGGGCATTCCCCCGACTGCGGGTTTTTTCGCAAAACTGTTCGTCTTGGTTTTGGCGTATGCGGCGGGCTTGTATTGGCTTATGCTTGTTTTGGTTTTGGGTTCTGCGGCTTCGATATACTATTATTTCAAATGGATAAGAGCCGCTTTTGAGCCCTTGCAAGGCTCTGAGGAATGCCAATTTGTCAAAGGGCATTCGGCGGTATTGATTGCGCTTTGCATGGCGATACTCGTCTTGGGCGTGCGTTTCGCTTTTTTATTGACGGCGAACGCATAAATTGTCGATTTGTAAAATTTAATGTCGGCGCAAGTTAAATTGTGCCGATTTTTTTATTGAAAGCGCAATGGCTTGTGCTAAATTTATTGGTTTATTTTGAGCGGTTTTATGTCAAGAAGAGACTTTCAGCGCGTCATAGAGGCGATTTTAAAGGACGACAAACGCTATGCGGTTGGCGCATACGTTTTTGTGCGAATGGCATTGGATTATACCGTAAAAAACCACAAGAAAACCGACGGTGAAAAAGGTTCCCACGTCAGCGCGGCGGAGCTTCTGGAAGGATGCAGGGTTTTCGCCCTCGAAACTTTCGGACCGATGGCGGCGGTATTGTTCAAGGAGTGGGGCGTCAGGGAGTGTTCCGACATAGGGCAGATTGTTTTCAACATGATAAAAGTCGGCGAAATGAGCAAGACCGACGAGGACAAAATTGAGGATTTCTCGGTCGGATACGATTTTTACGAGGCGTTTGAACGCCCGTATTTACCTAAGAGCAAAGGCGGATTATGAAACAGGGGCTTTTAATTGAAGACTTGGTTGTGGAAGTGGCGGGCAAGCGCGTCGTTGACGGGCTTAATTTGCATCTGCCGAAAGGCGAAGTCCACGCGATTATGGGTCCCAACGGGACGGGTAAAAGCTCTTTGAGCAAGGCTCTCGCAGGGAGTGGAGACTACAAAATCCTTTCAGGCAGAGTCTTTTTGGACGGGGTTGACATTGTCGGAAAAGCTCCTGAGGAAATTTCAAAGGAGGGGCTTTTTTTGGCGTTTCAATATCCCGTTGAAATCCCGGGAGTCAGCATTGCAAACTTTATCCGCGCCTGCCTGAACGCCCGCCTGCCTGAGGGCGAAGAAATCAATGCGCCCGCATTTTACAAGGAGCTTTATGCAAAAATGCAGGAACTTGGCATGGACAAGTCTTTCACTTCCCGCAGTCTGAACGTAGGGTTTTCGGGCGGGGAAAAGAAGAGGTGCGACATTTTGCAGATGCTGATGCTAAAACCCAAAATCGCCATTTTGGACGAAACCGACAGCGGGCTTGACATCGACGCTTTGAGGATTGTCTCAGACGGTGTGAACGCGGCGCGCTCTTCGGAGCTTGGAGTTCTTTTGATTACACACTACCAGCGTTTGTTGGACCACATCGTTCCAGACAAAGTGCACGTCATGTACGGCGGAAAGATTGTCGAAACAGGCGGCGCGGAGCTTGCGCTTGAACTCGAAAAAAGCGGCTACGAAAAATTTAAGGGATAATGAGTAAAAAACCTGAAAATTTGGATTTTTCTTCCGAAGCGGGCAATTTCAGCTATGCCGAAGACTACGCTTTCGACGCGGGCGTCGGACTTAGCGAACAGACAGTCCGCTATATTTCAAAAGTCAAGGGAGAGGACGAATGGCTCACGCAATTCCGCCTTGACGCTCTCAAAATTTTTAACGAAAAGGAAAACCCAACGCATTGGGCGACTGAACGCTTGAACGAATTGGATTTTTCAAAAATCAGGTATTATCTTGCAAAGGACAAGAAAAACCGGCGTTCGTGGGACGAAGTTCCCGAAGATGTCAAAAAGACTTTTGAACGCTTGGGAGTGCCTGAGCAGGAGCGCAAGTTTCTGGCGGGGGTTGACGCGCAGTTCGATTCGGAGTCGGCTTATTCGAGCATGAAGGCGCATTTGGAGGAGCAGGGCGTAATCTTTGTCGGACCCGACGAAGGACTTAAAAAATATCCCGAAATTTTCAAAAAATATTTTTGTTCCGTAATTCCCGTTGACGACAGCAAGTATAGCGCGCTTAATTCCGCGGCATTTTCGGGCGGAAGCTTTATTTATGTGCCTAAGGGTGTCAAGGTAAAGCAGCCATTGCAGGCGTATTTCAGAATAAACGCCGAAAGCTTCGGTCAGTTCGAGCGCACCTTAATCATTGCCGACGAAGGCGCGGAGCTTATGTACATGGAAGGATGCACCGCTCCCCGCTTTGAAACGAGTACTTTGCATTCGGGTGTTGTGGAGCTTGTCGCCTTGAAGGGCGCGAAAATTCAATATGTTACAGTTCAAAATTGGTCGAACAACATATTCAATTTGGTAACCCAGCGCGGCAGGGCGGAGGAAGGGGCTGAAATCAGCTGGATTGACTGCAATGTCGGCTCCGGGCTTACGATGAAATATCCGACAGTCGTTTTGAACGGCAAGGGGGCAAGGGGCGAAGTCGTTTCAATCGCGCTTGCCAATCATTTGCAGCATCAGGACACGGGCGCAAAAATGATTCATTTGGCCGACGACACGACTTCCAACATAATTTCAAAATCAATTTCAATCGCCGACGGCAGGGCTTCTTACAGGGGAATGGTTTACATCCCCGAAAACGTCAAGGGCTGCAAAAACAACACTGTTTGCGACGCGCTTTTAATAAATTCAAACTCGCGCACCGACACTTATCCCGCAATAGTTTGTTCGGGAGAGAATAATTTTGTCCAGCACGAGGCGAGCGTTTCAAAGCTTGGGGACGAGCAGATTTTTTACATGCGCCAGCGCGGGCTTTCCGAGCAGGAAGCCATGAGCCTTGCTGTAAACGGATTTGTAAACGACTTGGTGCGCCGTTTCCCGATGGAATATTCGGTTGAGTTAAAGCGTTTAATCGAGCTTGAAATGGAAGGGTCTGTGGGATGACAAAGGAAAAACCTGTTTTTTCGCGTTTCAACTCTCTTCCTTTCCCCGGGAAAAAGGACGAGCATTGGCGGTTTTCAAACCTCGCTTTCTGGGGCGGGGAAGTTGAAAAATTCATGGATTTCAGTGGAGCGGATTTTTCCGAGGCTCCTTCGGGAAGTAGGGGCGTTTTTGAAAATCCGACTGCTGAAAAGTTCTTAAAAATCCTCTTGGGCGGCGGAAAGTTTGACGCCTATTGCGCCCGCAATTTCTCATGCGCAAAAATTTTCAGCATCTCGAAAAACGCGAAAGTAAAAATCACGAACGCCGATTTTTCCGATGTCAATATTTTTGAGATAGAAGAGGGGGCGCAGGTCGATGTCTTTGACGAAAGTTTTTTTGAATGCGGCAAGCTTTCAACTCGCGCAAATTTCTATTTTCTGAAAAAGGGCGCGAAGATAAACGTAAATACTTTTTATAACTCAAAGGAAAATTCCCCGCGTTACACTCGCGCCGACTTCTATTTGCAGGACGGAGCGCAGGCAAACGATGTTTTTGTGGAAGCGGGAAAGTCGAATACGAGGGTAGAGCGTAATTTTGAGCTTGCAGGTAAAAATTCGAGGGCGGATATTTCTGCGCTTTTTGTGTCGTCTGGTTCTATTACGCACGATTTGCGCACCCGCCAGCACCACACATGCCCCGAAGCTTTCAGCAATTTGAAAGTGAAAAACATTCTTTCTGGCTTGTCGCGCACTGCATTCGGCGGGCTTATAAGGGTCGAGGAAAATGCCCAAAAGACGGAGTCGTACCAGAGTTGCCGCTCTTTGCTTGTTTCGGAAAAAGCCCGCGCATCGGGAATGCCCGTCTTGGAAATATTGGCAAACGACGTTATGTGCTCGCACGGCTGCGCCGCTTTCCAACCCGACAGGGAGGAGCTTTTTTACATGAAGTCGCGCGGGCTTTGCGAAAGCATGGCGCAAAAGCTTTTGGTGGACGGCTTCGCAAACGAAATAATAGGGCGTTTCAGCGATGAAGTTTTCGCATCTGCTGTTTCTGAGAAAATTTCCGCCATGTGATTTCGTTATTGTTTGACAAAATTTTTTTCGGTTTCTATTTTAAATCTAATTTTACCAAATAAACATATGAGAAAATTCCTACACATTGGCATTCCGTCCGCTTGCAAAAAAGAGGGTATGACGTATATCCCCGAAATGAAGCTTGCGATAACCGACCCTTCCATGAGCAAACACAACATCGAATGGCTTTGCTTCGATTACGATTGCCCCATGCCGAAGCTTTTGCAGGAAAGCACGCATATAGCATACGAAGTTGAAGATATTGACGCCGAGTTGAAGGGCGCGAATATTCTTGTAGGCAAGTCTCCGCTTGGCGACAAGGCGGTATTGGCTTTCATTGTTGAAGAGGGCATACCGATTGAACTCATACAGAATTTGTAATAACAGTATTTACAGAGCCTTGAAAATATAAGGCGAAAAAAGTGGCATTGATTTTTTTCAATGCCATTTTTTTTGAGTTTGCGTGAGAGAAGATATTTTATTGATAGCCTTTTTACTATCGCATTTTCAGTCTTTTGCGTGGCATAGATGGAGAATTGGAATTTTTCGGGAAGACAATTTGTAAATTTTTGCCTGAAAATCTGTCAGCCTTGGCGTGAAAAAATGTTTTTATTTTTCAAAAAATGCGAGCATAAAAAAAGGAGATTGCGTTTGCAATCTCCCATGAAATTTTTGTTTAAAGCGTTATTTCATTTTTACGATGTCCACTCTTCTGTCGTGCTTAGCTTCGGGAGAGTTTTTCGCTACATCCATTGACGCGCCGTTTTTGCCGCGGGCGACAACTTCGGAACGGGAATTGTCGATGCCCAAATTCTTCAAGTACGCCTGTACGGAAGAGCCGCGCTTATCGGAAAGAACGAGGTTGTATTCTTCGGTGCCGTACCAGTCGGTATGCGCAACCAAAGCGATTTTTGCATCGGGGTTTGACTTCATGAAGCTTGCGGCGTTTTTAGCCTTTGAGCGTTCGCCCTGCGGAATTGCGTATTGGTCGAAGCCGAAGTAAATTGTTTCGAGTATATCGGCGGGGTCGATGTTTTCCCAGTTTATAGAGCCTGCGTTTGCGCTCGGATCTCTATCCATATCCTTGTTGTAAGCCGAACTTATGCCACCTTGGTCTCCAAATGGATCGCTTATGTCTGCGCCGTTAAAGCTACTCGGAGCGGAAGCGCGCGTGTCTCCGGGCTGGGGTTTGTCGTAGGATTCGCAGCCTGTCATAAAGAATACGGCAAATGCCGCTACGAGGAATGAAATAGATTTTTTCATAATTTTTTTTGCATTAAATTTATATAGTTTTAAAAAATTCATTTTTCACCGTTTTGGCAAGCATTTTTACAAAAATTACTCCGTTTTTGAATATTTTAACTCTTCCGAGAGTTTTTCGTTTGATTTTTTAAGCTCGTCTATAATTTTCAAGCTTTCGGATATGGTTTCGAGATGTTTTTTTATTTCAGATTTCAAGCTTGCAATTTCTTTGTCTTTTTGCGCGGAAAGCTCTGCAATTTTAGAGTTCATTTCTATTTTGCAACTGTCTAGCTCCGCCGCCATGTAGAGCATGTCGCGTTCAAGGGATTTCCTTGCGCTGTTTGCCTTTTCAAGCTCTTTTTCGGCGGCGGTTCTTGCGGCGGTTTCGCGCTCTATGCGCGCTTTGTAAAGGGCAATCGCCTCTTTATGCTCGACTGCATTGGAGGCTTCCAGTCTTTCAAGTTCGGCCCTCGTGAAAGCCGCTTTCGTGAAATATTCCTGCGCTTCTTTTTGCGCCTGTTCCGCCGTCTTCTTTGCGGTTTCTGCGCGGTCGTTTATGTTTTCAGCCTGTTTTATGCTGCGTCTTGCATCGACATATGCGGCGTCTTTTTGCGCCTTTAAGTCTTGGGAATACGCTTTTTCCGCCGCGAATTTAAAAAAGAAAAAGAGCGTTGAGAAAAACAAAACGCAGGCGGCGAGAAGCAATGTCTTGTTGAGGTCGTTCATAAAAAATTCAAAATTAAACGATAGCCCTGTTTTTTCCAATGTAAATTCAAAAATATTGTTGAAAAATTTTTAAGGCTCCAAAATAATCTGATTTATGATAATAGATTCTGAAATTAAAAACGACATAGCACAAATAAACAAACGCGCGGCGCACTTATGGAGGTTTCTTTGACGTCCCGAAAAAGCAGGAAGAAATAGCGCAATTAGAAGAAAAGATGGGAGCCGCCGATTTTTGGAACGACAGAAATTCGGCGCAGGAAATTCTTTCGGAAGCGTCGCGGTTAAAGAGAATTGTCGCGCCTCAGCTTGATTTTCAAAAGAGGCTGGGCGATTTGAACGCGCTTTTGGAGCTTGCCGAAGAATCCGATGAGGACGCGGATTTATCGGCGGAATTGGCGTCCGAAACCAATTCGATGTCCTTGGAAATAGAAAAGGTTGAGATAGAGTCGTTTTTAAGCGGAAAGCTCGACAACTCGAATGCAATCGTCACAATCCATGCGGGCGCGGGCGGCACGGAGAGCTGCGACTGGGCGGAAATGCTTCTTAGAATGTACACTCGCTGGGCTGAAAGGCGGGGCTGGAAGTGCGATGTTCAGGACATTGTTGCGGGCGAAGAGGCGGGGGTTGCGAAAGTCACAATCCGCATTGAGGGCGCGAATGCCTACGGATACGCCAAAGCCGAGCGCGGAGTGCACAGGCTCGTGCGTATAAGCCCGTTTGACGCGAACAAGCGCAGGCATACGTCGTTTGCTTCTGTTGACATCATAGCCGAAATCGAAGACGACGTTGAAATAGAGATAAAGGACGAAGAATTGCGCATCGACACTTACCGTTCGAGCGGCAAGGGCGGACAGCACGTCAACAAGACCGATTCCGCCGTGCGCATAACGCATATCCCGACAGGCATTGTGGTGGCTTGCCAAAACGAGCGTTCCCAGCTTAAAAATAAGCAGACCGCGATGAAGATTTTAAAGAGCCGCCTCTATGAAAAGCTTGAAGACGAAAAGCGCGCCGAAATGGATAAATTCTACGGCGAAAAGGGCGAAATTGCATGGGGCAACCAAATCAGAAGCTATGTATTCCAGCCCTACCAGATGGTAAAAGACTTGCGCACAGGCGCGGAAACAGGCAACATTCAGGCTGTCATGGATGGGGATATCGACATGTTTGTCAATGCGTGGCTAAGGGCGGGCGGGCCGACTTCGCGAAACAAGAATTATTTAACCGAAGAGTGATATGGACTGGCAAATTAAAACTTTGTCAAAAAAATCGTTTGGAAGCGGCGCCGAATTAAAGCCCGGCGACGTTGTCGTAAGCGTCATTTTCGTAAATGAGGCAAACGAGCTTGACAGGCGCGATTTTTTGAAAAAGGAGCTTGAAGAAAATCCTTTTGAGGGCAAGTTTGTCGGCAAATGGGAGCGCGTCGTTAGCGAAAATCCCGAAGAGGACGAGCGTCAGGCGCGGCGCATGGCGATAGCCGGCTCCGAAGACTTCTTTTTGTCTTTGTACGACGAAAACGGCGTCGAGGTCGAACAAAAAGACGTTTTAAAGCAAATGCTTGCGCTTCTTCTTGAAAGAAAGAGAATTTTGAGGGCAAAGGGAAGGCCTCAAAACGGCGTCCAGCTTTATATCCATTCTTCGTCCAAGCGCGAGTTTTTGGTTCCGCAAAAGGAACTTGGCGAAGAGCTTGTTTCAAACATACAAACACAGATAAACGCATTTATTGTTTAAATTTATGAAAAAAATATTACATTACGCATTATTGGCATTTTCGGCATTTTCAATTTCGGGATGCATTTGGGACGAAACAATCGAAAATTATTTGACTTTGCACGTTTGCGAAGCGCGCAACGAAATAGGGGTGTCGCGCGAAAGGGTTAAAATGCCTGAAACGGGCGTTGAGTTTATCGTCCAAAAAGAGGCTTTTATGACCATGGGCGACTTGGACAGCGTTGATGTCGCCGAAGTTTACGATCCGTCGTCGGGGACAACGATTCGCGGTTTTGTGCTGAACTGCAATGGCAAGGGCATAAAAAAGCTCTTCCGCGAAACGTCTAAATCTATGGGCGGGTGGATTTTGTTAAAGGAAAACGGAAATCCGCGCGCAATTCGCAAAATAGATTCAATCATATCAAATGGGAAACTTTTCATGCAGCTTGAATATCCGCGCGAAACGGACTTGTTTAAAAAAGCGCAGGACTACACAAAAGACATCGTAAAAGTGCAAAAGGAAATTGCCGAGCGTGAAGCGGGCTGGTAATGAGGTTTTTTCATGCAGTTGTTTTATTTGCGACATTTGCCGCAAATACGGTGTTTGCGGCAGACAAAATAGTTTGGCCTACCGAATCCACTGCATTTGTAAATGGGGAAAGCTTTGAAGCTTTCATTCAGCCGACATTTGGGCATGAGCCCAAGAGCGGGCTTTTTGGCGACGTCCGCAACAACGGTTACCGCTTCCATGAGGGCATAGACATAAAGCCCGTCCGCAGGAGCAAGCGCGGAGAGCCTTTGGACAGTGTCTATGCGGCAATGCGGGGTATTGTCGTGCTTGTAAACGACAGCCCCGGAGCCAGCAGCTACGGCAGGTATGTCGTGATAGAGCACGATGCTTTGGACGTGCATGTCTATACTTTGTATGCCCACTTGCGCTCGATTGACGAATCCATAAAAAAGGGTGTAAGGGTTGAGTCGGGTTGCCGTCTGGGGCAGATGGGAAGAAGCGCAGATTACGCAATCGCAAGGGAAGCTGCGCATTTGCACTTTGAAGTAGGCTTGCGCTACGGGGAGCATTTTCAAAAGTGGTACGACTTGCAAAAGTTCGGCAGCAAAAACAAATTCGGAGTTTTTAACGGAATGAATTTGCAGGGCATGGATCCCCTCGCTTTCATGAATGCGGCGCGCGAAGGCAAGCTATCGAACGGACGCGTTGCAGACTACATTTCGTCTTTGCCCACAGCTTTTATTGTGAGATACTATACCGCAAAAATTCCCGACTTCGCGTTGAGGTATCCCAAGCTTGCGGATTTAAACGGTTCGCAAAGGGGATGGGACATACATTTTACATGGTACGGGCTTCCGAAAAAAATCGAAAGGATTAAAAATCCGTCGCAATACACCGAACATGACGGGATAGAAATCATTTACGCAAATCCATTTGAAATAAACAGAAAATGCAGGGTTTTTGTAAAAATCAAGCAAAACGGCAAATTCCAATATACCGAGCTTTTAAAGGATACGCTGAAAAAAATGTTTATGTGATGTTTGAGAGCAAAAAAAGAAGCGCGTTTTGCGCTTCTTTTTTTTGAGGCTTATTTGGTTTATTTTAGGTTTGCCCTGATAAAGTTTTCGATTTCATCAAAGGGGATTTTTTCAAGATTGTCGTACAAATCGGTATGGTTTGCGTTTGGCACAATCAATAGCTTTTTGTTTTCTCCCTTTAATTTTTTGAAAGCGTCTTCGCTGAAATACCTCGAATGGGCGTTTTGCCCGTGGACAAGCATTACGGCGTTTCTTATTTCGCCCGCGTAAGACAAAATCGGCATGTTTATAAACGGAAGGGCGGAGGTTTTATTCCAGCCGCCGTTTGAATTTAGCGAGCGTTTATGGTATCCGCGCTTTGTTTTGTAGTAGGCGTGGTAATCCTTCAAAAATTGCGGCGCGTCTTGCGCAATCTTGTCCGGCAATCCTCCCGCAAGCGCGTTTGTCCCGCTTAGGGCGTCGGCGGTGCGCTGGGCGTTTATCGATTTTTTCAGCTCGTATCTGGCGTCTTCATCCATTGAGTCGAAGTAGCCGTTTGCGCTTACCCTGCACATGTCGTACATCGTGGACGCCACTGCGGCTTTTATTCTGGTATCCATTGCCATGGCGTTTAATGCAAAGCCTCCCCAGCCGCAAATTCCGATAATCGAAATTTTTTCGGAATCGACGTCCTTTCTTGTAGATAGATAATCGACTGCGGCGCAAAAGTCTTCCGTATTTATGTCTGGAGACGCCACATAACGGGGTTCTCCTGAGCTTTCGCCCGTGAAAGAAGGGTCGAATGCTATTGCAAGGAAGCCGCGCTCTGCCATCGTTTGGGCGTAAAGTCCCGATGCTTGCTCCTTTACTGCGCCGAATGGTCCGCAAAGTGCGATGGCAGGCATCTTTTCGCTTGCATTTTTAGGAA
This sequence comes from Intestinicryptomonas porci, assembly GCF_033971905.1. NCBI lineage: Bacteria > Pseudomonadati > Verrucomicrobiota > Opitutia > Opitutales > Intestinicryptomonadaceae > Intestinicryptomonas > Intestinicryptomonas porci. The sequence goes on from NZ_JALBUT010000005.1 coordinate 57,439, forward strand.
TATAAACGTCAGCGCAGATGGTTATACCGTATCTGTTGCGAAATGACGCTTTTTCGATTTTTACTTTGTCGCTTTTGGGGAACGTTTTGTCCCAATCGTTTTTTTCGGAATTATTCATGGTTTGTTTTGCAATGAGTTCAAGTGATGAAATAAAAACGAGAAGTGCTAAGGGTAATTTTTTTATTGTTTTCATGATTTTTCCTTTATTTTCCTTATAAATTTTGCGGGGACTCCCGCCACTACGGCGTTGTCTTCAACATCTTTTGTTACAACTGCGCCCGCGCCGACTATCGCGTTTTTGCCAATGATTACCCCGGGCAAAATTACGGCGTTTGCGCCAATCCAGGCATTTTGTTTGATTACTACGGGCTTTATTAAAAGGTTGTGCCTTCCTTCGGGATTTTCGGGGTGGGCTTCTGTCGTTATTTTTACGCCGGGGGCTATAAATACATCGTCTTCTATCGTGATTGAGCCTTGATCGAGGAAGGTACAGCCAAAATTGATGAACACGTTTTTGCTGATTTTCGTGAGCTTGCCGAATGCCGTGTAAAACGGCGGGAAAACTCTTACAGACGAATCCAATTTTTGCCCCCAAATTTCTTCCAGAAGTTTTCTTGCTTCATCGTCAGTATGGGGAGAATTGTTAAGTTCGCAAACAAGGCGCCTCGTGTTTTCAACTTCTTCGCATATTTCATTGAAATCAGGGTCGGTGTTTTTTATGACGCTTTTTTTGAGCATCCTTTCCGTCAGTTCTTTTGTTTTTCTTTTCATTGGCGCGTTTTTTTATTTTCATGATTATGCCGCATTTTTTATGAAATAGCAAATACTTATATTTTATGCTGTACAATGCCTTTAAGCTATGCTACAAAATTTATATGGAAACAAGAGTTTTGAAGTATTTTCTTGCGGTTGCAAAAGAGGGTAGCATGACGTCGGCGGCAAAAACTTTGCATATTACCCAGCCGACGCTTTCGCGGCAAATAATGGAGCTTGAAGAGGAAGTCGGGCACAAGCTCTTTACAAGGGGCTATCACAGTCTTTCGCTTACGATGGAGGGAATGTTTTTGAGAAAGCGCGCTGAAGAGATTATGGACATAATTTGCAAGACCGCTTCGGAGCTTAAATCCGCAAATAAGGGCGTTTCGGGCGATGTTTACATCGGGTGCGGGGAAAGCAAATCAATGGAAATAATTGCGGAAGCCGTAAATGAAACAAGGAAGGAATACCCGGAAATACATTTTCATTTTTTCAGCGGAAATTCCATATATGTTTCGGAACAGCTTGAAAAGGGCGTTTTGGATTTCGGGGTGTTTATTGAGCCTGCCGACACGTCGAATTTTGAAAGCATCGCTTTGCCTGCAAAAGACGTTTGGGGCGTTGTAATGAGGAACGATTGCAGGCTTGCAAAAAAGAAGTCGATTAAAGTTAAAGATTTGGTTGGCTTGCCGCTCATATGTTCAAGGCAGGCGTCAGAAGAATTCAGCCCGAACAATGCGTATAAAAAATGGTTCGGCAAATATTTTGAAAAACTCGACATTGTAGCGTCGTACAACTTGATTTACAACGCCTCGATAATGGTGAGAAGCGGGGTCGGATACGCCATAACTCTTGACAAGCTTTTAAACGTTATGGGCGGCGGGGATTTGTGTTTTAAGCCGCTTAGCCCCAGGCTTGAATCGGGGTTGAAATTCGCATGGAAAAAACGCCAAGTGTTTTCAGGCGCGGCTGAAATGTTTTTGGAGCGCATGAAGCGGAAATTCGCAAAATAAATTTTTAGGCATCCAAATCGACAAGCTCATAGTCTGGCGAGCCTATGCCGAGATTCTCCGAAGCATCTATTATGAGAACGCCGCGCCTGTCTTCAATTCTTCTTATTAGCGACGCTTTCCCTTTGTCTTTTGAGGCGTAAACCATATCAACGCACGCTTTGTCAAGAGCCACGGGGTCGAGCGACGACATTATTCCGATATCAGACATTTCGGGCTTTGCGGGGTCTGAATCGCAGTCGCAGTCTATGGAAAGGTCTTTCATTACATTTATGAACGCGATGTTGCCTTTCATGAAGTCAGTTATCGACTTTGAAGCGTCCGCCATCGACTCCAAAAATTTATCCTGCTCGCAAGACCATATTTTTTTAATGTCTCCCGCGCCGTGGATATATGCCTTCCCGTGCGAAGAGGCAATCCCTATTGAGATGTTTTTTAACGCCCCGCCAAATCCCGCCATCAAATGTCCCTTGAAATGCGACAGCACCATAATGGAGTTGTAATTTTTCAGATGCGAGCCGACATAATTTGACTTAATCCGCTTCCCGTTTGGAATTTTAAGCTCAATTTCGCCGTCGGAATCCATTATGTCAACATTTGCGATTTTGGAAAAGCCGTGCTCTTCCATAACCTTCAAATGCTTTTGGGTGGTATCTCTGCGACCTTCGTAAGCCGTGTTGCATTCAACAATGGTTCCTTTTAGCAAATCTACAAGTGGCTTTATGAAATCCGGCTTTAAGTAGTGGTTTCCCCCTGGTTCGCCCGAATGTATTTTTACGGCGACTTTACCTGATAATTCCCGCCCCAAAACTTTATACATATCGACAAGTTTTTCGGGAGTTATTATTCTCGAAAAATAAACTTTGGGTTTTGAGTTTTTTCGGGGTGAGGGCATATAACTTTTATTCGCTTGCGAATTTAATTTTGCGCTTCGGCTTGTTCTTCCGCGAGGCGTTTTTGCGCAAGCCTTATTTCTTCGGGCGTCGGCGGCAACGGCTCGCCGAATTTCGGGAATATGAACTGTTCGATTGATACAGGCTTTTTTGAAGCATCGTCTATTTCGACAATGCAGCCGCAAATTCTCGGGTCTTTTTCGGCGACTTTGAATGCGCGCGGTCTGCCGTCCATGAATTTTTGCAGTACGGCGTTTTTGTCCCTGCCGAGGCAGCCGTCCCAAGGTCCCGTCATTCCCAAGTCGGAAATGTACGCAGTGCCGTTTTCCAAAATTCTTGCGTCAGCCGTCGGAATGTGCGTATGCGTGCCGAAAACTACGGCGGCTTTCCCGTCGAGCAGGTTGCCCATCGAAACTTTTTCCGAACTTGTTTCGGAGTGGAAGTCCAAAATTATGATGTCGCACTTGTCTTTAAGTTCTTCGCAGACGGAGACTGCGGCGCGGAAAGGGCAATCTGCCTTTATTTTCATTAATGTTTGCCCAAGCAGGGAAAATACTCCTATTTTCATCGAGTTTTTTTCGATGACCAAATATTTTTTGCCGGGGTTTTCGGGCGGAATGTTTGCGGGGCGGCAGAGGTTTTCTATCGAATCTATTTCGCCCTCGAAGCACCTCTGGTCCCAGATGTGGTCGCCAAGCGTGATTGCATCGACGCCGAAACGTGTGAGATATTCCGCCATGTTCCGCGTAATGCCGCTTCCGCCGGCGGAGTTCTCGCCGTTTGCCACGACAAAGTCTATGCCGAAATCCTGCCTTATTTGCGGCAGAAAATCGCGCAGTATGTCCCTGCCGGGCTTGCCGACGACGTCTCCGATGCAAAGAAGCTTCATTATGCGATAAAGCCCAATTTTTGCGAAAGCTTCTTCATGTCGGCGTTAATGCCTTCCGAAGATGTAACAGATGGAATTTCCGTAAGAAGCCCGCGCTCGGAATAGAATTTCACGAGGGGGAAAGTGGTTTCGTGGAAAACCTTTAAGCGTTTGCGGATTGTTTCAGGATTGTCGTCGTCGCGGACAATCAAATCTCCGCCGCACTTGTCGCACTTGCCTTCAACTGCGGGCTTGTGGTCGCGGACGTGGTACGGAGCCTGGCATTTCGAGCAAATCATTCTGCCTGTCAAACGGTTTACGATTTCCTCGTCGTCAACTTTTATATAGATTACGGAAGTTATTTTGTCGCCGCTTTTTTCGAGTATATCGTCGAGAATTTCAGCCTGCCTTACCGAGCGCGGGAAGCCGTCCAAAACAAAGCCGTTTTTGGCGTCGCTTTCGGAAAGCCTGTCTTTTAGCATTGCGGCAGTTACTTCGTCGGGCACAAGTTCGCCCCTATCGATGTAGCTTTTGGCTGTTTTTCCGATTTCGGTCATCTCTTTGAGATTTTTGCGGAACAAGTCGCCCGTTGCAATCTGGGGAATTCCGAGAACTTCGCAGAGGGCGACTGCGCGCGTGCCTTTGCCGCTGCCAGGTGCGCCCAAAAGAATAATGCGTGGTTTTTCCATAAGTTTTTAGTTGAGTAAGCGAATAAGTTTGAAAAATCTTCAAATATCCGCAAGCATTTTTTCCGGAATTTGACTATTTATGCAGAATTTAAACATCTCCGATTCTTCCGTTTGCGGAGTTTGGGTTGCGCCAAACTCCGAAGTACATTTGCGTTTGCGCTCCAAAGACGGGCGGCATTATTCTGAAAAATGCGAATTCAAGCCGTTTTTATGGGCGGGAGGCGATGTTCAAGAAGGCGGCATAATCGAGAGTGTGGAAAGTTTAAAATGTCCCGAGGGCAAAACTTTGCCTCTATCGAAAATTTTGCGCTTTAAGAACATCGGAGACTATGCGGATTTTTTGAAATCGCGCCCGAAAACGCTTGCGGTTGAAAAAATCGCAAATTTGGAAAACCAGTTCTTGATGCAACACAAGGCAAGGATGTTTGGCGGAATGCGGTTTTCCGATTTAAGGCGAATTCAGCTTGACATTGAAACGTCTTCGGAATTCGGCTTCCCCAATCCCGACAGAGCAGGCGACAGGGTCATTGCAGTAGGCATAAAATTCGGGGAAAAATCAAAAATTCTTGAAATTGGGGAAATGACCGATGACGCGGAGCGCAATTTGCTTTTAGCGGTGCAGTCAGAAATTCAAAACATTGACCCCGACACTATTGAAGGGCACAACATTTTCAGGTTCGACCTCGATTTCATAAGGCGGCGTTCAAAGCGTTTGAAGATAAAAATGCAGTGGGGCAGGTTCGGGGCGGAATGCGCCTTCCGATCTTCGAGGATAAAAATCGCAGAGCGTATTTTCGACTATCCGCGCTGCGACATTGCGGGGCGCACGGTTGTCGATACATTGCTTCTTTTACAGATTTACGATATTTCAGCGCGCGAGCTTTCGTCTTATTCGTTGAAAGCCGCCGCTGTGCATTTCGGCTTTTCAAAGCCCGAAAGCAGGACGTACATAGAGGGGTCGAAGATTCAGGACTTTTTTGTGTCTGACAGGGAAACTTTCAGAAAGTATTTAAAAGACGACATACGCGAAACTTTCGAGCTTGCGAACAGGCTTCTTCCGTCGTACTTCGCGCAGGTTCAGAATTTTCCGCTTACCTTGCAGGAGTGCATTTTGCGCGGTACGGGTTTAAAGGTCGAATACATATTCCTTGAAAAATATTTGCATGCCAAATCCGCTCTTCCCGAAAGCGAGCCTGCGGCGAATTTTGTTTCGGGCGGATTTTCCGAAAGCTTCAAGTCGGGGGTGTTTAAAAATGTCTTGCATTACGACGTTGCTTCCCTTTACCCAAGCTTAATGCTCGTTTTGGGCAAATGCCCCAAGAACGACTATCTTGAAATATTTTTGGACGTTTTAAAAGAGCTTAGAGCCTACCGCCTGCAATATAAACAGCTTGCAAAAACTGCCGAAAATCCCGACGAGCGCAAAGAATTTAATGCGCGTCAGGCGAGTTTTAAAATACTCATAAATTCGTTTTACGGCTATCTCGGGCTTGCGACCGCGCGTTTCGGCGACGCAGCTTTGGCAGATGAAATAACCACAAAGGGCAGGGAACTTTTGGCGGGGCTTATTGAGAATTTCAAGCGCGAGGGTTGCGAGATTTTAGAGGCCGACACGGACGGAATTTACGTTTCATGCGGCGGATATTTTTCATGCCCGCAAAATCTTCTTCCGAAAGTTATAGAACATCTGCCAAAGGGGGTGGATTTAGAGTTCGACGGAGCGTACAAGTCGATGTTTTGCTACAAGGCGAAAAATTACGCGCTTCTTACGGACAGCGGGGTTGTTTTGAAAGGCTCCGCCCTTAGAAGCAGGTCGATGGAGGGCTTTTTAAGAAAGCTTACTTCCGATTTCATAGACATAGAGCTTGGCGCGTCTAATAAAAATTTGGGCGAACTTCTTGCGGAGGTTCGTGAAAATATCGAAAGCGGAAATATGGACATATCTGAGCTTGCAAAGAGCGAGTACATAAGCATCTCGCCCGAAGCCTATAAAAAAACCATCGAAGTTGCGGGCAAGGGCAGGAGGGCGTCTCTTGAAGCGGCTTGCAAGCTTGAAAATCCCGCGCGCGTGGGGGACAAAATTTCGTACTTCATAAGCGATGCCGAACTGAAAAAAGGCGCGGACTGGAAGAGGGCGTATCCGATTGAGATGTACGACAAAAACACCCTGCCTTACGACGCGAAATACTATCTTAAAAAGCTCGACGACTGGTGCGAAAAATTTGCGGACTTTCTGCCGAAAACCATTTCTTCTTCCGTCCAGCCTGAATTTGATTTTTAATGCTCAGAGCGTTTTTGAGTATCTGAATTTGTCGGACAATCTTCCGTCAAAGAGCATTGCGATGTTTCTAAGGAAGAGCCTGCCTGTTTGGGAAACTTCCACTGCGCTTTCGCCAATTTCCAAAATTCCGTCTTTTTGCATTTCCAAAAGAGCGGGGAATGCGCCTTGGAATTTTTCCCTGAAATTAAAGCCGTGTTTTTCTTCAAACTTTTTGAAGTCGAGCTTTAAAAGGCACATTATGTCCATTATGATTTCGCGCCGCAATTCGTCTTCTTCCGACAAAATTATGCCGCGCTCTATTGGCAGTATTGAACTTTTTACTGAATGTTCGTATTCTGCGTAGATTTTGAAATTTTGCCTGTAAGTATTTTTTGTCTGAGATATAGAAGTAAGCCCAAGCCCGAAAGATTCAAGCCCCGCGCGTGTGCTGTATCCTTGGAAATTGCGCTGAAGCGTGCCCGACTTTCGCGCCAAAATAAGCTCGTCTTGCGGGAGCGCGAAGTGGTCCAAGCCTATGTATTCAAAGCCCGCATCTTTGAATGCTTCCATTGCATCGCCAAAAAGCCCGACTTTTTCCGCGCCCGTTGGCATGGGATATTTTTCGAGAGCCTTTTGGGCGGCTTTCATCCACGGCACATGGGCGTAGTTAAATAGCGCAATTCTGTCGGGCTTTAATTGAAGGGCGTCTTTTATCGTGTTTTTGAAATTTTCGGGAGTTTGAAGAGGAAGCCCGTACATTAGGTCTATGTTGATTTTTTTTATCCCGAATTCGCGCAGCCATTCAAAAGCCTGCAAATTCATTTTTTGCGGTTGTATTCTGGCAATCGCCTTTTGGACGTTTTCGTTTGTGTCCTGCACGCCGATTGAGGCGCGGTTTACGCCGATTTTTGCAAAAGCTTCAACTTTTTCTTTTGTAAGCGTGCGGGGGTCGAGTTCTGCCGAGTATTCGCAATTCGGGGAAATGTCAAATCCGCTTTTTATTATTTCGCTTAATCTTGAAATTTGTTCGGGCAAAAGAAAGTTCGGAGTGCCGCCGCCGAAATGTATTTGTTCGAGCGGGCATCTTTTAAGCCCCGAATTTTGCCAGAGCCTTAGCTCTTCTTCGATAAGCGAAAGATATTCGTCCGCTTTTTTTGCGTCAGTGCAGACGCTTGAAGAGCATCCGCAAAAGAGGCACTGCGTCCTGCAAAACGGTATGTGTATGTAAAGGGAGCGCGGCAAATTTAAATCAACAGCCGCCTTCGCCAATTTTTGCTTGTCGCATTCGGAAGAAAAATGCGGGGCTGTCGGGTATGAAGTGTATCGCGGGCCCGAAGTTTCGTATTTTAAAATGAGCTCTGTAAGGTTTTTCATTTTTTGAAATTTTTTGCGGCGTTTGCGAAAGCTTCGACATTTTCTAATTTGGCGTCGGGCAGTATCCCGTGCCCCAAATTCAAAATATGCCTAAACGGCTTCATCTCATTCAAAAGCGAAATGGTTTTTTCTTCGACCTCTTTGGGAGAGGCTTCCGATAAAATGGCGTTTGGAATATTGCCTTGCAGACAGAATTGATTTTCGTTTTCTGTGGCAATTTGCGGCAGATTTTCCTGCGAAGACAGGCTGTAAACATCGGCGTTTACTTTTTTTACTTCGTCAAACCGCCCCTGCATTCCGTTTGCAAAAAATATGGTTTTTACTTTGTTTTGTATTTTCGACATCGCGAAATTCGCGCTTATCGCTGACAGGTCTTCGTACATGTTAAATGGGGCGCATGATGCCTGCGAATCGAACATCTGAAATCCGTCAATGCCGCATTCAACTTGCATCTTCGCGTATTCTGAAATCGCTATGGCAAGTTTTGCAAGGAGCATTTCAAAGGCGTATTGCTCGTTTGTGAAAAAATCGTGAAACTTTTGGAAATCCCTTGAAGAGCCGCCCTCAATCATGTAAGAGGCGAGCGTAAAAGGCGAGGCAGAAAAACCTAAAAGAGCTTTATTGGGAAGTTCCTTTCTGATTAGAGAAAGGGCGTCTTTAACATAGCTTAACTTCTCGCGGACTATAGATGCAGGCGGAAGCTTTCTTATGTCTTCCACGCTTTTTATTGTGCTTTCAAGCTCTATTCCTCCCTTGTCTCTAAAATTATATTTAAAGCCGAGAGCCTCTGCCACGACTAATATGTCGGAAAACACGATTGCGCAGTCAAAGTCAAACCTGCGTATTGGCTGCAATGTCGCTTCAAGTGAAAGTTCAGGAGTTTTCACTATTTCCAAAAAACCGTGCTTTTCTTTTAGCGCGCGGTATTCGGGCAGGTATCGCCCCGCCTGGCGCATAATCCAAAACGGAGTGCGTAAAACGGGTTTTCCTTCCACCGCATTTAAAAAAAGTTCTCGTGAAGTCATTTTAATCTTTCCTTCTCATAAGTTTTTTTACTTCTCCAAATTCCCTGAATTTGAAAACAAAAAGCAACATTGTGTAAATTGCGATTCCAAGCGGAACAAGTATTGCCGCGTTCGCGGCGGCGGAAAGCTTGCCGCTTAAAAGGCTTGAAAGACACGGCTTTAAAATCCAAAGAGAAAGCCCCATAAGAACTGACGCCGTAAGAATTTTTAAAATCTCAAAAAACACGTTTTGCATTTTGCGCCTCTTTGAAAAGAGCGCACTTAAAAGCGCGGCTTGGAATATCCCCGAAATCACGTTTGCGCCGACCAATCCCATCGCGCCGAATCTGCCCATTAAAAGCAATGCCGAAGTCAGGTTGACTATGAAAGCCATCGCTGAAACTTTCATCGGCGTTTTCATATCCTTTACCGAGTGGAAGCCCCTTGAAGAGAGGGTTGCGAGGGAATAAAACGGAATGCCTATTGAACCCAATATCAAAATCGGAGTGCAAAGTTCGACGTCGGCGTTTCCGAATTTTCCCCATTCAAAGAGCAGTTTCAATATTTCGGGGGCGAGAGCAATCAGCCCGACGCAGCTTGGAACGCAAATCAGCATAAGAGATATTATGGCGTTTGAAAAGTGGCGCGAATATTCGCCGCCTTCGCTATTTGCCGAGGCGAGGGAGAGTTTGGGGAAGTAAACCGTTATTATCGCGAATGTGAAAATTCCGAGCGGAAGCTCTATCAGCCTGCTTGAAACGTAAATCGCGCTGACTGCAATGTCGCTTACTTTCAGCGCGAGCATGTTTGAAACAAGTATGTTTGCCTGTATTACCGACGCCCCTGCGAGCGCGGGCAGAAACAGAGCGTTGAACTCCCTTACTTCGCTTGTCGATTTCAGGCTTGGGGAAAATCTCCAACCGCTTCTTTTAAGCTGGAAAAGCGGAATGAAAAGCTGTGCGAGCCCGCCTGCAAGAACTCCTGCGCACATACATTTTGCAATGGCGTTTGAATTCCCCTTGAAAAGCGCGGCTCCTATTAATATTGATGATATTATCGCAATGTTAAGCCATACTGCCGTGAGAGCGGGGAGCGCGAAATGCCCCAAGACGTTCAAGGCGGCGCAAATTAACGCCGCAAGGCATATCAAAATCATGTATGGCAGCATTATAGAGGTGAATGCCGAGCCTGCCAAAAATCTTTCGCCCGAAAAGTGCGCGGATTTCTCGGCGAAAAAGTAAAAAATTTCCGATATGGAAATTCCCAAGACTACAATCGCGCACAAAACCAAAAACGCGCGGGTTATTATTTTGTTTAGGAAATCGAAAGCCTTTTCTTCCCCGCCGTTTTTGAGGGTTTGCGAAAAAATCGGAATGAACGCCGAAGACAGCGCGCCTTCTCCCATCAGACGCCTGAAAAGGTTTGGAATTGTAAAGCCGAAGAAGAATGCGGAGCTGACCGCGTTCACCCCCAAAAAAGCGAGTGTCAAGGTGTCTCTCAAAAGCCCCAATACGCGGGAGCCGAACGTGCCGAACGCGACTTTTAGAATGTTTTTCAAACTGCGGGAGGATTTTGCCATTATTTTACAACCCAGTCGTAATGGAAATTGGAAAGCTTTTGGCATCCGTTTTGAAGCACAAGCACGTTGTCTTCAATCCTGCATCCGCCAACACCCTTGTAATACAGCCCGGGCTCTACGGTGACAACTTCGCCGCTTTTAAGAGTGTTTTTTGCAAGACCTAAGCGCGGCTCTTCGTGGACTTCCAAGCCGATTCCGTGTCCCGTCGAGTGGAAAAATCCGCGCCAGCCGTTGCCGTCAAAATCTGTTTTGTAGCCGTTTTTTTCAAAGAAAGATGAGACGTTTTTATGGATTAAGTCGGCTCTCTTGCCCGCCTTGATTTCCGAAATTGCGTTTTCCTGCGCTTTTTTTACGCTTTCAACAAGCTTTATTTGCGCACAGTTTGGCTCTCCCTTTAAGAAGGTGCGCGTCATGTCCCCGAAGTAGCCCGAAGATTTCAGGCGCGGGAAAATGTCGAATACGCAGAGTTCGTTCGCCCTTATTTTACCGTATCCTTCGCAGTGGGGGTCGCATGCCTGGTCGGCGCAGGCGGCTATTGTATTTTTGGATTCCGCCCCCATTTTGAGGCATTGCAATTCTATTTCAAATTTAAGAATTTCGCTTGTTAAAAACTTTCCGTTCCATTTTAGAAAACCGTTTTCAATCGAGCTTTCCCTGAAAATCTGCCAGACTCTTTCAAAGCTTGCGCTTGCGGCATCGTTCGCCTTTTTGATTTCAGAAATTTCGGCTTCGCTTTTTATTCTGCGTTCGGGAAAGAAGTCTCCGCCAGAAACTTTTATTTTAAGCCCCGCTTTTTTTAATTTTAGGAACATGCCTGAGGGAAAAGAGTTCGGGACTTCCGCTTCCGATATTTTAAGATTTGAAAATATTTCAAGGAGAGTGTCAAAATCGCTACCGTTTGACGGGTAAATTCCGTCAAAATCCGATTCTTTTCGGGCGCGTCCGATTTCAAGAGGCGAGCAAATTGCGTATTTTTTCCCCTTGTGGGTGAAGGCGAAAACGGCGTCGGGAATATTCATTTTTGCAAAATACAGCATATCGGGCGATTTTTCCGTATTTGCGTAAATAAGCTTTTCCATAATCATAAAATTGTTGCCTACAATCCAAACATATATAATGCTGTTTTGCCATGAAAATTTTTACAATTTTACTGGCGGCGGCTTTGCCTTTGATTTTCGGCTGTTCAAAAGTCGAAACCGAAAAAGCGGGCATTGACGCTCTCTTCCCCCAGAAAATCGGCAATGCGGAATTTTCCGCAAAAATAGCCCTGACAAATCAGGAAAAGGCAAAGGGGCTTATGGGCGTAAAGCAAATGGGGGAAAACGAGGGAATGATTTTTGTGAGCGACTTTCCGCACATGGCGTCGTTTTGGATGAAAAACACTCCGATTGCTCTCGATATAGCCTTTTTGGACGCCCGTGGCAAGGTTTTGGAAGTCAAGCAGATGTTCCCGCACGACGAAACCGCAGTGAGAAGCACGTCTTCCGACGTATGCTACTGCATCGAAATGAACAGGGGATGGTTTCTTAAAAATTCGGTGAAATCGGGCGATTTTTTGGATATGAAAAAGTTTTACGAAGCTGTAAAGAAGCGCAGGGGCGAAAATTAACATGGGCAGAAGTTTTGTTTCAAACAACTTTTCAAGGCGAAAGTTCATTCTGCTTGCGGCGAGCTTTTTCATTTCGACCATAGCATGGCTTGGAGCGTACGAGTTCTTTTCAAGCAATATGACAAATTGGCAGAAAAACCGTCCAATCGACATAAGAAACGAATCGGGGCTTACGCGCGCGAAAGTTTACATAGACTCTACCACTGCGGCTGGAATTGCGTTTTGCGTTTCTGCGGCAATTCTTGCAGTGATTGACAAAAAATCTTCAAAAAGGCAGAAAAAATGACATCAGACACCATAGCGGCTCTTTCCACTCCCAACGGCGAATCTGCGATAGCGGCAATCAGGTTAAGCGGCGGAATGTGCCTTGAAACGGCAAAATCCTGTTTCGGCAAATCCGAAATTTCTCCGCGTTTTGCGTCGCATTCGTCCTATGTTTCAAAAGACGGGAAAATTTTGGACGATGTTGTTTTCACGTTTTTTAAGGCTCCAAATTCATATACGGGCGAAGACATGCTTGAAATATGCACGCACGGCAACCCGTACATCGTGCAAACGGTGCTTGAAGACTTGTTCGCGAGGGGGGTTAGGGCGGCAACGCACGGGGAGTTCACGCGCAGGGCTTTTGAAAACCGCAAACTCGACTTGTCGCAGGCGGAGGCTGTCGCGCTTATGATTGCCGCAAGGAGCGAAAAATCTTTGGAGGCGGCCAGAAAACAGCTTGGCGGCGAGCTTTCAAAGCGCGTAAATTCGATGTGCGACACTCTCATAGAGGCTCTTGCGTATATGGAGGCATACATAGATTTTTCTGACGAAGACTTGCCAAAAGAGTCTTTCTCAAAGCCGAAGGAGCTTCTTGAAAAATTCGTTTGCGACGCTTCGCGCCTTGTGTCAACAAGCCGTTACGGGGCGGTTTTGCGCGACGGGCTGAATGTCTCCATCATCGGCGAGCCAAACGCGGGCAAGTCGTCTCTCATGAACTGCATTTTGGGCAGGAACCGCGCGATAGTAAGCCCCTCCGCCGGAACCACGCGCGACTTTATTGTGGAACGGTTTTCGATTGGCGGGTATTGCGTAAATTTAGCTGACACTGCGGGGCTTAGAACTTCGGGCGACGAGATTGAGAAAGAGGGAATACGCAGGGCGCTTGAAGTTGCCAAAGACTCAGATTTAAAGCTTCTTGTTTTGGATGTTTCCGAAAATTTTGACGGCGTTTTTGAAATCGCCAAAAGTTTCATAAGCCCAAGCAATACGATTGTGGTTTTAAACAAAATCGACAAGCCGCGCGCGCAGAATGCGGGTATTTTTAAAGATTTTGTGTCTGTGGAAGTTTCCTGCCTTGAAGACAGGGGAATAGAAAATTTAAAGGAAAAGATTTTGGAATTCATAACAAAAAATTCCATAACATCTTCATTTGACGATATTTTGGTTAGCGCGCGCCATTCGGGTCTTGTTGCAGATTCTCTTGAAAACGCAAAATCTGCCGTTGAAAAAATCGACTCTTCCGCCCCATCGGAACTCGTCGCAAGCGATATACGCGCCGCTTTGGACAGCCTTGGAGAAATTGTGGGAAGGGGCGACAGGGAAGAGGTTTTAAGCAAAATATTCTCGACTTTCTGCATCGGCAAATAGAAAATATAAAACGTTTTATTTTTTATCTATGTGGTATTACCTCGACAATAAGAAGAAAAAATGCGGTCCCGTTGCCGATGCCGCGCTTAACGAACTTTACACAAAACATATAATAAATCAGGACACGAAAGTCTGGTCGCGCGGAATGCAAAGCTGGGCGCAGTTAAAAAGTACTGATTTATTCAGGCAGTTCGGGCGCAAAACATACACGAGGTTAAAAGAGCTTTCAAACGCTACCAAGCTTTTCAGGGGCTTGCTTTCGGCTTTCACAATTTTGGTCTTTTTGACCCTGCTCATAGATTTTAAACGCTTGGCGTATTTTGAGAAGCTTCTCGTATCGCCCGACACTTCTTCAACTTTCTTGAAGTGCGTCGGTTTGGAATACCACAAAATATCGTTTTTGACTTCGCTTGTTTTGTTTATTCTTTTGCTGTTTATTGCAAAGGCGGCGCAGAACTGGATTTTCACGATAGTTTCAAACCTCCGCGCGCTCGACAAAAGTTGCAGGCTTTCGCCGTCTTTTTCGGGCTGGTCGCTTTTCATTCCCATTGTCAATTTGGTAAATCCGTTTATTGTCGTTTTTTATGTTTACAAGGCGTCAAAGAACGCGAATGGCAAGGCTTTGAATATTTTGGATTTGAATTTTTTGATTTTGTGGTGGTTTTTCACCTTGTTTGAGCTTTTGATTTTGTTCTTTCAAAAAATATGGTTTTCGGGCTTTGTCAGCATCGATGCGGCGAAGGGAATTTTGATTTTTGCGATTTACCACACGGTTATTCTTACAATCGCCTGCATTTTCTGGATAGTGCTTGTATCGAGGATTTTCCTTTTGCAGCGCAAGATTTTTTATAAATGACGAAAACAGCCGAACTCAAAAAGTTCGGTTGTTTAGTTTTTCGAGAAGTCCAAATCGGTAAAGACTGCCGCATGGTCGCTTGCGGATTTCACTATGGGCAAAACTTCCGCTTTTTCCGCGTATTTTTTCATGGGTTTTGATATCATGAAAAAGTCGAACTGCCGATATGCGTTTTCTTTTGCCCAATGGTATGAAAATGGCAAGCCGTTTGAGTTTTCCTGCTTCAAAGGCTCAAGGCCCGCTTTTTTCAGTATGGCTATTGCCCCGTCTTTTGGCTCTTCGTTAAAGTCTCCGCCGATTATGGCAAGACCGCCTTTTCTCAAAAATCTCGACATGTCTTTTGCGATTAACTCCGCTTCTTTTTGCCTGAACAAATTGTTTTCCCTGTCGCGGGCTTTTGCTCCGAACTTGCTTTTAAGGTGTATCGAGCCGAACCGCCAATCCTTGCCGCACGTTTTAAAATCTGCCACAAGCATTCCGCGCGGCGAACGCGCGCTTTCACCGAAATAGTCGAAGTTCTTTACGGCGAGAATGTTTGTTTTTTGAAACGGGATTTTTGAAAAAATCGCGCATTGCGGATATTCGGAGCTTTCTTCCGAAACCGCGAAATAGGGGTAGTTCATGCCGCTTTGCGAAAGGCGTTTTGCAAACTCTTTTGCGTAAGGCTCTCCGCCGATTTCCTCAATGCCGAGAACATCGGGGTTTATGTCTTTTATGATTTTTAAGATTTCCTCTTTTTCGTCTTCGGGCTTTGGAGATTTTATGCGCCTGCCGTTTTTCATTCGGTAGGTGTCAAGATAGCAGTGTACGTTCCATATGCACACCCTGATTTTGCCTTCTTCGCGTATTTTTGAAGGCTCGAGTTGTGCGGAAGTTTGGACTATATGGCGGTTTTTGCCAAAATTTCCGCTTAGAATGTCCTGCGGGGAAACTTGGTAAAATAGGGCGGCAAGCAAAACCGCCAAAAGCCACACGAGCTTTATCCAAATGTTTTTAGAGGGCTTTTTTCTTCTTCTCATTGAGGCTGGTAGGGGGATTTATCGCGGTTGCCGAGAGCGATTTTTTCAACGTATTTTGCGAGAAGGTCGAATTCCAAATTTACGAACTTGCCCGCGTGCGCCTGCGAAAGGTTTGTGACTTCCAATGTGTGCGGGATAAGCCAAACTGCGAGAGAATCGGGATGCACTTCTGCGATTGTTAGCGAAATGCCGTCTATTGCAATTGAACCTTTGTAAACCGCGTACTTTGAAAATTCTTGCGGGACTTCCACTCTCAAATAAAAATTCTTGCCCCTCTTTTCAAAATCGAGGATTTTTGCGCGGACGTCGATATGCCCCGATACAAAATGCCCTCCGAGCCTTGCTCCCGACTGCAAAGGTCTTTCCAAGTTTACGAGAGAGCCGCTTTTAAGACCTTCAAAGCTTGTGAGCCTCAAAGTTTCTTCCAAAAGCTCAAAACTTATTGTTTCTGCTTCTTTTTGGACGACAGTGAGACAGCAACCGTTGTTTGCCAGAGAATCGCCGATATTTAAATCTTCCGCTATGAACTTGGGGGCTTCGACTTTCATAAGCCAAGCCTTGTCTTTGTTTTCCAATGAAATCACTTTGCCTGTCGCTTCAACTATGCCTGTAAACATAAAAATCCTCCTGTTTTAAATTAAAGAACGCATACTAAATCGGAATTTATTTTAGTCAAGGTTGCGTTTTTTTGCGAGGCGAATTTTGCACTAAAATCTTGAAATCCTTTCCGTGTCTGCAATAATTTTTGGCAAAAAGTTTAATTTTTGTCTTATTTATGTAAAAAATAAGAAAATATTGGGAAAGGAAATATGAAAAAACTATCGAGAAGAGACTTCATAAAGAAGTCTGCCGCCGCGGCTTTTGCGGGCGCGTTTTTGCCGACAATCATACCTGCGTCGGCGTTGGGGAAGGGCGGAGTTTTGGCTCCGAGCGAAAGAATTGTGTTCGGCTGTATCGGTGTCGGAAGCCAAATGCGCGGGCACAGGGATTTTTATGCGGGCTTCGGAGGCTCACAGGTTATTGCGGTTTGCGATGTGCGCAGGTCTAACAGGGAAGAATCAAAGCGCGTTGTCGAGGAAATTTCGGCGCGCCGCAGCAATCTTGAAAACTACAAGGGCTGCGACATGACCGAAGACTATCAAGACATCATTGAGCGCGACGACATCGACGCCGTTGTAATTGCAACTCCCGACCACTGGCACGTTCAAATAGCCCTCGCCGCCGCAAAGGCGGGCAAGCACGTCTATCTTGAAAAGCCCATGAGCCTCACAATCGAAGAGGGCAAAATATTGTCGGACGCAGTGCGAAGAACCGGCATAAAGCTTCAAGTCGGCACACAGCAGCGAACGGAGGCTTCTTTCCGCAAGGCGGCTGAAATCGTGCGCAACAAGCTGATTGGCGACGTCAAGGAAATTTATACCGACATCGGGGTTTTCGCGCAGCCGAAAATTTTGAAGGAAGAGCCCATTCCCGAGGGGTTTAACTACGAAAAGTGGCTTGGGCCGTCTCCGTGGTATCCGTATAATTCCGAAAGAGTGCGCAGTTTCTGGAACGGCGGCTGGCGTTGTTTTTGGGATTATGGCTGCCGAAAGGACGGCGACTGGGGCGCGCACCACTACGACATCATCCAGTGGGCTTTGGGCAAGGACGATTCATTCCCGACACTATTTTGCCCGCCGAATACAGACGGTTCCGTTTGCAGGTTTTTCGAGTATGAAAACGGTCCGAGAGTGTACATAAATCCGTTCGGTCAAAACGGTGGAACAAAGGGGCACATGATTAGATTTATCGGAACAAAGGGCGAAGTAAGGGTGAGCCGCGGCAACCGTATCGACTCCGACCCCGAATGGCTTGCAAAGGGCTTTTTGCCAAACGGCTCGACAAAGCTTCAAGTAGTTCCGAACATCCGCGAAGATTTGATAAACTGCATACGCACGGGCGGAACTCCGATTTGCAACGCGGATGTCGGCTACCACACGAGCGCGACATGCCAGCTTTCCGCCATGGCGCTTCGCTTGAACCGCCCGATAAAGTGGGATGCAAAGGCTGAAAAAATAATTGGCGACCCTGTTGCGCAGTCGATGACTTCGCGCGTGCGCCGCGCGCCGTACTTCCTTGGCGTTTAACATCAAAACGGAGATTTTTTTATGAAATACACACATATTTTGGCGGCATGCGCGTTTATGCTTTCGGCATTTTCAAGCTTTGCCGAAATCGATGCCGCAAGAATAAAGCGCGACGTTCAGGTAATGGCAGGCGAAATCGAGCAGCCGATTAAATTTAACAACCAAAACCGCTCTTTCCGCGACAAGAATAACCGCGAGTACGAGTACCGCGATGCGGATGTAAATGACATGTCGAGGTACCAGTATCAGGACGACTTGTTAAACATACTGTTTGACGCGACGAAAAATCCCGCGGACTTGCAGGCTTTCGAGCGCGAAATTCTCGCGAATTTGGAAAGCGTAAAAGACGCGAACACGAAATGCGAACTCGTGAGAATGCTCGAGTTTGCGGGTTCTGAAAAGTCTTTCGCCTTTCTTAAAAAAGCGGCTCTTTCAGACGACGAAACTCTCGCTCTTGTTTCTTGCGGCGCGTTGCAGAAAATGCCCGCAAAAAATGCGGGAAACGTTTTGGTCGAAATATTTAAGAGCGCGAAAAATCCAAACGTAAAGAATATGGCTCTTTATGCCGTTGCAAAGCGTGGCGATAAAAAGCAGTTTGTCGATTCCCAAAAGAAATCAAAAGATTTTGCCATAGTTGCAATGGACGGTGCCGGCGTTTTGGTGCCGACAAGCCTTGACAAGTTTCAGCAGGACTTTTTGAAAAATCCCTCAAAGGCAAAAGCGCAAGAAGCCTTGAAATCTGCAAACGAATGGGAAGTTGCTTTTGTGGTTCCATATATCGCAAGCAAAGAAAATTCGCTTATGTCGGATTTGCAAACGGCGTATAATTCAGCCTCTCCGACCTTGAAGGCTTGGATAATCACAAATCTTGCAACTGTCCAAAATGATGTCGCAAAAAAGTTTGTTTTTGACAACCTTGAAGATGCAAAAGACCCATTTGTTTGCGTTTCTCTCGCCCTTGCGCTCGAAAAAATCGGCGGCAAGGAAGCGGTTGTTGAAATGATAAAGCTAAGGGACAAAACGCGCGGTCTTCCGCATGCAATCATCGCTTGGGCGATGGAGGGAATGCAGAAAGGCGGAGCTGAAATCGACGCTTTTATAATCGAAAAAGCAAAGCAGGATGATTCTAATGCAATTCGCTTGATTGGGCTTCGTTCAATAGACGCAAAGCCAATTCTGTTTGAAAAGCTCAATTCGCGCGTCTGGGGCGACGCTTTGGCTTCATATGAAATTTTGGCAACCGATGAAGATGTCGAAAAAATCATTGAATTTGCAAAGCAGAACAAGCCGAACGACAAGCAGTTCGTTTACCGTTTGGGCTTTGTCGTTAGAAATGTCGCAATCCGAACATCTGACGCTCAGAAGTCCTTGGAAATGCTTGAAAACGCATTCAAATCCGCGCCCAAAGAAATTTCGGAAGGCTTGGAAAAATGTTATTTCTTAGCCCTTATGGAATGCGGAGATGCTAATGCGTTTATGGCTCTTGCAAAGAAAGTTGCAGATGGCAAGGCCGGCAAAATAGAAATTTCCCAGCTTGCGCCTTTTGCCAAACGCCTGACAAGAGACAACTGGCGCAGAATGCCTGACCATCAAAAATGCGAACAGCTTGTGTCGGATATGATTGCCGGCGCAAAGTGCGGCGAAGCTGAAAAGTCCGCCTTGGAAAAATCTTTGGGCTATATTAAAAACAGGGGCGAAGAACCGAGATAATATTTATTTTTTTCAAGCGGCGCGGAGATGGAACGCGCCGCTTTTTTTGCGCCTTGGCTTAGAATTTGGTTGAAAGGGCGGGGGCTTTTTTGTTTATTTGTTTTATGATGAAAGAAAAATCCAAGGCAGTGATTTCAATTAGCGGGCTTCGCCACAATTACACCGAAGGCGACGGCGTTAAGGAAGTTTTGCACGGCATTGACCTGGATTTTTACGGGGGCGAAATCGCAATAATTATGGGGCCATCGGGGTCGGGGAAATCCACGCTCTTAAAGCTGATTGGCGCGCAGCTTACAATCCAAAGCGGTGACATCGTGATAGACGGCGACCATTTAAGCGGGGCAAACCAGTCGAGGCTTCGCGAGATAAGGCGCAAAATAGGCTTTATCTTCCAAAGCCACCATTTGCTTGATTCGATAACCGTTTTGCAAAACGTGCAGTTGCCGCTTGCTTTCGACAAGTCTCAGAACTCCAAAAGCTCGCGCGAACTTGCCTATGAAGCTCTCCAAACCGTCGGTATTGCGTCTCATGCGGAAAAAAAACCCGCGCACTTGTCGGGCGGTCAAAAACAGCGCGTTGCAATCGCGCGCGCGCTGATAAGAAAGCCCGCGATTGTTCTTGCAGACGAACCTACGGCTTCTCTTGACGAAAAAACGGGCAGGGAAGTTGTGGAGCTTATCAAAAAGATGTCGAAAGAATTGGGTGTTACGGTTGTGCTTGTAACGCACGACAACCGAATTTTGGATATTGCCGACAGAATTATCCGCATAAACGACGGCAACCTTTTGGTCTGATTTTTATTTGCGCAAAAAAAGCGGCGTTTTTGTTGCGCCGCTTTTGGGTTTTAAGCCTATTCAATGAGTTCGAGCGTTGAGTCAAACTTTTCGCCTCCTGTCTTTACGGGGGCGGCAACGAGGTTCCACGCCTTGTGCTTCATAAACTCGCCTTTTTTTGCCATTGATTCAAACGAGTAATGCAAGCCTTCGTGGTTGCCTTTTTTCATGTACCAAGTGGCGTTTTTCTTGTATTCATCGCTATCTTCAAATGTCTTCAAAGTGATGTTTCCGTCAGGATTTAGCGTCAGGTATTTGTCGGGGTGGCTCATAGACCTAAACGACACTCCGCTTTTGTCGGCAAGACCCGCTTCAAGTTCCCAATGGCAGTCGCCCATAACTTTGGGATTGCAGTCGAAGATACAACGGATTTTGTCTTTTTCCTCCCTTATTACTATAAATTTAACGGTTGTCTCTGTCGCTCGAATTCTGCGGGCAGGGTTTCCGATTTTGAAGTTTTCAAATTTGACTTGCGAGTTTTGCGCGAAAACTCCGCACTTGCCGTAGGAATTGAAGGCGTCTTTTGCAAATATGCGGTTGCCGTTTGCGTAAAGGTAGAGAACCGAACCGAAAGCCTGAGCTTTCAAATGGATTTTCCCCTTAATTTCGGTTTTCTTTTCAATGTCGATTTTTTCTGAATTTTCGCCTAAGCTTTTTATGAATATCGTGCCGTCTGATTTTATGCCGAAAAGATAGCCGCCGCCATTCGCCGCGCGCATTGCAATGCCTGCGGAGGCGTCTTTGCCTTCGGGCAGTTTAAATTCGCATTCGGCTATTGCGGAAGTTATGTTTGCGTCTTCTTTATTTTGGTTTTTCAGATACGCAAACTGCAAGTCTTTGCTCTTTTTAAGAACGGGATTTTTATCTGCGAACGAAAGCTTATCGTTTGCATTGGTGATTTTTGGCATATTTTTTGACGCGGATACGATTTTATCATGGGCGGCTTTTATCTTTTTTGCGTCCATTTTCAGTACTTTGCGGTCGTATGTGTATAAGCCGTTTGTCTCGCCTTCAACGTCGGAAATCTGGGTGTACATCGACGCGCTTAACCCCGGGTGGTACATCAGCGAATACAACTCGTTTTGCATTTGCAAGTACCGCTTTGTGAGGTCTTCGTTGGTTTTGTTCATCTCTCCGTAAGCCCAGCCGCCCCTGTCAAACCAGTTGTGTCCCTTTACGTTCAACCCCACTCCGCCAAACTCTCCGAGAGCCGCGAATGTGTTGCTTTCAAGAATGCCGGCGGAAGGGCCTTGGTATATGTGAAGGTCGTAAACATCCCCGCTTACATGCTCGTTGGGAAGTCCCGATGAGTCGTTTACGAAGCGGGACGGGTCGTACGCGCTGATTTTGTCGGAAAATCTTTTGATGTCTTCGCGCTTGCCGTACATCGACCAGCCTTCGTTAAATAAAATCCAGGTTATTATGCAAGGGTGGCTTATGTGGTTCATCTATGATTTCCTTGGCGTAGTTTTCAAAAATTTTGCGCTCCTCTTCGTTTGGTCTGAAACTTTCCCTTTTTACTTCTTTTTTGCCTTCCTTTATAAGCACTGAGTGCGTGTGTGAATTTGGCATGTCCTGCCACACGAGCATACCGATTTTATCACACCAGTAAAACCAGCGCGCAGGCTCAACTTTGATGTGCTTGCGGATTAGGTTAAAGCCTAAATCCTTGTGGTTTTGGATATCGCTTTTCAATGCTTCGTCTGTTGGGGCGGTCAGATTGCCGTCCGGCCAGTAGTCTTGGTCGAGAGTTCCTATTTGGAAAATAAATTCGTCGTTTATGGTGGGGCGGGTTATGCCGTTTATTACTTTTTTGCCGATTTCGCGCATTCCGAAATACGAATCGACTTCGTCAATGGTCTTGCCGAATTTCTTAACCTTTATTTTTAAGTCGTACAAGAATGGAGAGTCAGGCGACCACAGTTTTGCATTCGGGATTTCAAGCTTTATTTCCTTGTTTGCGACGTCGCTTGCTCCTGCAACTTTTTTATCGCCATCATATGCTTCGACTTCTATTTGCTGTAAAATTTCTTCTGCATTCGCGGTTATCGAAAGATAGCCGTTTTTAACGCTTGGTATGAGTTTTAGGCTGTCTATCGACCCTTTTGAAACGGGTTCGAGCCAAACCGTCTGCCAAATTCCGCTGCACGGGGTGTACCAGTAGCCTTCGGGTTCGATTCTCTGCTTGCCGACGGGATTTATGCCGTTATCGGTCGGGTCGTAAACGGAAACTATGATTTCGTTTTTGCCGCTTTTCAAAAGCTTTGAGATGTTGAACGAAAACGCGTCGTATCCGCCTTGGTGAGAGCCTGCAAGCTTTCCGTTTATGTAAACATCGCACATGAAATCGACAGCCCCGAAGTTTAGCTTTACGTCTTTACCTTTCCAATCCTGCGGAATTTCAAATTCGCGGCGGTATTTTAAGTATTCGTAATGCTTCATAACTCCCGAAAGCGCGGATTCTGCGGGGAATGGGACAAGAATTTCTCCCGAAAGTTTTTTGCCGCTTTTGATGTCTTTAAAGATGCTTTCGTCTGCGCCTTTCCAGTCGTATGATGGAATGCGCTTGTTGATGCCTTCAACCCCTTCAAATTCCCAGACGCCGTTTAAGTTCAGCCATTTTTCTCGCACGAGCTGCGGGCGCGGATATTCGGGCAGGGCGTTTTCGGGGCTCACAAGCTCTGCCCATTTTGTCATTAGAGGGGCGGTTTTCTTTTCCCATGCGCCAAGCCCCGAAACAAGCGAAAGCGCGGCGATTGAAAAAGCCAATATTTTCAGTTTCTTATCCATGGTGTTTTTTGCTTTTTTAAACTTGGTTTCAATTTAATGGCAAACTTTTTGTTTTTACAACTCTTTTTTGAAATTTTTTTGCGGAATCGAAAAACTGAAATTAAAGGCTCAAAAAAAAGAGGGAACAAATGCGTTCCCTCTTTTAGTCTTTTTTGATTTAAAAATTAAAGCATCGTTGCCCTTAATTCCTCGCCGCTTTTTGCGCTCAAATAGGCAGGGGCAATGTCAAACACAGTTTTGCAGCCGCTTGCGCCTTCTTTGGAAAGCCTGTATGCCGCGCGCGCGTAAGCGAGAAGCACGCATGAAGTAAATTCGGGGTTTGAGTCAAGCTTCAAGGAGTATTCGATGATGTGCTTGTTCTTGCCGCCGTTTGTAGAGCCGCTTCTTAGCACAATGCCGCCGTGCGGAATGCCGCTATGGTTTTTATCCAACTCTTCCTGCGAGATGAAATGCACCGTCGTGTCGTAGTCGGAAAAATAGTTCGGCATGTTTTTGATTTCTTTTTCCACCTTTGCCGCGTCCGCGCCTTCCTTCAAAACCACGAAACATTCCCTCGTGTGCTTCTGACGCGTTGTAAGCTCTGGATTTTCCCCCGCTCTCACTGCTTTTAGCGCGGAATCGACGGGAATTGTGTATTGCTTGCCGTCTTGCACGCCTTCAACCCTTCTGATTGCATCGGAATGCCCCTGGCTTACACCTTTGCCCCAGAAAGTGTAGTCTTTGCCTTCCGTTAAAATCGCATTTGCGTAAAGGCGGTTTAGCGAGAACATTCCCGGGTCCCAGCCGACGGAAATTATTGCGACCTTGCCGCCTTCTTTTGCGGACTTGTCAACGTTTGCAAAGTGTTCGGGAATTTTTGCGTGCGTGTCGAAACTGTCGATTAAATTAAAGAGCTTCGCATATTTCGGGGACTGCTTGGGCAGGTCTGTCGCGGAGCCTCCGCACACGATTAAAACGTCGATTTTGTCCGTCCAGTTTTGGATTTCGTCAACGCTTGCGACTTTTGCGGACTGCGTTTGGATTTTTAGGGATGCGGGGGCGCGCCTCGTAAAGACGGCGGCAAGCTCCGTATCGGGGTTTTGGCGTATGGCGCATTCAACGCCGCGTCCGAGATTTCCATAACCTAATATGCCGATTTTGATTGCCATAAATTTTCTTTTCTAAATTCGAGCTTTTTCATTGAAATCCGCGCACCTTGCGGGGATTTTTGAAAGTTTGCGTCGAAATTTTTATGAGCTTTATCTAAAAACGATTGCGCAAGTTCAATAAAAATACAAAAATGTTCTGAAAAAAATGCGCAAATTCTACAAAAATGTAAGATTTTACATTGCGAAAAGTTTTAGATTTTGCATGAAGAGATGTTGCGCGACTTATTTATTTGCTTGAAGTTTTGTATCTTAAAAAATATATTTTAATTATGAAAATATTATTCTGTGTCGCTACTTTTTTATGGGGATTGACTTGTTTTGCAACTATGCAAACTCCCGATATTATAAGGCATAATTTTAATGATTCTTATACTAATATATATGAATCCACGTTAGATGCCCATAATAATTTAAATCTGCCATTAGAAGTTTATTACGAAAAATTCCCGCAAAGAAGACCTTTTTTTGGCATTAATTCATCTGCTTGTTGGCGAGGTTATGTTGCGGAATATATGATTTCGAGCGATAACAAGCTTTATCTTACAAACGTAAAGAAAAGATGGTATTCTATTTCTGCGAAAAAAGTTATGGGGTACGAATGCGAATATCCGATTTTTTGCGATTGGTTTTCAATTGATAATTGGCGTGTAGGAAGCGTGTTTGATTTCGAGTACAAAAAAATTTCCGTAAAAAACGGCATAGTTGATTACGAGATAGAAGAATTTGGAAGCGATTGGTATTCAACTTCCGATATGGAGCGCAGGGCGGGTTTATTATATAGTCCTCAAAATGACAACTACAATAATTGGCATACGCTTATGGAGTTAAGTTCCCCTCAACGACATCTTTCAAAAGACGATTATTTTAAATTGTATGATGGCGGAATTTTCAAAACAAGGGGGCTTGTCAATTTTAAAGATGATAGACTCATACTTTTTGTGCCGAAAACAATAAAAATCTCCATTTCATACATCGAACTTAAAAATGACGATAAATATAAAAACTTTGATGGGAAATCAGTAGAGTGCGAAATTAGATTTATCAAAAATGATTATGATTTGCGTGGATATTTTGAAGTTCTAAGCATGCGCGAACTTTCAAAATCTGAAAGTATCCATAAAAATATTCCACTCAAATTTTATAGAGATGTTTGTGAGATTTATGATTTAGAACAATCTTATAGATTTCATAAAGAAGCTATGGATATTTCCAAAATAGATTTTTCAAAGCTTAAATTCAAATTGGAAGAAGATGGTTTATTATTCATTTTTTATAACGCAGATGAAAATATTGAGGAAACGGAATTTATTTCAGAGTCTGGTTTTGCCTCGTCTCAGATAACAGAAATTTTTTCCAAAAACGGCTCTTTTAAAATCAGAAAATACATTTCTCCTGAAAAAATTGGAGGGAAATATATTTATAATCTTTATATAGGCGATAAAAAAGTTTGGGAGTATGAGTTTGGCAAAAATCTGTATTCTGACATATATGTTGCAGAAGATGAAGAAGATTTTTACCATATTCTTTCGCTTATTCCAAAAACAACGGAGTCTGAAAAAATCTTAAATGATGCCTTTTATAGTTATTTTGAAAGATTTAAAGGCGGAGGGAAAATCTATTCTTTCAAGCTTAAAAAACTTTACGATATTTTAAACGCTACGCCCGATTTTTACGAAAAAAATATAGACCGATTTATACATAATCTTGATTATGAAATTTTCGATATTAAGACCAAAATTAAAATCGCAAAAATTGCCGAGAAAAAATCTGATAAGTTTTTGCCGCTTGCACATGCAAATTTAGACGAATTGCATGACCCGCAAACCTTGCAAAAACTAATTCGAGAAACAACGGAAATTTATGAATTGGAAGATGGCGTTTATAAGCTGATTAGCGCAAAAAATATAGAAGAAAAATCTCAGAGTAAACCCCAAAAAGATTTTGCCATTGCAATGTATCATATAGACATTGTGAAAAAATATTTTCCGCAAAATTACGCAAAAATCATAAAAGAAGGCATAAAATATTATAAAGAAAATCCTGAACTTTTAGAAGGAATTTCTTTTAATAGCCTTCTCTTGCTTGCGCAAAATTCAACAGATTGGGAAGATAAAATTTTCTTTGCAAAAGCAATGTCAAAAGAATTGTCAAACCCAATTTCAGAAAGCGAAATCGAAAAAACAAAAGGCAACTCCGACGCCTTTAAGTCGCTAATAAATGCGCTTATTAAAAACAAAAATGACCGCAGCATAGATTATGTTTTTTGAGTATTAACACCGCGTTTCTTTGTTGCGTTTAGGATAAATTTCTGCTTGTCTTGACGTTTTTATCATGAGCTTGATTTCGCTTAACAATGTATCGCTTAGGTATGGGGCGCATGTTCTTTTGGACAGGGCGGATTTGAACGTCGCAAAGGGCGATTTTCTTGCGATTGTAGGGCGAAACGGGTGCGGAAAAACGAGCCTCTTGAAGATTATAGCGGGCGTTGGAGAACCCGATAGCGGAATGGTCGAAAGGCAGCGCGGAATAAAAACCGCATATTTACCGCAGGAAGTCCCGACGGATTTGTCGGGGAGTGTGTATGATGTTGTGGCGGGCGGATTGAAGGAAATAGGGCAAAAGCTTGTCAGGTACCGCAATCTTTCGGCAACCATTTCCGCCGCGCATTCCGTTGAAGTTCAAAATGAATTTGACCGCCTCGTCCACGAAATCAACGAACTTGATTTGTGGAGTTTCGACGTTAAAATTTCAGAGACAATCGAAAAGCTTGAACTCGATGCAACTATGGAAGTTTCCACTTTTTCTGCCGGTCTTAAACGCAGGGTTTTGCTTGGCAGGGAGCTTGTGCAAAATCCGGACGTTCTTATCTTGGACGAGCCTACAAACCATTTGGACATAGAATCGGTGATTTGGCTTGAAAGCTTCTTGAAAGAATCGGGAAAAACTCTCGTGTTCGTTTCTCACGACAGGGTTTTTTTGGAAAATTTGGCGACGAGAGTTGTGGAAGTTGACAGGGCAAAACTCATATCTTTTGACTGCGGATTTAAGGAATTTTTGAAAAGGCGCGACGAGCTTTTGGAGTCGATTTCGCGCAACGAGGAAATTTTCGACAAGAAGCTCGCGCAGGAAGAGGCGTGGCTTAGACAGGGAATAAAGGCGCGGCGAACGCGCAACGAAGGCAGGGTTCGCGAGCTTATGCGGCTTCGCAAAATCCGCAGGGAGCGCAGGGAGCGTTTGGGCAGCGTCTCTTTAAAAATTCAAGATGCCAACGCAAGCGGGCAAAAAGTCATGGAAGTCGAAAACATCTGCGTGAATTTCGGCGAGCGTAAGATTATCGACGGATTTTCAACCACGATTTACCGCGGCGACAAAATCGGAATAATCGGGCGTAACGGCATCGGCAAAACGACTCTTTTGAACGCTCTTTTGGGGAAGATAAAGCTTTCTCAAGGTGTTGTGAATTTCGGTACGCGCCTTCAAATTGCATATTTCGACCAGCTAAGACAAAATCTTAATCCGAGCCAAAAGCCTTTCGACTACATCGGGGAAGGCTCAGACTATGTGACAGTTGGCTCTCAAAAGCAAAGCGTAGTCGGCTACCTTCAAAATTTTCTGTTCACACCCGAACAAATACATGGCGAAATCGCAATGCTCTCAGGCGGCGAAAAAAACAGGCTTTTGCTTGCAAAACTCTTTTCAAACCCCGCGAATGTGCTTGTCTTGGACGAGCCTACAAACGACCTCGACATGCAGACCATAGAGATTTTGGAAAATACCCTCGTGGATTTCCAAGGCACAATTCTGCTGGTTTCGCACGACAGGCAATTCTTAAACAATATCGTAACCGCTGTTTTCGGATTTGAGGAAAACGGAAAAATAACCGAGCTTGTCGGCGGATACGATGAATGGTTTAAATACAGAAGCCAAAAAATTCAGGCGGCTTCTCCAAAGCCCAAAGCGGAATCTTTGCCGAAACCAAAATCCGCCAAACGCGAAAAATTCACAAACAAAGAACGCATGGAGCTTGAGGGAATGCAGGGGAAAATCGAAGCGTTGGAGCGCGAGCAGGAAGAACTTTCAAATAAACTTCAAGATGTGGATTTTATTCGCCAAAATGTTGAAAAACTTCCCGAAATCAACGCCCGCCTTGAAGAAATCCAAAGGATAGAGAACGAACTTTTCGAGAGATGGTCATACCTTGAAGAACGCAAAACCGCCCTTGAAAACCCAAAAATATAAATTGAATTTGAATATGTTGCTAATTTTTATTGACATAAAAGCGAAAATAAAGAACATATAAAATTTTTCAATTACGGGTGATAGCGCAGTCTGGTAGCGCATCTGGTTTGGGACCAGAGGGTCGTGGGTTCGAATCCCTCTCGCCCGATTGATTTTTAAGCTTGTAAACAAAAGCGTTTGCGGCGTGGGGCTTGGTGGGGCTTTATTTTGTTAGTTTCACTTTTTTGTTTAGCCACCTTTGGGTGAGGCGTTTACTTTATCCGATTTTATCTTTTTGCGTTTATTCAGATTCGAGTTTATAGCTTACGAAGGCTAAGTGTTTGTTGTCGGGAGACCAAGAGTTAACGTTTATTGTGCCTTGTCCGCCGAACAGTTTTGCAATTGTTCTTGCGTTTGTGCCGTCGCAATTCATTACTCTAAGCTCCACGTTTTTGTTTGCGGGGTGGCTGTCGGGTTTTACATCTCCCTTTTGATAGGAGAGATATGCCACAAGCTTATTGTTTGGCGATGGATGGGCAAACCATGAATTTCTTGTTTCGTCGAATGTAATTTGCGTTTGGTTTGTACCGTCCGGGTTCATTCGCCAAATTTGCATAAGCCCTGTTCTGCATGAATTAAACCAAATTTGACCGTCCGGGGCAAATTCTGCTCC
This sequence comes from Intestinicryptomonas porci, assembly GCF_033971905.1. Lineage (NCBI taxonomy): Bacteria > Pseudomonadati > Verrucomicrobiota > Opitutia > Opitutales > Intestinicryptomonadaceae > Intestinicryptomonas > Intestinicryptomonas porci. Next base: position 86,486 of record NZ_JALBUT010000005.1, read on the forward strand.
GTCGTCGAGTTCGGGGGCAGTTGTAAGGCGTTTTTCAGCTCCGCCCGTTGCGGAAATCACATAGATGTCGTAATTGCCCTTTCTTCCCGCGCAATATGAAAGTGTCTTTTTGTCGGGACTCCATCCGTGCAGGTAGCTCGGCCCTGCCGCGGTGATAAGTGTCGGCTTTCCCCCTTCGATTGGCAATGTATATATGCGCGACTGTCTGTCTTCTTTGGAGTGGTGGCTTATCGCGATTTCCTTGCCGTCGGGGGACAGAACGTGGTCGTTATTGCAGCTGTCGGCAAAATCGGTATTGATTTCAACGGGGTTTTGCGGATTGTCGGGGGATATTTTGTAAAGTTTGCCGCCGCTGTTATAGATTAGCCATTTGCCGTCTTGCGTCCAGTTGGGGGCTTCTATTTTATGAGGAAACGTTTTTACGATGCGCCTTGACCCATCTTCGATATTTATGATTTCCAAAAAGCTTGTGAGCTTTTCGGCGTTTGCGCTCAGCGCGAGAATTAGCGCGGAAATAAATAGATACAGCTTTTTCATAGGCAATAAATTTGTTAACTGGAAAATTTTTTACGCGCCTCGTTTTGTCTTGTCAAATTTTAAAAAAGTTCCCCAAAAATTTTGATTTAAGTTGGTGGATTTTTACCGCGGGGCAGTTCGCGATAACTTGACGCATTTAATTAAAATAGTTTTCCGCATAAATTTGCGCGGAGAATAATAAAAAAGATTGATTTCCATATAAAAAAGCTGATCATAAATATTCAGAAGAAAATTTTTTACGCGCCAATGATTAAATTGGCTTGCAGAAATTAAAAAAAATAAAAACGAAAATGAAAAAGATTATATCAAGTATTATTCGCTTTTTTAATAGTTGCGAACGCCATCCCGAAGAAAATTATAAAAAGACAGAAGAGTTACTTCAATCTGTGAAAACAGAACATAACGTCGAAATTTTGCGTGAAGCAGCCGAACAGGGAGATGCTTTTGCGCAATGGTCTCTTGGTATTTGTTATTCCAATGGTGAAGGCGTTGAAAAGAATCCTTATGAAGCAGTAAGATGGTATCGAAAGGCAGCAGATCAGGGATATGCTAGTGCGCAAAGATCTCTTGGTTTTTGTTATTCCAATGGGGATGGCGTTAAAAAGAATCCTTATGAAGCAGTAAGATGGTATCGAAAAGCAGCCGAACAGGGAAATGCTTTTGCGCAATGGGATCTTGGCTTTTGTTATTATTATGGTGAGGGTGTTGAAAAGAATCCTTACGAAGCGGTAAGATGGTATAGAAAGGCAGCCGAACAGGGATATGATCTTGCGCAAAGATCTCTTGGTCTTTGCTATAAAAAAGGAGAAGGAGTGGAAAAGAACCTTTATGAAGCAGTGAAATGGTATCGAAAATCAGCCGAACAGGGAAATGCTGATGCTCAATGCTCTCTTGGTATTTGCTATGAAAACGGAGAAGGAGTGGAAAAGAACCTTTATGAAGCAGTGAAATGGTATCGAAAAGCAGCCGAACAAGGAGATGCTGATGCTCAGTATTTTCTTGGAGCTTGTTATGAAAACGGAGAAGGAGTGGAAAAGAACCCTTATGAAGCTGCAAAATGGTATCATGAAGCAGCCGAACAGGGAGATGCTCATGCGCAATGCTCTCTTGGCTTTTGTTATTATTATGGTGAAGGCGTTGAAAAGAATCCTTACGAAGCGGTAAGATGGTATCGAAAAGCAGCCGAACAGGGAAATGCTAGTGCGCAAGGTTTTTTGGGATGTTGTTATTATTTGGGTGAAGGTGTTGAAGAAAATTACTCTGAAGCCATAAAATGGTGTAGTAAAGCAGCTGCGCAGGGGGATGAATATGCAATTGAAGCCCTGAAAAGATTTAGATAATTCCTAAAAAATTGTTTCCCAAGCAAAAAGACCCCCCTGTGTCGGGGCTTTTTTGTTTTGGGCGGGAAGGGGGCTAATTATTTCTCGAGCTTTTTGTAGAGTTGGGCGAGGATTGCGCCTGAAATATTGTGCCAGACCGAAAATATCGCCCCCGGAACCGCCGCCATTGCAAGGCTTGGGAATGCGCTTGAAGCAAGGCTTGCGGCGAGCCCCGAATTTTGCATTCCTATTTCTATCGACAATGCTTTTGTTTTTGAAAGGCTCATGCCGAACATTCGCGCAATCAAAAATCCGCAGGCAAAGCCCAAAATATTGTGTAGTATCACAACGCAAAAAATAACTCCCGCGCCGTCAAATATGTTTTGCGAATTATGGGAGACAATACAGCCCACGATTAGCGCGATTGCCGCAACTGCCATGCTTGGCGATATTTTTGCGAGCGTATTCAGCTTGTCTTTAAAAATTCTTTTGATTGCAAGCCCGAACGCGATTGGGATTATCACTACTTCAAATATAGACCACGCCATTTTTAGCGCGTCAACTTCTACATTTTTACGCAGGCAAAGATATACTATAAGCGGCGTAATGACAGGCGCAAGCAGGGTATTTACTGCTGTCATTCCGATAGACAAGGCGACATCGCCTTTCGCGATAAAAGTTATGACGTTGCTTGCCGTTCCGCCGGGGCATGCGCCGACCAAAATCACGCCTGCCGCAAGCGCGGGGTCGAGAGCAAAAATCTTTGAGAGGGCGTACGCAATCAGCGGCATTAGCGTAAATTGCGCGGCGCATCCTATTAAGACATCTTTGGGATGAACCAGAACTTCTTTGAAATCGCGCGCATTCATGTTCAGCCCCATTGCGAACATTATGAGCATCAAAAGCGGCGGCACAAGCGAGCCGTCCATCCACAAGAAAGTTTTTGGGAAATACAGGGCGCATATTGCCGCGCCAAAGACGATTAGGGCGATGTGCCGAGAAATAAAATCGCAAAATTTCATGGGCTGCGGTTGTTATGGATTGTAGGAAAATGAGCGTGCTTTTTTATTTAAAAATAATTGTTTGTTTTGCGGGGTGGTCAACATTTTTGTATGGTGGTTTTTTGCGCTTGAATATTTTTTTTAAGGCTGAAAATATACATTCGGTGTCCATGAAATATTATTTATTGCTTTTCGTTTCGGTTTTTCAAATCTTTGCGGGTTTTGCGCTTGCGAAAGACTACAAGTTTAGCGGCTCGATTTCCAGGGAGGTGCTTGAAAACTATTTGGAAAGGTCGATAACTCTTATGGATTTTGCCAACATGCCCAAGTTTTCGACGGAGGGCGATTATCCGCGCAAGGAGCTTGACATTGAATTTGTTAGGGATGTCGGGGCAAAGTTTGTGGGAAGAGCCATTTACAGGTGGGGCGGCGAGGACGCCTTGAACAATCCCGAATTTTTTTCTTATGCGAAAAATTTAATCGAAAAACTGCATTTGGTTGACGAAGAAATCATTGTGCAGGGTGCGGTGTTTGAGGCGGTTTATCCGACGGTGGAAAAAGTGGCAATTCCCGCATGGGTATTTGTGGAAATGTCTTTGCCCGTTGAAAAACGCAATTTCTCCTACGATAAAATGGTATTTGAAAATGGGCTTTACAGAAATCACTGGGGCAGGGGCGGCAGTGTGCCGGACATAACCCGCTTGGAAACGCGCCTATGGTTTTTGTATCTTGTCGGCTCTTATGTAAAAATCGGCGTCGAAGCTATCCACTTGGGGCAGGTAAAGCTCATGGGGGCGAATGACCCTGAAATGGGGGGTTGGGCTGACTTCATAAAGTTTCTGCGAAAATTTGCCGACCGCCATGCGCGCCGCAACAAAATCATATTTGACGCTCACACGCCCGACGGCTCAATGCTTTACAAGGGTGAAAGTTTGCTCGACTTCAATTCGTTTCCGCTTCGCATAAAGGAAGACTGTTTGGACGAGCCTGAAAAGATGAAAGGAATTTTGGAAGTCGGGCATACTGATTCGATTTACAAAAGAAGCGCGGGCTGCAAAACCCCTAACGGATGGAGCTGCGACAGCCTGCCTTATCTTGTCGAATTTGACAATTTCGGAATATCAAACCATGCGGGAAAGGCGGATTTAAACGACCATTTCATATGGGGGTACGACGAAATAACATGGCTTTATTTGCAGCCGCAAGAAGAGCGCGAACGCTGGCTTAAATACGCTTATGAATGGATTAAGAAAACCGATAAAAACGGGCATCTTCAAATGCCCGCAACGCGTATTTTGACGTTGAAAAAGTCTCAGCGCGGAAAGATAACGGTTCGCTCTGTCCCTCCGCAAGAAGGCATTTCGCATACTCTTAATTTGCAGTCTTGCATAAAAAGGATATGGGAGAGTGAAAAATAAAAACGGGCGCAAAAAAACATGCGCCCGCAAAACAAAAAAGATTTTAATTTCTTACTCGCGGAAATTCTTTTTCGTGATTATTTCGGGAATGATTGCTACGTCTTCATCCTTGATTTCTTCAACCCAGATGTTGCGGAATTTTACGGGGTCGCCGTGCCACTGCAATTTAATCGGGACGGGTTGTTCGCGCAGGTTTTTTAAATCTTTATCTCTCGAAAAATATTCTGTGCCTTCCCAAATTTCAATATCGTTATGGATTCTAATGCCGTTATGGTAGACTGTTATACGTGGGTAGCGTTCGAGCCTGCCGTTTTTTTCCTTTGCGCCGTAGAAAATTACATCGTATGTTTGCCATCTTTCGGGGGGAAGGCAAGCGTTTATTTGCGGCGGAAAAAATCGGTAGAGCGAGCCGCATTCGTCCCACTTGCCGTCTAGTCCGAAAGAATCGATAATTTGCACTTCAAACCTGCCTAAGAACAATCCCGAATTGCCGCGCCCCGGCGCAATTTCTCTTTCAGACTGGTCGGGTATCATAAATTCCATGTGGAGGCGGCAGTTTTTGAATTTGCGCTTAGTTTCGATGTCGCTTGACTGATTGTTTGCGTCGCGCGCGCCCATCATCGATTTTTCTTTCTTATCGAGCTTCCATGCGATTGGTTTGTTGTTGCATGCCTTCCATTCCGAGAAATTCGAACCGTTAAAAAGAACCGTTGCGCCTTTGGGGGCTTTCATGTTCAAGGTGGGGGATTGCCTTTCGATGCGCTTTACTTCAAAGGGGAATGTATATTCTTTTTCGACACCGTTTTCGTTCTGCTTGAAATAGTAAGTGCCTTCAACCTTGTCTTTTGTGATTTTGCCGTTGAGCGTAACCTGTGGACCCAAAAGATATGATAGGCGGCAATTTTGAATGATAATTTCACCGTCTTGCTCTTTGGTGTTGAAACTTGCGTAATTTTTACATCTGCGCCACAAGTCGCGCATGATTTCAACCTTGTAGTTATCGCCTTCTTTATGCACTCTAAAACACAGCTCGGGGTTCGCATTGAACGGTCCCCTTTGAGCCTTTATTTCGCCACAATATTCGCCTACGAGATCGTTAGTGTAAGCTAAAAGTGCGCCCGTTGAAAACATTGCCGCAATCGCCAAAATTGATTTTATCTTCATAAATTTTTCCTTTTTTATCCGCCATATAATTACACTTAACTACGAATTATAAAAAATTATTGGTGATTTCTTCAAGTCAAAATGTTTTAAATAATATTCTCGTTGGCGAAAATTTAAGAAAAAACAACGCAGTTTGGGGCGTAAAATTTGCGGGGAAACAAAAAAACGCGCTAATTTGCGCGGTTTTTTGAGGTTTTGCTATTTTTTTGTCCGGAGCTACTCGCGGAAATTCTTTTTCGTGATTATTTCGGGAATGATTGCCACGTCTTCATCCTTGATTTCTTCAATCCAGATATTGCGGAACTTCACGGGTTCGTTGTGCCATTGGAGCTTAATCGGGAATGAGTGTTCGCGCAGGTTTTTCAGCGATTTCCAGCAGGAGTTATAATCAGTGCCTTCCCAGATTTCCACGTCGTTATGGATTTTCATGCCGTTATGGTAAACCGTGATGCGCGGATTGCGTTCGAGCTTTCCGTTTTTGTCTTTCGCCCCGTAGAATAAGATGTCGTATGTCTGCCATCTTTCGGGGGGAAGGCTGGCGTTGAATTGCGGGGGCATAAAGCGGTAGAGCGCGCCGCATTCGTCCCATTCGCCGTTCGCGCCGAAAGAGTCGAGGATTTGGACTTCAAATCTGCCGAAGAATACGCCTGAATTTCCTCTCTGTTGTCCCATATAGCCTCTTTCTGACTGGTCGGGCGTCATAAATTCCATGTGGAGGCGGCAGTTTTTGAATTTGCGCTTGGTTTCGATGTCGCTTGACTGATTGTTTGCGTCGCGCGCGCCCATCATCGATTTTTCTTTTTTATCGAGCTTCCAGGCGATGGGCTTGTTGTTGCATGCCTTCCATTCCGAGAAATTCGAACCGTTAAAAAGAGCCGTTGCGCCTTTGGGGGCTTTCATGTTCAAGGTGGGGGATTGCCTTTCAATACGTTTTACTTCAAACGGGAAAGTGTATTCCTTTTCAACGCCGTTTTCCTTTTGCTTGAAATAGTAAGTGCCTTCAACCTTGTCTTTTGTTATTTTGCCCGTTAGAGAGGCTCTCGGGCCTTGCAGGTACGGAAGTTGCAAGTTTTCAAAGACGATTTCGCCGTTTTGCTCTTTTGCTGAAAATTGCGCGTAGGTTTTGCATCTTCTCCAAAGGTCGCGGACGATGTCAACTTTGTAGTCGCCGCCTTCTTTATGGACGCGGAAGCAGAGTTCGGGGTTGTCCTTGAAAGGGCCTTTGTCGGCTTTAATAACGTCGGAATATTCGCCGACTAAGTTGTTTGTGTATGCCAAGAGCGCGGTGTTTGCGAACGCCAAGGCAAGTGTGATTACATTTCTTAATTTCATAAATACTTAAATTCCCTCCATTTGAAAACTGTTATTTAGTGTACTAATGGGGGATATTAAAATATTTTTGAAATTTTTATCAAGAAATTTTATTCGAACAGTAAGATTAGAAAGTCCCACCAATCATAAGGGCTGAAAAATATTGGACTCCGCCGCGCTGGGTTTTGTATTCTTTGGAGCGCACGCACCAAGAGTAGGATACATAAAAATCTTTGTATCTTAAACTTGCGCCAAAGTTAAGCTCACCGACAAGCCATTCCTTATCGACGCTTCTATCGTATTTTCTAAGTACGTTGCCGTCTAAGAACATATTGTAGCCGACCGCTTTACCGACAAATCCCGCGTATATGTACGCATGCCAGTCGGGGCGGTTTTGCATGGCGTATTCCACTTGTTGGGAGCTTGAAAATTCAATTCTTGCGGCGTCGAAAGAGTAGGGCATGTTAAATCCGAAACGCCACAGCCCCTTTACAATTCCCTCTGTCGATACCGTCCCAAGGTTTGCGCCTGCCGAGCAGATAAAATCGGTGCGGAAATTGTCGGAAAGCGAATGCTCAAACACGCGTTCCGAGTGGTTTAGAGATATCGTGAAGGCAGGCTCGTTTTTTAGCTGGGTATCCCAGCCCATGGGTCTATCCACATTTATAAATTCGTGGTATCTTTTTTGGGTGTATTCCGCACCTGAAATTTCACCGACCACCCCGATTGTTATGGCGAAACTGTCTAAGGTGTTTTTTGTCGCGATGTGCGTCCCGTCCGTGATGTAGAGCCAGCCCGCGTATGGTCGGTCTGTCATGGGGGGATTTGTGTCGTCTATGTCGTAGCTTACATACATGTCCTGCCCGAGCGACAAGCTTTGGGTTGTCTGGGCGGATTTATCTGAATTTAAAAGCCTCAAAAACTTAAATTGCAGTTTATTTAAAAGCCAGTCGTCCGACGGCGACAGATAGGTGAGTTTCAAGCCGTTTGTATAGTAGCGGTCTGAAAATCCGATGTCGTTTTCGGCGATAAAGTATATCGAACTCTTGCGCGCAGGGCATTCTTCCGCCCGTGAGAGTTGCGCAAAAAAGCCGAGCAGAATTGATAGAGCGATTGACAAAGCCTTTAAATTTTTCATAATTTTATCAAATAAAAAAATGAGAATTACATCGGGAAAGGCAAGAGGAATTATTTTAAAGTCTCCGAAAGGCGACGCCACGCGCCCCGCAACCGACGCGGCGCGTCAGGCCGTGTTTTCTTCGATTTCAGACTTCGTAAGCGGCGCGAACGTTTTAGACCTCTTTGCAGGAACGGGGTCTTACGGCTTGGAGGCTCTGAGCAGGGGGGCAAGAAGCGCGGTTTTTGTGGAAAATTCAAGACAGGCGGCGGTTTGTCTTAAAGAAAACGTTTCTGCAATTAAAAAATCCATGGGAGAAATCGAGGCGCGGATAGTTTCGGCTGACTGTTTCAATTTGAAGCCGGAATCTTTTGAAGAGCCGTTTGATTTGATTTTTGCGGACGCTCCGTATCCTTTGCTTCAAAAAAAATCGGATGAAATTTTCGCCCTTTTGTTGCGCTTTTCCTCTACCGAAACTCTGGTTATGCTCGAAGCTCCCGCAGAATTTGAGCCTCCCGAAACTTCGGCTTTTGAGGTCTTGAAAAGGCTTGGCAAAAATTCCAAAGGCAAGCCGTCCCAGCTTTTAATGCGAAGAATTTAATTTCATTATGAAGATAAAAAAACTTTTGATGTTTGCCGCTGCGTTTTTGCAGGTTTTTGCTTATGCGGATTTTTCCGCGCAGGACCTGATGGAAAAGTCTGCGCAAAAAGTCGATATTTTGAAAAAAATCGCCGAGGCAAACGAGGTATGGATTGCGGAAAAAAGCGAACTGGAAGCGAGGCTTGCCGCGCGGCGGTCATTGAATGCCCGCATAAAACATTATATCGCGGAAGCGAAGGCGGAAAGCGAAAAATCGCAGGCGGCGGCTTCAGAAATTTTGGCGTCTATTGAAAAATTCAAAAAATTTGAAATTGATTTGGAAAAATCTTTGGCGGATTTGACAAAAAGTTTTTGGAAAAAATCGCAGAAATTGCCCGCTTTCTATGTATTGAAGGGCGCGCCTGAATCGGGCGGGACTTTCAAAGACGTTTATTCGTTTGCCGAAGCCGCTATCGAAGCGAGAATTTTTGCGCTAAAATCTTCAAGGGAATTGAGCGCGAGGGAGATTGACGGCGAAGAAGCCGTTTTTATCGGCATTTGCGCCGCGCTAAAAAAATCGGAATGCGCCGAAGTTTCGGAAATCATCGACATCTTAAACGGCAGGTCGCCGCATAAAATCATTCCGATTTCAGTTGAAAGGAAGGGGAAATGAAGAGAATTTCTGCTATGATTTTTTTCTGCCTTTTAAACTGTTTTGCATTTGCCGACGCTTTGCAAAATATGGAGGGGCAATGTTCGGATTTATTGAAAACTTACGGGCAAACCCTCTCTCAAATAGCAGATGAACGCGCCAAGTTAAACGAAAAAATCTTAAAGGCGGGAGAAGAGACGAAGTCGCTCGAAGCCGAGCTTAAATCAATTCGCGAAAATTCCGTAAATTACGATTTGGCGTTGAAAAATCTTGCCGCAAAGACTTCCATGTATGACGGGCTAAGAAGCGCGGTTCAGGAGCTTGCAGTATCTTTAAATTCCCAAAAAATCATGCCTGCGCGCGATTTTGACGGTGTTTTGTCGCAAATTTCCGAATTGCTTGAAAAGGCCGACGCGGAAATATTTTCCGCAAAAATTTTGGATTATGCCATTGTCGGGCAGAATGGGGAAGACTTCTTGAAATCGCTTGAAAGCGGCGGGCGTTTTAGCGCGAAACTTGACACGTCTTTGGGCAAAATTCCGCTTGTTAAAACGCGCACGTTCAAGCAGAAAATCGAGGTGGGCGGCGTGTGGATTTATCCGATTTTGGCGTTCGGCGCGATGGCGTTTTTGGTTTCGATTTTTAAGGCTTTCACATCGCTTTCGATGGGCAGGATAAACCCCGAATGCGTTGCAAAAATAAGTTCGCTTCTTGAAAAGGGCGACGAGGCGGGTGCGGTGAAGCTTGCGGAAAACGCCCCCAAGCCGCATTCTGCGATGCTCAAAAAATTTTTGGAAAACCGCGGAATTTCAAAGAGCCTTACAGAGGAAATTGCGTACGAGCAAATGCTTTCTTGCGGAGAAAAGCTGTTTTCGGGGCTTGGGGTTGTCGCGGTTTCGGCGGCAATATCCCCGCTTTTGGGGCTTTTGGGAACTGTGACGGGCATAATAAAAACATTCGGGGACTTGTCGGTTTACGGCGCGGGAAATCCGCAGCTTATGTCCGGCGGCATAAGCGAAGCGCTCATTACGACGGAGTTCGGCTTGATGGTTGCAATACCGTCTTTTGTCTTGCATGCAATTTTGTCGCGCAGAGGCAAGGCGATTTTGTCAGACATGGAGAAAGCGGCGTCGGAATACATATCGAAAAATTGCAAGTAAGATGGACGGTTTTTTTAAAGAGGCGACATTGTATGTAAAAAGCGGCGGGGTTTTGATGCTTCCGCTTTTTATGCTTGCGGCGTATCTTTATTACGCGGCGTTCATGCTATTATTCAAGCTTCTTAAATTCTACGCGGCGTGCAGAAATTCGGATTTGGTAAAGCGGAATTTGTGCGCTTTTTTTAACGCTGAAACTCTTGAAGATGCACTCGGCGGCAGGGATATGATAAAGGCGCGCTTTGATGCGGTAAGGCGCGAAATCATGCCGCCTGTATCGCGCTCTTTGGCGATGATAAAAATTCTTGCCGCAATCGCGCCGCTTTTGGGGCTTCTTGGCACGGTGTCGGGGATGGCGTTTGCGCTCTCCGAAATCGGCGGCTCTTCGAGCGGGGTCGCGGAGGGTGTTTCACGCGCATTGATTACTACCCAGTGCGGGCTTTCAATTGCTTTGCCCGCCATTATTATTGCCATGCTATGCTCGATGTTGAGGCAGAAAATTCTTGTTAATTTAAGCAGGTGCGAGTCCTGCCTGATTTTGGGGGAAGAAGAAAAATGAGCTTGCGCAAACCCTCTTTTGAAAATCCCGACTCGTCTTCGGAAATCAACATTTCGCCTCTTATAGACGTGATGTTCATACTGCTCATCTTTTTTGTGGTCACGATGGCATTTGCGGAAAAGTCGGCTCTTGAAATAGACCGCCCGAAGTCGGAAAAGGCTTCGCAATCTCCTGAAAAGGCGTTAAACATTTTTGTAGAAAAAAACGGCAGAATAAGCGTTGCGGGGGCATACGTAAGTATTGATTCCCTCGAAAAGATAGCCTCTTTGCGCGGCGAAAAAAACGCCGTTATAGATTCCGACGCGAGCGTTAAAATCTCGACGATAGTGGAAATCATGGACGCATGTTCGCGCGCGGGGATAGAAAAAGTTTTCATTGCAAGCGACAAGACAAGGGAGGGCGGATTATGAGCGCGCAGTTTCGCAATTCAAATCCTTTGTGCCTGCACGCCGCAAGTTTTACTTGTGCGGTTTTTTTAGGTGTTTTGATGTTTTTGGTTTTTCCTTTTTCGCGATGCCTTTCTTTGCGGGACGCCTGCGAGCCTGTAAAAACCCCTAAAAGGACGTTCGTTGAATTGTCGCCAAAGAAAGCTGAAATTGCCCATGCCAAAAATTCGCTTAAAGAAATGCGGGTTTCAACCTTGCCGCTTTCCGCTGAAAAAATCAAAGTTGAAATTCCCGCGTCAGATTTTGCAAAGTTTGCGGTTGAGGGGGCGGGCGATGCGTCTCTTTTCGGATTATCCGAATTTGATGGAGAGCGCGCCGCTTTGGACGCTTCAAATTTCGGTGTCGAGGCGTTTGAAATTTCCGAGCTTGATTTTACTCCGCGGTGCAGAAAGCGCGGGGCGTTGCAGTATCCGCGCAAGCTTTTTGAGAAGGGTATCGAGGGGGAAGTCCGCCTTATGGTGCAGATAAACGAGGACGGTGGCGTCGAGCTTGAAGGCGTCGAAAGCTTCACGCACGAAGAGTTTTTGGTTTCCGCAAAGAAATCCTTAAAGAGCCTTTTATACGATGCGCCGACCCGCAACGGCAAGCCTGCAAGGGCGCGTTTTATTTTGCCAATCACATTTAAAATTAACAAGAAATGAGAATTTTTGCACCTCTTTTATTTTTGCTTTTTTTCTTCGCGGCATTTGAGTTGAACGCGGCGGAGATTGAGCCTGCCGCCAACAAATTTGAAGCGGGCGTATTGAAAAGGGCGGCTTCCATTGAAGATTTGTCTCAGCGGGCGCAAGTCATTTTTGACGCTTTAAGCGACGAGCGCGCGGGAGCTCCGCTGTTATTTAACGCTGCCAATGCGGCTTGTCAAATTTCCGAAAAATCAAGGGCAAAAGAGTTGTTTTTTGCGTCGATAAAGAAAATGCCGAATTTCTACATGGCGCACCGCAACTTGGCTTATTTGCTTTTGGAGGAAAATGATTTTGAAGGCGCAATTAAAGAATTTGGCGTTGCGCTAAGCCTTTCAAATGCCGACTTCCAAAAAATATGCGCATCTCTCGGCTACTGCCATTTCTCGCTTGAAAATTATTCGCAGGCTCTGCTTTGCTTTGAAAACGCGCTTTTGTTTGCCCCAAAGGATTTAAAGCTTCTAAAATCGAAGGCGAGGTGTTTAAGCGAAATCGGCGACTATGCCCGTCTTGAAAACACGCTAAACGATATTTTGAAAATATCAAAAACCGACGCCGAAATTTGGCGGATGCTCGTATTTTTGCGCCTTAAAAACGGCGATAAATTCGGGGCTTGCGCGGCGGTTGAAGCTATGAAATCCCTGTCGCTTTCTGAAGAAAAAGACTCTGTTTTGCTTGGGGACATATATGCCGATTTAAATATGTTCTCCCCCGCAGTTGCGGCGTATTCAAGCGCAAAAATTCCCGAAGAAAAAGCGTATGAAATCGCGCGGTTTTTCGCTCTTTCAAACCATGTCGAAGAGGCGGAAAAAATCGCGTTAAATATTGGCAAGTCTTCATGGCGGTATTTTGAAATAATGGGTATTTTGTCTGAGGCAAAGGGCGAAAGCGCAAAGGAATTTTTTGAAAAATCGCACGCAAAAAATCCTCTAAATCCGTTTGTCTGCCTGAAACTTGCCGACATCGCGCTTGCGGAGGGCAATCTTGAATCCGCGCGCACTTTTTATGGCGCGGCAAAATCCAAACACAAGAGGCAAGCCGTTGCGGGGCTTGCAAATGTAGCTATTGCATCGGGGGATTTTTCTGCCGCCGCCGACTTGCTTGAAGGTTTGAAGCGTGAATTTAAAACAAGTGATTTTGACGAATTTATATTGAAACTTAGAAATGCAAAATAAAAATTTACAGATAATGGGAATTTTAAATTTGACCCCCGACTCGTTTTCGGACGGAGGCAAATTCAATTCAGTTGAAAACGCCTTAAAGCGCGTTGAAGAAATGGTTTCAGAGGGCGTTGACATTGTTGATGTCGGCGCGGAATCGACCCGCCCCGGCTCTGTTGAAATTACGGCGGAAGAGGAGCTTTCAAGGCTTGAAGAGCCGCTTAGTCAAATCAGAAAATCGTTCCCGAAAATCAAAATTTCCGTCGATACCTACAAGGGGGAAGTCGCAAAAAGAGCCTTGGAGCTTGGCGCAAACATAATAAACGACGTTTGGGGCGGAATGTGGGGCGCGTATTTCGGCGGCGAAAGATTTTCCACTTGCGACGTTGCAAGCGACTATTCCTGCCCGATAATTTTAATGCACAACCGCCCCGATTACGCCGAGCCGATTAAAAATTTGAAAGCGGAAATTTTTGCCGACTTTGAAAAAATTTTGGAAAACGCCCGCGCATGCGGAGTGCCATACAAAAACATAATTTTGGACGGAGGCATTGGCTTTGCAAAAACTTCGGAACAGAATTTGGAACTTTTGAAAAACTACGGCGCGCTTCGCAAATTCGGATTTCCTCTGCTCTTGGGGCTTTCGCGCAAGAGAATGGTAAAAAATGTCTTCGGCGAGAATTTTGAAGACGGGACGCTCGCTTTCAACTGCTACTCGATGGCGCGCGGGTCGGCGGATATTTTCAGAACCCACGAAGTCGGAAAGCACAAGCTTTTCGCAAGGGGAATCGGCGCGCTTAACTTGCAAAACGAATGGTAATTTTATGGACAAACTGATTTTAAAAAATATTAAGCTAAAAGGGAAGCACGGTTGCTTCGCCCACGAATTGAAATACCCCTGCGAATTTTGGGTTTCGATGAAAATCCATCTTGATACGCGGAAATCCGCAAAATCGGACGCCTTGGAAGACACGGTTGACTATCCTGCGGCAATCGCAATCGCAGAGGGCGTCATTATGGGCGAAAGCGTAAGGCTCATCGAAAAGCTTGCGGACAAAATAGCAGAACGGGTGCTTTTCAGATTTCCAATCGCAAAGAAAATCGAAGTCAAGGTTGTCAAACGCAATCTTGAAAACGTGCTGGACGAAATTTCCGTAAAAATAAAACGCAAGCGCGAGGATTACGCATAGTGGACGGCTTTGTTTTGGCATTGGGCTCCAATTTGGGAGAAAGGGGGCGCACTTTAAAAGAAGCCGTAGCATCCATCGGCGAATTTTGCGAAGTCAAAATGCTTTCAAAAATATACGAAACTCCGCCTGTCGGCTATGAAAACCAGGGAGATTTTTTCAATATGGCGGTTTTTTGCCAGGCGGAAATTTCGCCCGAAACCCTCCTTGAAAAGTGCAATGAAATCGAGGAAAAATTCGGCAGAGTCCGCACATTTAAAAACGCGCCGCGCACGCTTGATATAGACATCGTTTTTTTTGAAAATTTGCAAATTAAAACACCGCGCCTTGAAATTCCGCATCCACGCTGGAATGAGCGCGATTTTGTCATAACGCCGCTTTTGGATTTATTGGAGCAGGGGGCGTTTGATGGCGAAAATTTCGCCTTTGTAAAGGAAATCTTAAAGACAAAAACTCGAAAATTTAACCCCGTAAAAGACTTATGAGCGAAGGAAAACTTTATTTGGTCGCGACTCCAATCGGAAATCTTGGCGATATTTCAGAGCGCGCCGTCGAAACTTTGAGAAACTGTGATTTGCTTGCCTGCGAAGACACCAGAAATGCCTCCACCATACTTAAAAAACACGGCATTGAAAAGAAAATGGTAGTTTACGAAGACAGCCGCGAACAGAGGGTTGCTCCAGAACTTTTGGAGAGGTTGAAATCGGGCGAGAAAGTCGCGCTGATTTCCGATGCGGGAATGCCGTGCATTTCAGACCCTGGGTTTAGAATTGTGCGCCTTTGCAGAAAAGAGGGCATAGATATTGTTCCCGTTCCGGGGGCTTCCGCATTCACTGCCGCGCTTGCGGCATCGGGGCTTCCCACAAACGGATTTTTGTTTGTCGGCTTTCTCCCCGCAAAAAGCGCGGCGCGCAAGGCGTTTTTCGAGAAATACAAGGATTTCGACTATACTCTTTGCTTTTACGAATCGACCCACCGCATCGAAAAATTCGTGGACGACGCCCTCGAAGTGCTGGGAAGCGATCGCATAATTTGCGTCGCAAAGGAAATCACGAAACTGCACGAAAGATTTTTCACGGGAACGGTTGCGCAAGTAAAAGAGGAGCTTTCAAAATCAAATACCAAAGGCGAATTTGTCGTCCTCATCGCCCCCAAAGACTTTGAACTGTAAGGCGGCTTAGTTTTGGATTTGTTCTTTTAAAAAGTTGTATAAGGTTGAGCGGCTCACCCCGAACATATCTTTGATTTTTCTTTTGGAACAGCCTTCGCTGATAAGCTGTTTTATTTCATTGATGTTTTTTATTAATTTAGAAAACCGACTGCCTTTGGGGCGTCCTATTTTGCATCCTTCCGCTTTCTTTCTCGCGATGGCTTCTTTTGTGCGCAGAGAAATTAAGTTGCGCTCTATTTCCGCCGAAAGGGCAAAGGCAAAAGCAAGCACTTTTGAATTTATGTTGTCACTTAAATGGAAGTTTTCTTTTATTGCGATAATGTTTGTTCGTTTTTCAATTGACGAATTTAATATTGCCATAATTCCCATTAAGTTGCGGCTAAGCCTTGACATTTCTGAAATTATCAAGGTGTCGCTTTTATTCATTTTTTTTAGTAGATTTCCAAGTTTGCGGTCTTCTACTTTTTTTGTCCCGCTAATGGTTTCTTCTATCCACTTGTCGATTATTATATTTTTATCTTTGGCAAATTTTGTTATTTCGTATTTTTGGGTTTTAGTTGACTGCTTGTCGCAGCTTACTCTTATGTAGGCGTATGTCTTCATGTTGATTTTTTTCTTTACATTATTTTATGATATTGTACAAAAATAGGAACAGTTTTTTAAACATTTTTTAATATGATGAATGCAATAGGTTAAAGTGGTGTTTTTTTCAATGTTTTCTTGACATGATGTTGTAGGTTAAAATTTGGTTTGGGTGTGTTTAAAAAACTGTTCCTATTTTTTGACGATTGGGGATAATACCTAAAATGGAAGCAAGAATGGTTAAAGTTTGCGCTTTTTATGGCAAACCAAACTTTACATTCCGCAAAAAAACAAAAGAAAGATGAATTTTATACGCAACTTTCAGATATTGAAAAGGAGCTGAAACATTATAAAAGCCATTTTAATGGCAAAACTGTTTTGTGTAATTGCGACGACCCGCGCGTAAGCAACTTCTTTAAATATTTTAGCTACAACTTTGAGTATCTAGGTTTAAAAAAACTGATTTCCACTTGCTATAAAAATCAAGATGCAGACTGGTTTTCCAAACATGATGTTGAAAAGGCGATATGGCTTGAATATAATGGCGATAAAAACGGCAACAGAGTTCCCGATGCCAATGAAATCGGAATAAGGGAATTTAATGGAGACGGAGATTTCAGAAGCGATGAATGCATAGAGCTTTTAAAGCAGGCAGACATTGTTGTTACAAATCCCCCATTTTCGCTTTTCAGGGAATATGTTGCGCAACTTATGGAGTACGGTAAAAAGTTTTTAATAATTGGGAATAAAAATGCAGTAACATACAAAGAAGTTTTTAAGGCAATTAAAGAAAATCATCTATGGTTAGGAGTTAGAAATATAAATGATGATATGTGGCTTTTTCTTCCTGACGATGAAGAAAAATATGAAAAAATTGTAGATGGAAGAAAGATGAAGCATATTCAAGCTTGTTGGTTTACAAATCTTGATCATAGAAAGCGCAATGAAAATCTTATTCTGTATAAAAAATATACGCCACAAGAGTTTCCCAAGTATGATAATTACGAAGCTATCAATGTTGATAAAGTTGTTGATATCCCTTGCGATTATGACGGAGTAATGGGAGTACCCATTACATTTTTAGATAAGTACAATCCAGCGCAATTTGAAATTTTGGGTGATAGTCGTTATCATGATGGTCAAGATTTTGCAGACGATATAAATATAATAAAAGGGAAAGGTTTATATCGTAGAATTTTAATTAGGAGACGTAAAAAATGAAAATAGAGCTTAAAGAAATTTTGGTAAGAGACTTGGTTGAAGGGTATATTGACAATCAGGAAGACGGTGTTTGGGGATATGGAGGAAAGTTGAATATACGCCCTGCATATCAACGCGAATTTGTTTATAATGACGAAAAGCGCAACGAGGTAATACAAACCATTCGCAAGGGATTTCCTCTTAACATAATGTATTGGTTTAAAAACAAAGACGGCAATTTTGAGCTCTTGGACGGGCAGCAACGCACAATCAGTATTTGCCGATATGTGGAAAATGATTTTTCTATAAAATGGGACGGATATGAGCTTTCTTTCCACAACCTTACAGACGACAGAAGAGAAAAAATACTTAATTATAAATTGATGGTATATATCTGTGAAGGGATTGACGAGGAGGTCATTGACTGGTTTAAAATTATAAATATTGCGGGAGAAGTCCTGACAAATCAGGAAATTCTAAATGCCGTTCATACAGGAACTTGGCTTACGGACGCCAAGCGGCACTTCAGCAAGACAAATTGCGCGGCTTACAATTTGGGTAAAGATTATTTAAAGGGATCTCCCATTCGCCAAGATTTTTTAGAAACTGCAATCAAATGGATATGCGATGAAAAAATTTCCATAGATAAATACATGTCTTTGCATCAAAATGACGAAAATGCGGGCGAGCTTTGGCAGTATTTTCAAAACGTCATTAGCTGGATAAATATTATTTTCAATAATTATAGAAAGGAAATGAAAGGTATTGAATGGGGATTTTTATACAACAAATATAAATATGCTGATTTAAATGCCGCAAAAATTGAAGAGCGCGTAAAAGTCCTTATGGAAGACGATGATGTTTCAAACAAAAAAGGCATTTACGAATATCTTTTGGACGGAAACGAGAAGCATTTGAATATTCGGGCTTTTTCCGATTCGATGAGAAGAAGCGCGTATGAACGCCAAAACGGGGTTTGCCCGCATTACAAGAAAACTTTTGAAATAAAGGATATGGAAGCCGACCATATCACTCCTTGGAGTAAAGGTGGAAAAACAGTTCCTGAAAACTGTCAAATGTTGTGTAAAAACTGCAACCGCACTAAAAGCGGAAAATAGCCTACTTATATACTGCGCCGCCAAGGAGGGTGTTGCCGCGGTAAAGCGCGAGAATTTGCCCGCTTGCGATTGCCCTTTGCGGTTCGGAAAATTCCACTCTTGCAGTCCCGTCCGAAAGGGGCGTGAATTTGCTTTTCACAAGACCGTCGCGGTATCTTACGCGCGTTTCGATTTCCGTTTCCTCCGAAAGTGTCTTGTTTATCCAGTTTATGTTTTCAACTTCGACTTCCGTTTTCCACAAGTCGGGCTGGGTCGGCGAATCGAAGTCTATACGGAGCACGTTGTTTTCAAAATCTTTTGCGACCACGACATAATTTTTGTTGTCGGTGTTTGATGGAACTCCTATTCCCTTGCGCTGTCCAATTGTGTAGTTGAAAAGCCCTTTGTGTCTTCCGACTGTTTTTCCTTCGGCGTTTATTATGTCGCCGGGTTTTTCTTCGATAAATTCGCGCAAAAAGTCTTGTATTTTGATTTTGCCCAAGAAGCATATTCCCTGGCTGTCTTTTTTGTCGCAGTTCGGCAGTCCGTTCATTTTTGCGATTTCCCTCACTTCGCTTTTTAATAGAGAGCCGATGGGAAAGCTTGCCGATTGCAGCTGGGCTTGGGTAATCATCGCGAGGAAGTATGACTGGTCTTTGCTTGGGTCTGCCCCGATTAAGAGGTCTTTTGTGCCGTCAAAATTTTCGGTTGAAGCGCAGTAGTGTCCCGTTGCCACGACATCGCAGCCGCGCGATTTTGCGAAGTCGAGAAATTTGCCGAACTTCATTCTGCGGTTGCACATAACGTCGGGGTTGGGGGTGATTCCACGCTTGTAGCCGTCAACCATATATTCCACGATTTGTTCGCGGTATTCCTTTATGAAATCGACTACTTCAAAATCAATTCCGATTTTTTTCGCGCACGCTTCCGCATCTATTATGTCCTGATGCCACGGGCAATCGCCCATAAAGCTTGAAGCGTCCTCGTTCATCCATGTTTTCATGTATGCGCCGCATACGTCGTAGCCCTGCTGTTTTAAAAGCAGGGCAGCCACTGCGGAGTCCACTCCGCCTGAAAGAGCCGCCATTATTTTCATTTTAAAAGATGTCTGCGGGGTTTGCCGCGCGCAGTTTTCGGGTTGCCAAAAGCCCCGCCGAAGCGCACATAAAAACTGTTAGAAGAAATACTATTGAAAGGTTTGTGAAAGTCAGATAGGTGGGCATATTTGCGATTTCTCGCGTTGCGTAGTAGAGCAGGGCGGCGATTGCACTCCCTGGGATAAATCCGAGAACAGAGAGTATAAGCGATTCTTGGAAAATGACGCTTATAAAGAATTTGTCGTCAAAGCCTATCGCCTTCAATGTTGCGTATTCAGGGAGATGGTCAGTGACGTCGGTATATAGAATTTGATAGACTATTATGGCTCCCACAAAGATTGCGACCGCCATTGAGGCTGAAATCACAAAGCCGATTGGCGTGCGCTTATCCCAATAGTCGCGCTCTTTGTCGATAAACTGTTGTTTTGTCATTACCGAAACGTCGCTTGGCAGGATTTTTTTCAGCTTTTGAACTTCCTCTTTGGCGTCGAAGCCGTCTTTTAGCTTTATGACGCCGACGTTTACCACGCATTTTGGCGCGCTCCACATTTCATCGAATGTTTGAATGCTCATGAGAACATTGCCGTCTGCCGCGAATGTCGCCCCGATTTCAACAAGCCCTTCTATTTTAACGCGTTTCCCGCCGACTTCGGTTTCAAGGTGCGGATTTTTCAAGAAAGCCCGTTCGACTTCGCCGTATTGTTCCCGGGAGAGCTTGTCGAATAAAATTGAGCCGCGTTTTTTGAGGGCTTCATTCCCGCTATTTATGTCTTTCGGCAGGAAGGTTTTTTTTGACGGGTCGTAGGCTATTGCGAAAATGTCCCGCTCCTGTCCCGTATCGACATTTTTAAACGACATTGTGCCGAGTTTAAGCGGCGTTGCGTACTCGACTGAATCGAGTGCGTAAGCCTGGTCTAAGCGGATGTCGGGAAAGCCTCTTCCAACTCCGAAATATTCATAGTGGCTGCCGACTACAACCAAGTCGGCGTTTAGCAATGCGATTGGGGCTATTACCTGCTTGAAAAGCGCGGCTCGGAGTCCCATCTGAAACAACATCATTGCAACTGCAAACGTAATGCCCGCAAGCGCGACGTAAAAACGTTTTTTCTCTCCCGTAAGTTGCAACCAGGAAAGGGGAATTCCAAGCGGAATGGCGCGCCACAATATCTTCTTGAAAAGCCCCATTACTTTGCCGAAATCTTGACGCGGACAAGCGAGCCTATCAAGTTCTTAACTTTTTCAGGATTATCCAGCTTGATTTTTACGAAAATTACTTTGCGGTCGGTAAATTCCGCGGGGTCTTGGCTGAAAAGGCGGTTGCTTTTGACATACGGGGATATTTCAAAAACCCTGCCTTTTAAAACCTCGTTTCCCAGTGCTTCTGGGACGCATTCGCATTCGTCGCCTGTTTTCACTTTCGAGATGTCGCTGACATATACTTCGGCTTCGACGAACATTGAGGAAGTGTCGGAAATTTCGCAAATTCCGCCTTCGCTCACGACTTCGCCAAGCTTTGAATTTATCTCGACGATTTTGCCCGAAATCGGGCTTGCCAAAATAAATTCGTCAAGAACTGCCTGCGCTTCCTTAACTGAAATTTCTGCAAGGGCGATTTTATTTTTCGCGTCCGCCTTGACGAGTTCGAGCATGTTTTTCGACTGGTTAAGCTTGCGGAGAATTGACTTTTGCTCGTAGTTTATCTTTTCGCGTTCGACGCGCGGAGGGTCTTTTTTGAGGACGTCAATATTTTGCTCGTAAGTTCCGGCAAGCTCTTCTATCTGGTTTTTTATTTCCTCTATTGAAATTTCGCATGAAGATTTCAGGGCGGTTAGGTTTGCCTTTGATTTTTCAAGAGCCGCTTCCGCTTTTGCGCTTCCCTTTAGAATCGCGATTTTCTGCCCTTTTGCGACTTCATCGCCTTTTTTTACGAATATTTGCTCTACTATGGGAGTAGAGCCCATCGGGGAGGGGGCGGCAAATCGGGCGATGGTTTCAGACGCCGTGATTTTGCCGAGGCAGGCCACTGTTTCCTGCGCGTTTAACGACGCGCAGATTGCTGCAAATGCCATTGGCAGTAGAAATTTCTTCATAATCTGTTTTGTTTTAAAAGTTTGCGTCGGGAAGCTGTAAGCCGAATTCTGTTTCGGCGCAAAGGCGTTTCTTTGCGCCATAGCATTCATTTATCTACGCCGAAGCGTCTCCGCAAGGAGTGCGACATACCCGAAGATTAGCGGACGAGCAGCCCTTCTTCTTACGCTGTCTTGCACCGAATTGGGTTTGCCGTGCCGCCGCAAATTGCTTTGCAGCGCGGTGGGCTCTTACCCCGCCTTTTCACCCTTGCCGATTTCCCGGCGGTTTGTTTTCTGTGGCACTTTCCGTGAACGTTATTCAAGTTTTTGACCCAAAAACGTTCCCCGACTTTTCAATCGGAATTCCGCTCTGTGGTGTCCGGACTTTCCTCTTCCTTTTAAGAAGCGAATGCGCACTTCCCGACAATGAAATATGCTTGTTATTCGCCATCTTTTTGCAAGATAAAAATTTCGGCGCGCGCAGATTGCAAAATTGGGAAATATCTTGAAAAAAGATTGACGAAAAGGCGATTTTGTACGACTATAAGATAATTAAGCGATAGCGGTCTATCGAATTTTTCAACAACAAAATCAAAAAGTTAAAACTATGGCAGACAAAGCAGACAAAAACGAAAATAATGTACCCGGCAAATTCTATGTCGACAAACAATGCATCGAATGCGGACTTTGCAACGGCACTGCTCCCGACAATTTCTCAATGGGCGACGGCGGAGCGTTTGTTTCCCGCCAGCCTGAAAACGACGAAGAGCTTTCTTTGGCAAACGAAGCCAAGGATTCCTGCCCTGTACAGGCAATCGGCGACGACGGCGAATAATCGTTAAGATAAATTTTCCTCGGGCTTTCCTTTTGGCGGAAAGCCTTTTTTTTTGCAATTTTGAGCCGCAGGCGGGCATTCTCCGCTTTTTTATAAGTTGTTGCAAATAATGGCAAAATTTATTCAATTTGCGCTTATTTGGCGCGATTTTTGCTTGCGGCGTTTTTTTGGAAAAAAATTAAAGCGGAAAATTTTTTGCCGATATTGAAAATACAATACGTTAATATATCTTTTGGGTAAACGTACTGTTTTTCATATTCAATGTTATAATGGTTAAGGCGGGCGTTCTTCTTTGGAACGCCCGTTTTTTTGCAGGGGAGTTTGTCGCGCGCGCGATTTCGTTTTTTTTGCAGCGCGGCGAAAATTTGATTTTACAAAATGCAAGACAGCGGATTTTCTTGTTTTGTTATGGATAAAAATACTTTCGCAGAAAACGAGGCAAAGTTGAAATTTCGCGCGCAGTCGTGGATAGTTTGCGGTTCAGCCGTTTTGCTTGCCGCAAAATTTGCGGCGTATTTTTTGACAAATTCCGTTGCCATATTTACCGATGCAATGGAAAGCATTGTGAATGTTTTGGCGGGATTGGCGAGCCTTTACTGCATTTATTGCGCAAGCATGCCAAAAGACGGCGACCATCCTTTCGGGCACGGCAAAATCGAGCTTCTTTCCGCTTCTTTGGAGGCAATGATGATTATCTTGGCGGGCGGGCTTATTATTTTTGAGGCGGCGGGCAGGTTTTTTAACGCCCAGGCAATAAGCCGTTTGGATTTGGGCATTGCGATTGTTGCGCTTTCGGGGCTTGCCAATTTCATTATGGGGCAGATCAGCGTGAACATGGGGCGCAAGCACGATTCAATCGCCCTTGTCGCAAGCGGCAAACACTTAAAAAGCGATACTTATTCGACCATCGGGCTTGTTTTGGGGCTTGTCGCCGTCCGCTTGACGGGCTATTTGTGGCTCGACTGTGTTCTTGCGGCGGTTTTCGGATTTTTGATTTTGTTTGCGGGATTTGGCATTTTAAGAAAGACAATCGCAAACTTGACCGACAAGGCGGACGGGGAGTCTCTCGAAAAAATGCTTGGCGCGATAAATGGTAATATGCAAAGCGACTGGATAAACATCCACAATTTGAAAATAATAAAGTACGGCTCTTATTTCTATGTGGATTGCGACCTGACTTTGCCGAGATACTACAACATTTCGGAAGGGCATTGCGCCTATGAAAAATTGAAGGATGCCATGCGCGAAAATTTTTCGGACAAGATTTTGTTTTCGGTCCATTTCGACCCGTGCAAACCCGAGCAGTGCAAGCATTGCCAAATGGAGAATTGCTCATTGCGCTCAGAGCCTTTCCATTCGCGTGAAATTCTTACCATAAACTGCATGACGGAAGTCGAAAAGCACTAAAAAAAAGGGGCGGCGAACCGTCCCTTTTTGACATTCTCTTTTTTTCTTAAATTTCAACGTCTTCTTGGTAGTCAACTCCTTCAAGCCCGAAGCCGAAGAGTTTTAAAAATTCCTTTTGATAGCCTTCAAAATCCGTAAGCTCTTTCAAATTGGAAGTTTCGATTTTGTCCCAAAGCCCGAAAACGCCGTCTTGAACGTCTTGGCGCATTTCAAGGTCGTCGATATGGACAAGACCGTCGTCCTGATAGTTCAGGCAGTTGTCGTTGTAAAGCTGGGTTGAAAAGAGTCGCTCAATTTGTTCGATACAGCCTTCGTGTATGCCTTTTTCTTTCATTACCTTGTAAAGTATTGAAATATATAAGGGAACTACGGGAATAGCCGAGCTTGCCTGCGTCACAAGAGCCTTGTTCGCTGAAATAAAAGCTTTTCCGCGATGGATTTTTAATGTGGCGTCTATTCGTTCTGCGGCTTTTTCCAAATCTTTTTTTGCCTGCCCGATTGTGCCTTCGCGGTAAATCGGGTAGGTGAGCTTGGGCCCGATGTAGGTGTAGGCAAGCGACGTACAGCCTTCCGCAATCACGCCGGCTTCGTCGAGGGCTTTAATCCAAAGCTCCCAGTCTTCGCCGCCCATTACTTTTATGGTGTCTGAAATTTCCTTTTCCGTTGCAACCGGAACGGTCACTTCCACAATCTGCCCCTTGTCGGTATCAAGAGACTTGTTGCGCGCGGGTTCTCCGACCGCTTTTAATACGCTCTTGTATGTTTCGCCCGTTTTGGGATCTGTGCGGCGGGGGGAAGCGAGAGAATAGACGATTAAATCGACCTTGCCGGAGGGTGAATTTTTTATGGCTTCAATCGTCTTTTGCTTGATTTCATCTGAAAAGGCGTCGCCGTTTATGTTGGCGGCGTAAAGACCTGCCTCTTCGGCTTTTTTGGTAAACGCAACAGTGTTGTACCAGCCCGCGCTTGCGGTTCTGCCTCTTTCGGGATCGGCGGGGCGTTCAAAGAAAACGCCAATTGTGTCTGCATTGCAACCGAACGCCGCGCATATGCGGCTTGCCAGTCCGTATCCTGTTGATGCGCCGATGATTAAGGCTGTTTTGCAGCCGTTTTTCATTGCACCTTTTTGCTTTACGTATTCGATTTGATTTTCAACGTTTTTTGTGCAGCCCTTCGGATGCGAAGTGATGCACAAAAAACCTTTCACTTTGGGTTCTACTACCATAATTTCCCTTTTAGTTGATGCGGTTTTGCATATATAAAATCAAGTCCTTCAAGAAGCTTTCGTCTTTTCCCGTAAGCTTTTTGCAGGCTTCTATCGCCTTGTTTGAGAAATCCGCCGCAATCTCGCGCGATTTTTCAATGCCGTACAAGTTGACATATGTGAGCTTTCCGTCAGCCGCGTCGAGACGCACAGTTTTGCCCATGGTTTCGGTGTCGCTTGTCGCGTCCAAAATGTCGTCGATTACCTGGAAAGCCATGCCGACGTTGTAGCCGATTTCCCTTGCGAGCTTGAATTTTTCATCGTCCGATGAATCCGCAAGGCGTATGCCCATCGTGATAGCCGCCGTAATGAGAGCCGCTGTTTTGTTTTCGTGGATGAAGTTTAGCTTTTCGGGCGTCATTTTGCCGTCGCGCTCTCCGAGCACGTCTTCGACTTGCCCGCCAATCATCTTGAAACTGCCGCCCGCTTCTCCGAGGTCGCGCACCAAGTTTGCCGCAACTTTGGGGCTATCCTTGTAAGATTCTGCCAAGAACCAGAGCGAGAATGTCAAAAGAGCGTCTCCCGCAAGGAGTGCCATGGCTTCGTCAAACTGCTTGTGGCAGGTGGGCTTTCCCCTTCGCAAGTCGGAATTGTCCATTGCGGGAAGGTCGTCATGGATTAGCGAATAGGTGTGCATGCTCTCGATTGCGACGCATGCTGGAAGCGGGTCTAATGATGACGGCAGGAGTTCGTAAGACGCCAAAAGCAAGATGGGGCGCAGGCGTTTGCCGCCGACTTTCATGGAGTAGCGCATTGCCTGGTGTATGAGCGACGGGCGTGCGTCCGATGGCGGGAGATATTTTTCTATAGCGTCTTCAACCATTTGGCGTTTTTCTTCAAATGCCTTTTTAAATTCTTCTTTTTTCATAATGGCTTTAAATTCTCGAATAGATACCGAAAAAAGTCAATTTTTATTGTTTCGGCGGCCAATCCTGTAATTCTATGATTGACAAATTGTTATTTAATAGTTTAACCTGTTGGCGTCTCTTAAATCTCGTCTATAACCTCTTTCCCGTAATGAAAAAATACATTTTTACTTTTGTTCTGGCTTTAACGTCGCTTTTAAATTCCGTATCTTTTGCGGGCGAAATGTCCGATAATCTCGCGTTTTCAGACTTTGAAAAGTCTGTTAAACGGGAGTTTTGGCAGGACGGCTCAAAATTTACTTTTATTTTTTCCGCAGATTCTGAGCAAAAACTGACAATCGTGGGCGATTTGAAAAAGGGCGCAAATGTATTTGTTTCGGGGCAATTTTTCCTGCTAAAAACAGGGCTTGATATGCTTTTGCCGAAATTTAAAGAAAATGCCGAAATTAAAAATGCGCCGAGCGCAGACTTGGTGTACGGCGACAATATGTATATAATAAATCCTGATGATGTCGGGTTTATCATGAAAGAAATGGCATTGTCATCTTATGCCGAAATTTATAGAGACGATATTTTCGGCATGAACATAAGCGGCATCGCGCAAAAGTGCGCACTTGCAATTATGTTGGATAGCAATTTATCAAGAGATGAAAATTTTGATTTCTTTTTAACCGAGGCAGAAAAAATATATGAAGAAATAAAAGGCAAGAATGTATTGCCGGAGTATAGAGTTTTGAATTTTGTTTTTGAGATTCTTGAAAACAGCAAAGAAAAAAAGCCGTATTACAAGGCTGAATATTTAAAGCTTCTAAAAGAGTACAAGAAAAACCACTCTTTTAATCCGATCGACAAAACTTTTTACCACTTGCTTACAACTGACGATGCTCAAATTAAAGATGAATTGACCTCCTTTGTATCTTCTAATTTCAAAAACACTTCAAACTTTGCTGTTTTTCCAATTTGGTTTTCAATGACGAATGCGTTTGCAATAAATAAAAGTCAAAATGAACGCAATTTTAGCTTGGTTCGCGGACTTTTGGAAGAGCTTTTAAAAAGCGAAACTTTTGCAAAAGAGCGCGAAGATAAACTTCTTTTTGAAAGAGTTTTAATTGAAATTGACATGCTATCCAAAAATCCGAATTATGCCGAAATCAAAGATAGGTTGCAGGCAAGGAAGGAAACTCCGTTTGAAATATTGAAGCTTGCCTATGTCTTTGAAAAATTGGGCGGCGCGGAAAATTTGGAAAAATCGCGGGAATTTATGGCAAAATTCAAAAGCGAAATCCAAGGCTTTCCTCCGCTATATTCTCTTAATATAATTTTTAATGAAGATTTCGCGAAATTTATACTAAAAAATTTCGGAGTTTTAAACTATGCCGATTTTTTGGCAAGGTCGCCAAGCGGCAAAAAAATTCTTGAGGAAATCAAAACCGACAAGTCTTTCAACTTGTCAAAAGAAGACTTGATGAAAATTAAAATGCATGGCTATCTTTCCGACATCGAGGCTTGCGAAGAGCAGGAAGATTCGGAAGACAGAAAACTTGCGTTTAAGATTTTAAAAAGCCATCTCGAAAATGATAAAGAATGCCGCAATATAGGCTTTTTGCAGTATGTGCTGTTTTGCATGTGCGAGGGCAGGAATACCGAAAAAGATATTGAAGGCGCAAAAAAACTTTTAAGAGAGTATATTGGAAATCTCAAAAATTTAAAAGGTGAACACAAAGATTGGGTGTTGAGGGACATCTTGGAAATTCAAGAGACCCGCAATACTTTCGTAAATGGAAAGATAATCGAAATTAAATTGCCGAGTGAAATTATCGAAATTGCCAATAATTACAGCAAGGAAAACCGAACTGCCGACTTCTGCATGAAGGAATGCCAAAAGCTTTTGGAAGCAGGCAATCTTGAAGAGGCTTTGAAGTTGTACAGGGAAGCCGTCGAAAATGGATATACGGATACTTTTGAGCAAACTGATGCTTTAACGCGTTTATCAAAAATTTTGCCAGATGACGCGCTTGTGAAAGAAGCATGCCAAATAGGGCGAAATAGGGACGATAAATATTTTGACGCGTTTTCAGATTCAAGCATTTTTAAGGTATTTGCTCACCAAAAAAGGTATTCGGCTCTCGTAAAATATTTAAATTCGTCAAAGAAGATAAAGCCGTTTATAAAAGACGAAATTTTTGCAATCCTTTACAAGAAAGGCTTGGGCGTTACCAAAAATGAGGAAAAATCAGAAGAGCTTTTCAGAAAAGCGGAAAGTTTGAATACAAAACAGCTTTCGCTTATGGTAAAATTTTTATACGAATATGGTTTTTGGAGCGAAGCAGAAAAATCGCGCAAAGATTATCTGAATGAATTGCTCGTTCAAAAAAATCCAAATGATGTGGAGGCTGTTTTAAATCTTGCAGGCACTGAAATCCCGTCGCACAAGCACCCTGAAAAATTTGAGAGGATTGACAGGCTCTATCAGATGGCAATCCATTCTCCAAAATACGAAGGCGAAAAACTCGAATATATTTACAGGTTTTACGCTCTCGAAAACCGACCGAGCAGCGACTTGAAGAAGGCGTTTGAAGTTGCAAACATTGCGGCGAAAAAGAGAAATTCCTACAACAAAAACGAGGCAATGGAACGCCTTGCAACCCATTATTTATGCGGCTTGGGAGTCGAAAAAGACGAGAAAAAAGCGGTCGAAATTTTAAAGAATCTTTCCGAAGATAAAAGATGCGGAACATACGCGCCTGCCGTCTTGATTTACTGCATGGAAAATGGCGTGGCGGGGCTTGAAAAAGACGAAAAAAAGATTGACGCGCTTTATAAAAAAATTTCGCCTGATGATGTCTTTGGAATTACAAGCGCGCTAAGGGGCAGGCATTCCATTTACAAAAACCGCGCGCCTTTAAACAAGGAGTTTGCGACAAAATTTCTAAATGAACTCATTAGGCGCGGCATAAACAAAAAAGAAGCTTTGTTTACGGTTTACCGCTATGCAACAGAAAACAAGAACTTTGATCCGCCCGAATATCGCGATGAAAAACTCGCGTGGGATACTCTTCTTGAAATGGAAAAATTGAATGCAAAGGATAGTGGCATAAAACTCCGCAAGGCGCACCATTTGATAACGGGAGTCGGAGTTGAGGCAAATGTTGCGGAGGGGCTAGAGATTTTAAAAGAAATGGAAAGGCAGGGAAGCAAAATAGATGTTCCGCTAACATTTGCGTATATTTACTCTAACGGCATCGGCGTCGGGCGCGACGAGGCAAAGAGTAGAGAATACATCGCAAAATTGAAAAATAACAATTTTATAAATGGATGCCCGACAATAACAGAAAACAGCATTAATTACGGATATGTTTTGCCTTTCGGCAGAAAATGGCTTGAAGACTTGAAAAAGAATTTAAGGAAATAGTTTATAAGTTTATAAAGGCATAAGTCAAAAGGGCGCGGGAAGCTGCGCTCTTTTTTGTGTTTTGAATTTGGTATCTTGACAATCAAAGAAATTGAATTTAATTCTTTTATCATGAAAAGATTATATGTTTGTGCGGGGATTAGTCTTTTTGCGTTTTCAACTTTGTTTTCGCAAAATTTGGATAAAATCGAGCTTAATTCGGGGTGGATGTTGCAGGATTCTGAAATCGTCCATGAGGAAGCTCTGAAAGGGGACTGGTTTGAGCAAAACCAAACCAAGCTTCCCGCAGAGGGCAAGAAGCTTTCAACCCTTTCTTACGAGCCTCAAAATTGGCATAAGGCGACAGTCCCGGGAACGGTTCTTACAACTCTTGTAAATAACAAGATTTATGACGAGCCTTTGTATGACGAAAACAATCGCCCCGAAAAAATCCCCGAGTCTTTGTGTCGCAAGGATTGGTGGTACAGGACTGTCGTAAATATTCCCGAAGATTTTAAAGGAAGGCGCATTTGGCTGAAATTTACGGGCGTAAACTACAATTCCGAAGTCTGGCTAAACGGCAGAAAATTAGGCAACATAAACGGCGCGTTTATCAGGGAAAATTTCGACATCACAAAAGATTTTAAAGTGGACGCGGGCAAGCCGTCGGTTATTGCGGTCAGGGTTTCTCCGCCGCCCAACCCCGGCATTCCGTCGGAACACACAATGGGAACGACGAGCGGACCTTGCGGGGGAGAGTCTTGCATGGACGCGGCAAGCTTTTCGAGCTCTCAGGGCTGGGACTGGCAGTCGGGTATTCGCGACAGAAACAGCGGCATTTGGAACCGCGTATATTTGGCGGCAAGCGGCGATGTCTTGTTGGAAGATCCCTATGTAAAAACAGACTTGCCCGATTTGTCGAAGCTGGATTTGGCAACGGTGTCGATAGATGTTCCCGTCAAGAATGTATCTGAATATCCCAAAAAGGCATTGGTAAAAATTGAGTTTGAGGGCGTGAAACTTAAAAAGGAAATCGAATTAAAAGGCTGGGAAAGTGCGGTTATAAAATTTACTCCGCAGGAATTTGAGCAGCTCAACATAAAAAATCCTCGCCTTTGGTGGTGCAACGGGCTGGGAAAGCCTGAAATGTACAAGCTTGAGTTGTCTGTTGATGTCGAAGGGCGCGAAAGCGATGTCAGAAACCTTAATTTCGGTATTCGCAAGTTCGAGTATTTTGAGGAGGGCAACAAAAATTTCGCGCTTTCCATAAACGGCGTAAGGGTATTTATGAAAGGCGGAAACTGGGGTATGGACGAATCCTTGAAGCGTCTAAACCTCGACAGGCTTGAAACGCAGGTTAAAATGCACCGCGACGCAAATTTAAACATGATTAGAAACTGGGGCGGTCAAAGCAGAACCGATGAGCTTGCGGAGTTTTGCGACAAATACGGAATTATGCTCTGGGAGGAGTTTTGGCAGTTTGCAGAGCCGCAAAACAATTTGGTTTATCTTTCCAATATGCGCGACAAGATTTTAAATTACCGCAACCACCCGTCAATCGTCTTGTGGTGCGGGAGAAACGAGGCTACTCCGCCCAAGTATTTAAACGACAAGATGCGCGCGCTGGTTTTGGAGCTTGATCCGCTTCGCCATTATCAGGCAAATTCGGGAGACAAGCTTGGCTTTAATTCGGGCGGGCCTTACTGCTGGTTTCCGCAAGTCGCATTTCAGCGTTATATGGAAAGTCCGCGCTTCAATAAAAACGAAACTTTCAAAACCGAAATCGGCGCGCTGTCTGTTCCCACCATTGAGTCCATTCAAGGCATGTTCCCAAAAAGCGAATGGTTTGGCGTGACGGATTCCTGGGCGGAGCACAACTATTGCGCAGGAGACGGCAGAAAGCATATCCGCTTCATGACAACACGCCTTGGCGCGCCAATCAATTTGCCTGACTTTGTGCGCAAATCGCAAATTATGAATTATGAGTCGCACAAGGCGATGTATGAGGGCAGGCTTTCCAGAATGTTTAACCCCGCGCAGGGTGTTTTGCTTTGGATGACAATCCCCGCACAGCCGAGCTTCGTCTGGCAGATGATTCAATACGACTTGGAGCCAAACGCGACATTCTTTGCCATTAAAAACGCCAACGAGCCAATCCATATTCAGTATAGCGAAGCTGACGGCGGCGTTATTCAAATTGTAAACCACACACGAAATCCGCTTTCAGGGCTGAGGGCTGAACTTGCCGTTTATAATTTGGACGGAACTGTCGCTTTTAAAAAGAATTTTAGCGCAATCAAAGTCGGCAAAACCAGTGTCGAAAAAATTGCCGATGTGAAATTTCCGAAAGAAACAAGCAAGGTTCATTTCATAAAGTTAAAACTTTTTAGCGACAAAAGTTTGGTTTCTGAAAACTTCTATTGGCATAATTGCGCGGCAAATCCTGCGGATTCAAAACGCTTAAATGACGATAATTGGCTTGCTTCTGCCGACGACATGAAAGACTTAAACAATCTGCCGGAAGTCCTGCTCGAAACCAAGACGAATATGCGCATGGTCGGCAATCGGGTAGTTTTGGAAATGATAATCAAAAATAAGACGCCAAACATTGCGCTTATGGCGCACTTGCAGTTGCAGGGCAAAAAGTCAAAAAAGAGAATTTTGCCCGCGTTCTATTCCGATAATTACGTCTCGCTTGTTCCGAACGAAACCAAGTGCATTGCAATCGAATGCCGAAAGGAAGACTTGAAAGGAGATTCTCCCGTAATTAAGGTTGACGGCTGGAATGTAAAGGTAAAGGAGTCTTTGTACGTTTCGCAAAACAAAAATGCCGACGTCAACAACGAAAAGTGGGGCAAAAACGGTTTTGACTTTATCGCGCGCGAGCCTGTCCGCAAAGATGCAGTGCGCATAAATTGCGGAGGATACAACCGCGGCAACTTTGAAAAAGACCCCGGGGGAATGGAAATCTGGATGGGATACTCAACGCAGGACATGAAGACCTACGGACTAAAAAATCCCGCGCCCAAAGACGTTTATAGAACAGTGCGCTGGGCTGACTGTTCTTATAACGCATATCTTTCGGGCAAGCCGGGTTCGCTTTACACCGTGCGCCTGCACTTTGTCGATCAAGGCGAAGACAGGAAACCTAACCAGAGGGCGTTCAATGTTAAAATCAACGGCAAAGAAGTTCTAAAAGACTACGACGTGGTAAAAGAAGCGGGAATGCCATGCAAGGCAGTAATCGAAGAATTTAAGGACATTCCGTCTGACGCCGAAGGCAAGATTAACATTCACTTGTATGGCGGCGCGCCGCGCTTTGAAGGGGACAAGCGCGACCCTCAAATAGCCGGCATAGAAGTTCTTCCACAGTAAGAATAAGCTTTATATAAATAATTGCAAAAGGCTTCGATTCCCGAAGTCTTTTTTTTGCGTTCAATTTAAATGAATTTACATATCTTTCTTCCGGAAAAGGATTTTCTAAAAATCAAATATGATAAATTTTGCGCAAGGTGTTAGGCAGAAATAAAAAAAGCGGAATTGTGTTTCCGCTTTTTGTTTTCTTATTTTGAATCTTTATACATGATTCCGCGCATCAGTCCGCGGATTTCGGCAAGCCCTTTCATTCTGCCTATGAAGTTATAGCCGGGATTGTCGGGGAATTTCTTTTCAAGGTCGTCTGCCATGTCTCTTCCGTGGTCGGGGCGGAAAACCAAGAGCGGCTCGCCCGCAGCCTTGCGCTTGCCCTGCAATTCCATCAGCTTTTCGACGACAACAGGCATCGGAACTCCGCCTTCCAGATGTCCCGCTTCGTAGAAAGAGCCGTCCTCTTCTATTTTTGTGGAGCGCAGGTGGGTGCAGAAAATCTTGTCCTGCAACTCGTCTATCATTTTTGGCAGGTCGTTCTTCGCGCTTGCGCTCAAAGAGCCCGTGCAGAAGCAAATTCCGTTTGCGGAATTATCGCAGGAATTTACAATGTCTTTAAAATCTTCAACATTGCTTGCAATGCGCGGAAGTCCCAAAACGTCAAATGGCGGGTCGTCGGGGTGTATTGCCATTTTCTGCCCCAGTTCGGCGGCGACAGGAGTGACTTCCCTTAAGAAGTATGCGAGGTTTTCCTTCAATTTCTTTTCGTCAATGCCCTCGTAATTTGCGAGCATTCTGCGCAGGTCTTCCGCCTTCAAGCCCATTTTGCATCCCGGGAAAACGTCCATGATGGAGCTTTCAAATTCGGAAATTTGGCTTGGCGAAAGGGCGTCGAAGAATTTTTTTGCGCGGGATTTTATTTCTTCCGAATATGTGTTTTCTGCACCGTTTCTTTTTAAGACGAACATGTCGAATGCCGCGAATTGCGCCGCGTCAAAGCGCAGGCAGCGCGAGCCGTCAGGCAGCCTGAATTTCAAGTCGGTTCTAATCCAGTCGAGAACGGGCATGAAATTGTAAATTATGATTTTTATTCCGCATTCTGCGAGGTTTCGCAGGCTTATTTTGTAATTTTCTATGTATTTTTTCCAGTTGCCGCGCTGTGTTTTTATGTCTTCGTGTACGGGCAGGGATTCCACTACCGACCAGTTAAGCCCCGCATCGGCGCAGATTTTTTGGTGCGCTTTAATCGCGTCTATGCTCCAAACTTCGCCGTATGGAATTTCGTGCAAGGACGAGAACACATCGGTTGCCCCTGACTGGCGAATATATTGCAAGCTTACGTGGTCGCGCTTTCCGTACCACCTGAATCCTTCTGTCAAATACTCTTTCATTTTGAAAATCTCCTTTATACTCCCGAAAAGCACGAAAAGCCGCCGTCAACGGGAATTACCGTACCCGTCAGGAAAGCCGAAGCGTCGCTTGCGAGGAAATGTATTGTGCCAAACAAGTCTTCGGCGACGCCGAACTTGCCGAAAGGCGTTTTTTTGATTACATCGTTGCCGCGTTCAGTGTAAGAGCCGTCGGGATTTGTCAAAAGAGCCCTGTTTTGGTCGCTTATGAAAAATCCTGGGGCAAGGGCATTTACTCTTACGCCAGAGCCGAATTTCTTTGCAAATTCCACCGCGAGCCACCTTGTGAGGTTGTCAACGCCCGCTTTTGCGTTTGAATACCCCATAACCCTTGTGAGAGCCTGGGTTGACGACATTGAGGAGAAGTTGATTACAACGCCCTTTTTTTGGCGTTCAAAGGATTTGCCGAATACCAAAGTCGGCAAGACAGTTCCGCCCAAATTGAGGCTTAAAACTGCCTGCCACTGCGCGAAATCGAGGTCGAAGAAAGTTTTGTCGGGAGTTATGGTTGCCCCTGGCATGTTTCCGCCCGCACCGTTTATCAGGACGTCAATTCTGCCGTATTTTGCCAAAATTGCTTCGTTTGCCTTTTCGAGGGACGATTTGTCCAGCACGTCGCAGACGCAGTACATTGCGTCGCTTCCCGATTTTTTCGCGGCGGCAACCGCTTCTTGCAGCTTTTCTTCGCGCCTGCCCAAAAACACGACGTTTGCGCCTTGGCTTGCCAAGTATTTTGCGGCGGCTCCCGCGAGGACGCCTGTTGCGCCTGTTACCACGATTACTTTGTTTTTGATGTCAAAAATATTTTTCATTATGGAGTTAAATTAAAGTCTGTTTTGTCCTTTTCACAAGCTTTTTTAAGCTAAAAAAAGACGCACTTTTTCGGGTGCGTCTTTAAATTTTT
This sequence comes from Intestinicryptomonas porci, assembly GCF_033971905.1. Taxonomy (NCBI): domain Bacteria; kingdom Pseudomonadati; phylum Verrucomicrobiota; class Opitutia; order Opitutales; family Intestinicryptomonadaceae; genus Intestinicryptomonas; species Intestinicryptomonas porci. The sequence goes on from NZ_JALBUT010000005.1 coordinate 121,432, forward strand.
TATGCGTTTTTCTTTTTATTTTGCAAGAGAATGTAGTTTATTACAACAACCGCCATAAATGTAAAGAACGCAATCGGTCCCGCAATCCCTATTTTGCTGTGCAAAACGTAAAGGCTTGCAATCGAAGTGCAAAGGAGCGTCATTCCCAAAAGGGCGTTCCACGCAACTCTTGAAAGACCGCGCGGAGCGGCGTCTTTTAATATGTTTTTGCTGTTTAATATAGCGAGGAACGAGCCGCTTGCAACGGGCAGAAGCACCATTGTTATCACGCCTGCGTAGATAACAAGCCACATTTTTGCTCCCGCCAAAAAGAGCGATACGCACGCGCTGAAAAATACGAGGGACGACCCGATTATCTCCCATTTGCGGTTGCCGAATTTTCCGAAAATTTCAGCGAAGCAAAGACCGCATATAAGCATGTTCATAAGCGTAGCGTTCATCGCCATTCCGAAAACGCCAAGCCCGAAGATGTATTTTGCGACTTTGTCTCCGACGAGCGGGGCAAGCGTAGAGGCAAGATTCATTGCGTCTCTTTTTACGAGCATTGAAACCACTTGCTTTTCAACCTTGTTTTGGTTTTGCATTAACGCAAGTTTTGCGGAAATAGGAAGGAATCCGAGAGCGTTGTTTCCTTGGCTTATCATACTTTTTTCAAGCAGGTTGAGATAGGGGGCTACGAGGTTTTCCGGCGGAAGAGCCTTGTCTTTTTGAAGCGTTAAATAAATTACCTTTGCGCCGTTTGGCACAAGCTCTTTTATGTAGTTTTGGTACTTGCCCGAATTATCGACGTATGCCATCGGGACAGATTTTACGATTTCGCCTTGCACTTGGTTTGTTGACCAAGCCGCATCAACCAAGCCGTCCACGGGCTTTGCGTGGAATTGCGAAGCCGCCGCAATCACGATGCAGGAGGTCGCGAGCAAAAACGGAATGAAGAGGCTTGAACAGAGGTTGAAAATCGCAAGCCCGCGGAAGTCTTTGTCCCAGCCCTTTTTTAACATTGAATAGGGGAAGAGGAATGTCATGTTGATTCCGACCGCCATCGCGGAGGCTGAAATTATGACATCGCGCTGTTCTTTTACGATGGAGCTTGACCAAAATTCCCTTGCACCGTCGCCGAGTTGGTTCAAATAAACCATAAAGTCGGGAGATGGCGCGCTTAACACTGACAGATTGGGGATAAAGCCCCTGAATACTTTTGCCCAGTCGATTTCGCCCTGAGTCGCAAGAAATATGACGACGCTGAAAAAGCATATTACAATCGTTGCGACGCTCAAAGTGATGATGCGCTCAAAGATTTTTGCCGCCTTGCCGCCCGCGGAGTAGAGCAAAATAAGCCCCATTGCCGCCAAGAAGAAGCAGAAAGTTATCACGCATTCGCTAACTTTTCCCATTGGCACGATGCCGCTGAAAATATTTTGCTGGATGGACGCGACTCCCAGCGCAAATTGCGGCATTGCGTTCACAAGACACGCCACCATTGAGGCGACCGCCCAACCGTAGCCCAAAATCGGGCTTATGTTCGAGTTCAGTTCGCGCATCGGCTTTTCGGTTATGGATAGCGATATGTATGCTATTGCCGACAATGTAATTATGCCCAAAACCATTGCAAAAGGCTGGAGCCACATAAAGCAGCATCCGCCCAAAACGCCGAGATACAGGGCGGATGCGAGAGATCCTCCGCCAAGCGTTGTCGCGCTTTGCAAAAAACCGGGGGCAGAATATTTCAGGTAAGTTTTAATTGTTGCAAGCTTGCCTTGCGCTTTCGCGTTCAGGATTTTTTTTCTGTCCGCTTCAAGCTGGAGATTTGTAGTTTTGGATTGTTCGCTCATGATGGATTTTTAGTGTTGAAATTTTGGTCTGCTTTTAACTGCGCGTTAAGGCATAGCCGAGCCGCCGCGAATGCGTGCGATTGCGCCATCGCGTTTTCTGTCCTGTTTAATATGTCGAGGGCGAAGTTTGCAAAGAAAGGGAAGCCCAGCCCGCGGCAGTCTATGCGGCGCACTCCGAGGCTGTCGGCGCAGTACAAAGTCTGGGGCGGATTGCCTTCTTTTGAATAGTCTATGTATTTGCGTATTTCGATGTATCCTTTTGTGCCCAAAATGAAAGTTCTGCCGTCTCCCCATACGGGAAGCCCGTCGGGCGTAAACCAGTCAACCCTGCAATAGCATGACGCCCCGTTTTTCGTTTTGACGAGAGCCTCCCCGAAATCCTGCAATTCGGGGTATTCGGGATTTGCCATGTTTTCCGCCCTCGCGCTCAAAATTTCGGCTTCGTCGCAGCCCGTAAATTCCAAAAACTGCTCAAACTGGTGCGAGCCTATGTCGCACAAGATTCCGCCGTACAGGTCTTTTTTGAAAAACCATTCGGGGCGGGCGTTTTTTGAAAGCCTGTGGGGCGCCAAAATCAGGACTTGCAAAACCTTGCCTATTGCGCCCGATTTTACCAGTTCGTTCGCCTTTTCCGCCGCTTCGTTATGCACTCTTTCGGCGAAGTAGGGCATATATTTTTTCCCTGTTTCTTTTGCGAGACTTTCGGCTTCTTCGAGCTGCGCCAAGGTCGTAAAAGGGGGCTTGTCCACAAAGAAGTCTTTGCCCGCGCTTAAAACTTTTTTCCCCATGTCGAAGCGTTTTGCGGGTATTCCCGCATTGGCAACCAGCTTAATTTCGGGGTCTGATAATATTTCTTCAAGTGAGCTTGCGGCTTTTATAAACGAGAAGCGTTTTTGAAATTCCGCGATTTTGTTTTTATCGAAATCCCAGACGTATTTGCATTCCGCGCCCGTTGAAAGCATGCCTTGGGTCATCGCGTATATATGTCCGTGGTCAAGCCCTGCCGCCGCAAATTTCAATTCGCCGTCTTTTACGACTTTTCGGCTTCCGCCGTCGGGAACATAATCGTATCCTGTCGCGTGTTTTTGCATTTTAGCGGAATGATTTTTTGAAGTCCAAGATGAAATCTTTGCGCACCTCTTTACGAAGTTCGCTCGACGCCTGTTTTTCTGCGAGAATTTTTGCATACAATTCATCGTCGAACGGAACGGGAATTTCCGAATTTTTAAACGACGAAAGAAGCATTGCGTTTGCAAGAGTAAGAGACAGCACGCCCTGCGAGGCGTCGTAATCGCACTTTGACTTGCCAAGGCACGCCGAAACAAAGTTGTTCATGACTTCCGCGTGCTGCCCGCCTTTGCCTTCAAACTCTTCCACTGTTTCAACCGTTTCGGGAGTGCCGAAAGCGTACTTTGTGTCAAGCGTAAACTCGCGTAGCGAACCGCCAACAAACTTGTGGATTTTAAGCTTGCCGTCTTCGGAGACAACGTAGGCTTTGTCGCCCGAAATTTCAAATCTGTTTGATCCGGGGTGCTCTCCGCTTGAAGTTATGAAAGTAGCCGTCATGTTTTCGGGGTATTCCATATAGCAGGTCACTTCGTCTTCCACTTCAATATTGTGGTATTTGCCGAACTTGCACCACGCTCTGAGCGACTGCGGCAAGCCGAAAATCCACGCAAAAGCGTCGATGTTGTGGATTGCCTGATTTATGAGCACTCCGCCCGCTTCGCCTTTCCAAAGCCCGCGCCATGCGCTCATGTCAAAGTAAATCTGGGGTCTGAACCAGTTTGTCATGTTCCACGACACCCTGTTTACCTTGCCGATTTCTCCCGAAGAAACCATCTCTTTTATGCGCTTGTAAATCGGAGTTGTGCGTTGGTTTAACATGACGGCGCAAATTTTTCCGCAGTCTTTCGCGAGGGCTTCCAACTTCTTTGCATCGGCAGTGCAAAGCGATATCGGCTTTTCGACAAGGACATTTTTGCCTGCAAGCAGGCATTTTTTCGCAAGCTCAAAGTGAGTGAAAGAGGGGGTTGCGATAACGATTGCGTCCGCGCCCCCTTCTTTTATCATCTGGTCGATGTCTGAGTAAAACGGGATATCGGCGATTTTAGGATTGTCCACTTTGCGCATGTCGCACACGCATGAAAGTTCGGCATCTTTTACCGCGCCCGAAGTCAGATTGTCGATGTGAAGCGAGCCTATCGGCCCCAAGCCTATTAAACCAATTTTCAGCATGTTTTCCTCCTGTAAGTTGTATTAGAATTTGAAATAGTTTGCGGCGTTGTTGTATGATATGTCGGAAACCATTTGACCGACAAGCTCCAAATCGTTCGGCAAAATGCCCTTTTCCATTTCGTCTCCCAAGAGATTGCACAAAATTCTGCGGTAATATTCGTGGCGCGAGTAGGAAAGGAATGAGCGCGAGTCTGTGAGCATTCCCACAAACCTGCTTAAAAGTCCGAGGGAAGAAAGGGCTTCCGTCTGTTTTTTCATACCGTCAATCTGGTCCAAGAACCACCATCCCGCGCCGTATTGGATTTTTCCCGGGCAGAGACTGTCTTGGAAATTTCCCGCCATCGTAGCGAGCATTTCAGTGTCTTTCGGGTGCAGATTGTAAAGAATTGTTTTGCCGAGCGCGTCCATCGAATTCAGATTGTCCAAGTGCTTTGAAAGCGGAAGCGCGAAATTTGCTTCTCCGATTGAGTCAAAACCCGTGTCAACCCCGATGGATTTTAGCATTTTTGCGTTATTGTTGCGCATTGGCCCTATGTGGAGCTGGCGAGTCCAGCCGCAGTCGTAGTCCATAATCGCGCACTGCGTTAAAACCGCGCTTTTAAACTGCGCAAGCTCTTTTTCGGAAACGGGCTTTCCCGACATGGCGGTTTTTAAAATTGCGTCCAATTCGCTTTCGGAAGCCTCTTCGTGCCAGAGGGTGGGAACGCCGTTGTCGGACATTCGGCAACCCATTGAGTGGAAATAGTCGTGGCGGTTTTTGAGAGCCGCAATCAGGTCTTCAAATTTTTCGATTTCAATGTTTGCGCTTTCGCCAAGCTCTTTCATGTATGAGGCAAAAGCTTGCGGAGCTTCTACCGAATGCGCCTTGTCGGGGCGGAAAGTCGGCAGGACTTTTACGCCGATGTTTTCTTTTGCTATTTGCTTATGGTATTTCAAGTCGCTTGCGGGGTCGTCGGTGGTGCATACGGTTTTTACGTCGTAGGCGACTTTCATGCACTTTCTCGCGCCAAGCCCGTTTTGCAGGACTTCGTTTGCGCGGCTCCAAATTTCGTCGGATGTTTTCGGGCTTAGCAGAACGTCGTCTATGCCGAAAAAGCGCGCGAGTTCAAGATGGGTCCAGTGGTAGATGGGATTTCTCAAAAGTTTTGGCATTGTTTCCGCGAATTTTTCAAACTTTTCGCGGTCTGAGGCGTCGCCTGTTATGAATTTTTCGTCAATGCCGTTTGAGCGCATTGCGCGCCACTTGTAGTGGTCGCCGCCCAAAAAAACTTGGGCGATGTTTTCCCAGTGCTTGTCTTCGGCAATCTCCTGTGGAGGGAGATGGCAGTGGAAGTCTATGATGGGCATCGGTTTTGCGTATTTGAAATACAGCTCTTTCGATGTTTCGTTTAGCAAAAGAAAATTGTCGTTTATAAAATGTACCATAAGCACTTTTCATAATCTCATTCGATTGAACACTTAGTCAATCTTTTTTATTTAAAAACTCGACAAAACGCGCCCGCTTTTGCAGAATGAGGAAAATTTATATATTTAGTCTGTATGAAAGTCACGCAAAAAGACATAGCGAAAAAATTGGGAGTTTCAACCTCTTTGGTTTCGAGGGTTCTGTCGGGCAGGGCGGAAGAAATCGGCATAAGAAGCGAAATCATCAAAGAAGTTGAAAGCCTTGCAAAAAAGATGAACTATGTTCCGAGCCTTGCTGCGCTTTCCTTGAAAGGCAAAAAGAGCGCGACAATCGGGGTGGTGGTTTACGACTTTTACGACCCATTTTTTACGAAGGTGATAGGCGAGCTTCAAAAAGTCGCAAACGATGAAAATTTCTCAATACTTTTGGTGGGGCTTACAAACCGCTCCGTTTCCGAGCAGAGTTTGCGCCCGCTTTACAAGCACAATGTTGACGGCATCATAATCGTCGGTTCATACGGCAACATGTCGTGGCTTTCAGATTTCAAGGAAATCCCAATTGCAAGAATCGGGCACGGGGAGGACGGCGAGTTGAAGCTTTCGGCGTCGGTTGACGAAAATTTGGCGATGAACTCAATCAGAAGCCATCTTTTGGAGCAAAAAGTTTCAAAAGTTGTTTTTGCCCGCCGAAACACATCCATCCATTCCCGAAGGGAAACGGCATTTTTAAATTCTTTCACCGGTGAAAGGTTCGCGCAGGCGTATTCGCTAAACAGCCTTTGCGAAAACGATATGGATTCGGGCGTCGATTTGGCTGAAATAATCTTGAAAAAGGGCGATTTGCCCGACGCCGTTGTCTGCGCTTCCGACGTCATTGCAATGAGCATAATAAAACGCTTTGCACAGGCGGGTATTCGCGTTCCGCATGATATTCTGATAACCGGTTTTGACGATATTTCAACTTCCGCATGCTTTATGCCGTCCATCACGTCCTACCGACAGTCTGTTGACATAGCGGTGCGCAAGGCGTTCTACGCAGTCGCGAAAGGACAGGGCAACGGGCATTTCGATTGCGAGGGCGAACTGGTTATCCGCACATCTTCTGTAAGAAGCTGATTTCTGAGCTTTCGATTTTTTAAAAAATGCTTGTGTTTTTTGTCTTTTTTGAAAATCTTTAAACTCATTAACAAAAAAATTACCAATATGATTAAAGTTAAGTCCTCAAACGATTGCAAATACGATATTTTGTCTCTTGGCGAAGTGATGCTGCGCCTCGACCCGGGCGATACGCGCACGCGCATTGCCCGCAGTTTCACCGCGTGGGAAGGCGGCGGAGAATACAACGTTGCAAGGGGCTTGCGCCGCTGTTTCGGGCTTAGGGCTGCTCTTGCGAGCGCGTTTGTCGAAAACGAAATCGGCTATTTGCTTGAAGACTTCATCTTGCAGGGCGGCGTTGACATGAAATACGTCAAGTGGTTTGAAAGCGACGGCGTAGGCAAAAACGTGCGCAATCCATTGAACTTCACCGAGCGCGGCTTCGGCGTGCGCGGTGCGGTGGGCTGTTCCGACCGCGGCAATTCCGCATGCTCTAAATTAAAGGCGGGCGACTTCGATTGGGAAAAAATCTTCGGCGAAGACGGCGTAAGATGGCTCCATACGGGCGGGATTTTTGCGGCTCTTTCCGAAACAGCCCCCGAAGTCGTTATTGAAGCCATGAAAGCCGCGCGCAAACACGGCACCGTGATTTCATACGACTTGAATTACCGCCCGTCGCTTTGGAAGAGCGTCGGCGGGCACGCAAAGGCTCAGGAAGTCAACAAGGAAATCGCAAAATACGTCGATGTCATGATTGGCAACGAAGAGGACTTCACCGCATGCTTGGGCTTTGAAGTTGAAGGCTTGGGCGCGGACGTATCGAACGTTCAGGTTGAGTCCTTCAAAAAAATGATAGGGCAGGTCGTGAAAGCCTATCCGAATTTCAAGGCTATCGGCACAACCTTGCGCGAAGTAAAGAGCGCGACCGTAAACGATTGGAGCGCAATCTGCTGGCATGGCGGCGAATTTTTTGAATCTAAAAAACGCCCCGGACTTGAAATCTTCGACAGGGTAGGCGGCGGCGACAGCTTCGCTTCGGGCTTCATTTACGGGCTTATGGAGCTTGGCGACCCGCAAATGGCGGTCGATTTCGGCGCGGCGCACGGAGCCTTGGCAATGACTACCCCCGGCGACACATCGTCAGCCCGCCTCGCGGAAGTCAAGAAACTCGCAAGCGGCGGTTCGGCGCGCGTGCAAAGATAATTTGAAAGGCAGTTATGGCAAATATTCGCAAAATTATTGAAGAAAAGAAAATCATCGCGGTTTTGACAATCGACAACGCAAAAGACGCAGTGCCTGTCGCAAATGCGCTGAAAGCGGGCGGCGTTACGGCAATCGAACTTACCCTGCGCACCCCTGCTGCATTGGAGGCAATCCGCAGAATACGCGGGGAAGTCGAAGGCGTGACCGTCGCGGCGGGAACGGTTTTGAAGCCCGAACAGGTAAAGCAAGTGGTTGAAGCAGGCGCAGACTTCGCTGTGTCGCCGGGCATCAATCCGCGCGTAGTTAAGGCGGCGCAAGATGCGGGACTGTTCTTCGGACCCGGCATTATGACGCCTTCGGAAATCGAAATGGCATTGGAGTTGGATTGCACTCTCCTTAAATTCTTCCCCGCAGGGACAACGGGCGGCTTGAAACACCTAAACGCAATGGCGGCTCCCTATAAACACTTGGGCGTAAAATTCATACCGCTTGGCGGCATTACCTGCGCAAACGTAAAGGAAATCCTTTCCGACAAACTGATAGCAGGCGTGGGCGGCTCTTGGCTTGCAAAGCCCGACGTCATCAACAGCGGCAACTTCGCCGAAATCGAACGTCTCGCCCGCGAAGTAACAGAAGTCATCAAAGGTTGAATTCTGCCTTTTAAAACTTTTAATGCGCACCTAAACAGTGCGCATTTTTTTTGTGCGATTTGTTTTCTTTTACTTGATAAATTAGCATCAAACTTTGACTTTATCCAAAGAGTAAAACATTATGCAGTCATAAAATATTTTATAACTCCAATTTATCTTTTAGATAATTTATGATTTTTAAATCTTCTTCTTTTGTGCGAGATTTAAAAAAATGATTATCTTGGTTGGTGTGTATGTCTTGTGCGACCTCCAAAAGCGTTTTTCCAAACATATCTTTTACGAACAAATTTGGGGAATAATTTTCAACTACATATTTCAGAGTGTCGAAATTTCCAAAACTGACAATATTGTGTAATAAAGTATTGTCTTCATCTGGAAGATTTACATCTGCTCCATATTTTTCAACCATTAACTTAATAGCATCGAGATTATTATATGCATGTGGCAATAATGATTCTTCAAAACGATCTCCTTTATGGACATCAATCCCGTTAGAAAGCAAGTAATCTAAAATATGCGTATGTCCAAAATAAATTGCTGCCATCGCAGGATTATACGAACAATCCCAATCGTTAACATCAAATGCGGTCCAAGTTTGTGGATATATTTTACAAGCTCTAAATTCCCACTCTTGCATGCTTCGATAAAGAAATGCCATTCAGGATAAAGAGATGGTTCTACGCCACAATCTTCTATTAGAAACTTTACTATCATCAAAGAGCCTGCTTTTGATGCATCCATTAAAACATTTCTATCGTTTAAATAGTCTCCATAGAAAGCGTTAAAATCTGCACCTAATGCAATGACATGTTTTACACCTTCAAAATTTGCAGATTGTGCATATTCAAATAGTTTTTTAGTATAATACTCTTCGTCTTTTATTTGCATTTTGCGCCAAATGATTTTGTTACAAGTTTATTTGTTTGATAAACATATTGTTGTTTTTTTTATTTTTTGCAATCGCGATGTTTTTTGTTTTACAGGGCGGGGGGAGGCTTGTAGGGTTTGTTTCTTATGAGCGAGGTATTGCGCAGGCTGGTTGAAATGTCGCCGATGTCGGTTGGCGAATACGTGGATTTTTGTCTTTTCGATTCCGTTTTCGGGTATTACAGGAAGGACAGGTGTCGTGTTGGCAGACGCGGCGATTTTTACACGGCGTCGTCTTTAAATCCGAAGCTATTTTCCGATCTTTTAAAAGAAGCGTTTTTTAATGTCGCAAAATCGAATTTTCCCGATTTTGAAATTGGCGATTTCAAATTTTGCGAAATAGGCGCGGAGCCTGAGCTTAATTTGTTTGAAAATTCAAAGGTGCTAAGGATTGGCGAGCCTCTTGATTTGTGCGGCAATTTGTTTGTTTTTTCAAACGAGCTTTTGGATGCCCGACCGTTTGACAAGTTTTGTTTTACAGGCGGTGAAGTTTTAAAGCAGTATTGCAGGTTTCAAGAAAGCGGCAAGGTTGAGATTTTTTACGAAAAAGCATCGGATTTTGAGGCGGAGTATTTGCGCGGGTATTTTGGGGATTTGGACGGCGGATTTACATTGGACTTTTCTTTTGACGCGCTGGATTTGCTTAAAAAAATATGCCGCCAAAGTTGGAGGGGCGTCTTGATTTTTGCCGACTACTTCCGCACTGTTGAAGAGCTTTTAAGTTTTGAGTGTGGCACTGCGCGGAGTTATTTCAAGCACGCCGCAACTTCCGACATATTTTCAAACTCTTGCGAATGCGACATAACGTTCAGCCCTGCCGTGGAGCCGTTTTTGGATATTTTAAAAGCCGAGGGATTTAGCTTTGCGGAGTGCGCTGCGCAGGGGAGTTTTTTCATGAAAAATTCTCAAAATGAAATCAGGCGCGTGGTTGAAACTGCGGGCGTGTTTTCACCTGAAAAGCGCGCCCTTGCGGAGTTTTTGACACCTCCGCACATGGGCGAGTCTTTCAAGGTTTTATGCGGCGCGAGGTTTTAAGAAACTTTTACCAACTTCGCGTTGCGGGCTGACAGGATTTTAAGCCCGATTTTTTCAAGGGGAATGCCCGAAGATTTTGAGAGGGCGAGTGCGTAGCGTTTCAGTTGCGCGGAGTGTCTTGAAATCAATTCGCTTTCGCTTGCGTCGTCGGTTTTAAAATCTATTATTTCGGCTCTCGTTCGGTTTTCAAAGAAGTTCACCCTGTCAATTCTTCCGCATTCCGTATCGTTTCCGTTTAAAATGCAGTAGGGGAGTTCCGCGCAAAAATCTTCGCACTCGAAAATCTTTTTGATTTCCGCATTTTCAAGGGATTTTTTGACTAATTCAAGCGCGTCTTTAAAATTTTCGGGGCAATCCAGATACTGATTTTTTGCGGCAAGGGCGGCCTCTTCAAGGCTCTTTTTGCCGTTTAGATTTTCAAAAATCGAGTGCGCGGCAAGCCCTGTCAAGTTTGCGGAGTTTCGGTTTAGAAAGTCGAATTCAAATTCGATTTGCCCGTATTTGGTTTCGTATTCTTCTTTCGGGGTTTCCGATTTTTCGATTTCTGAAAGATTTTCCTTTTGGGGGAAATCTTCAATCCAGGCTTCGTCGCTCAAATCGGTTTTCAAGCCGCGCAAGTCTTTCCCTTTTTCGTAAATGCCGAAATATTTTGCCAGAAAATGTTCAAAATTTCCGTTCCCTTCGCTTTTGGTTTCAGTTTTGTTTTTGTTTAAAATTATATGGATTGCTCGTTTTGCCCTCGTCAGAGCGACGTAGAATTTGCAGAGCTTTTCAAAATTTTCGCGCTCTTTGAATTCGTCGGAAGCCTCTTTTAAGTTCTCGTCAAATTCGCATATGTTTTTCGACGGCATATATACGACGTCGCCGTTGTTTCGGCTTTTTACGTTTGAAGAGCGGTTGCCTTGGGTATTGCCGAGTTCGGGAAGGATTACGATGTCGAAGTCAAGCCCCTTTGACTTGTGTATGCTCATGACCTGTATTGTATCGGACGCCGCGCCTTCGCGTATTTTGTATTTTTGAATGTAGTCGATAAAGTCGTCTGCGTCGCGGTTTTGCTCTTCGTCGAAATTCTTGCAAGCTTCCATGAATTGGCTTATTCTGTTTTTTGTGAAGCCGTCGAAATCCTTTAAGTTTTCCGAGAGGATTTTTGCAATAGGCTCAAACGCTTTTTCAAAACCCAAAGACGATATTTTTTTAGTTAGCTCTTCGTCCCAGTTTTCGTTTTGCAAAACTGCGCTTAGGGGAGACATTAAAACATAGTTTTTTGCAAAGCTGTCTTGCGGGTGAACGGAGAGCTTCAAGAGCGCGAGCATTGCGGGAATTGCAAGGTTGTCTTGGGCTATGTATATGTCAAGCTCGCTTGCGACCCTTATGTTCGATTTTTCCCCGTCTTTTTCTGCGGCGACTTTTGCGCGGATTGCCTCTATTATTTGCAGGGCTTTCTTGTTTGTCTGCACCAGCACCGCGCATGTCAGATTTCTCGCGGAGGGATTTTTTTCCTTTATGTAGTTGTAAACGGCGTTTCCGAGCGCGTCTTCCTCTTCGCTTTTTTCAAGAACTTCGACGGAAACTTCGCCTTTTTGCTTCCGGTTTTTTTCCGCGCAGTCGTGGTCTTCCCAAATCTTCGACCAGGCATTCTCGGCATTTTCGCCGAAATATGTTTTCATCATTGGGCGGTTAGAGAAGACTTTGTTTACGAAATCTATCACGGCGGGGCACGAGCGGTAGGAAGTTTTCATTTGTTCATTGTCTTCCATGTGGCTTTTGTAATGCTCGTAAATTTCTCCGAAAAGCTTCATGTCGCCGCCGCGCCAGCCGTAAATAGACTGCTTTATGTCTCCTACGAAGTAGAAGGATTTTTCGGGGTCTTGTATGGCTTCGTCTATTATGTCTTTAAAGACTTCCCACTGCAGGCGCGAGGTGTCTTGAAACTCGTCGAAAAGCCAGTGTTTTGTGCTTGAATCGAACCTGTATTCCGCGAATTTGCGCTCTACGGGGTTTGGGCTTTTGGCGATTGAAATTGTCATGTCGTTAAAGCTTAGAAGCCCCTGCTTGCGCACGGTTTTGTCGTAGATTTTTTCGTATGCGGAAACTATTTTGTAAATTGCGGACGCCGCCTTTTGCGAGGCGTCGGTTTGCGAATATAAAAGGCGTTTTATGTTTTGGTCGATAAGCGGATATTCGTCTTCGTCGATGTTTCCCGTCCCCCTTGCCGAACTTGTTTTACGGAAGTATTCCGCCATTTCGGACGTAAGTTTTCCGAGGTTATAAACGCGGTCGAAATCGGAATTTTTAAAAAATGTCAGGATGGAATTCTTTTTCTTTGCGCCTTTTTCTGAAAAGATTTTTTCAAGAAGCTCGGTGCATTCCCTGTATTTGTCCGAATTCCACTCGATAAGCGGAGTTTTCGGAATTATGGACATCCAGCGATTTTTGTCGGGTTGCAAAAGATATAAAAAATGGGCTTCGTCTATAAAGTTGCCAACGGTTGAGACAATCATTTTTTTGTCTTTTCCAAAGCTCGCCTCTTTGATTGCCTGCGCAAATTCCGCAATGGTGGAGCTGTCGCCTGCAAACTGCCTCAAAGTCTCAAAAAGAGCTTTTTCTTTCGCCTTGCCCTCTGAAAACTCGTCGAGTATTTCCACACTTTCGTTTATTCCGAGTTCGGAAGTGAAGAGCTTTAAAAATTTGGACGTGAACGAGTCGATTGTCGAGAAGTTCAGGTTTTGCAGCGATTTTGCGAACTTTTCCAAAATGATGGCAAAGTTCTCTTTTTTCAGCTCTCCGATTTCGGCGATTTTATTGATGTCTTTTGAGAGGCTGTTTGCGTACGCGTCGTTTTGGGCGGCTTCGGCAAGCTTTTGCATTGTTTTGCCGAAAAATTCCCCCGCGGCTTTTCGCGTGAATGTGAGGGCGCAAATTTCCTTTGGCTTTGCGCCGCCCGCGACAAGCGCGATTATGCGGTTTGTGAGGTTGTATGTCTTTCCGGACCCCGCGCTTGCGAGCGTTCGTTCGTTGTTGAAAATTATCTTATTCATTGGTACTTTGTTTTATTTGCGATAGGTCCAGAAATTTTCCGAGGTTTTTTGACGCGAAGCCGAAATATTCGGGATAGTCTGATTCAAGCGGGCTTTTTTCGCTTGGCTCGAATTTATAGTCCAAAATGTTTTGGGCGATTTCTTCCGCTTTTTTCTTTGCGCTTTCTTCCGCTTCGGGGGAATTTTTGTAATGTTCGATGCGCGTTTCTTCAGCGGATTTTGTAATCAAAAAGTACGCGGCTTCCACATTTTCCGAACCGAAGAATTTTTTTGCGGAGGCGATGTAAACCGGAAGCTGCAAGTCTTTCCAGACAAACTCTCCGCCCTTTGACAAATAGTGGTTTTTTGTGGCAGTGTCTTTGGGTGCGGTGTCTATTGTCTTGTAGTCAATCAAAAGATATTTGTTTTCGCTTTCGTTGAAGTCGATGCGGTCGATTTTCGCCTTGATTTGGAAGTTCAAAACGGAAAGCTCCTTTATTTCTTTTTCGGCGCATATCGTGCGCCATCCGTTTTTCCTGTGGAGGGCCTCTGTTTTTGCCGCGGCGGAGAACTTCGACAAAATGAAGTATTTTTGAAGCTCTATCGGCGTCGGGCGGTTTTTGCCAAATCTTGATTTAAAAATCGCGTCGATGTTTCTTTTTAAGATTGCGAATATGGCTTCTTCCGAGACGCTTTCGGCGTCTTCTTTTGCGAGAAGCTCCAATGCCCTGTGCGTGATTGTGCCGACGTCCATTGCGTCAAGCTCCGATTTCTTTTCGTCAACCGAATTTAACTTCAAGACGCGCTTTAAGTAAAAATCAAAAGGGCACGAGATGTAGTATTTGAAATCCGTAGCGTTCAAGCAAGCGGGCAGGGGCGCAGGCGGAACTTTCATCTTCCACGAATATGAAAACGCCCGCGAATGCTTGTCGCTTTCGGCGTCTTGGAAGAGGTGCTTTGCCCGCGCGGCAAGGTCCGATTTCGGCGTTTGCAAAAGAAGCCGCGATGGGCGCAGCGGCTCGCCGTCAAAGTCTGTTTGCGGAGCGTATATTTTTACGGCGGATTTTTCTCTCGAAGATAAAATTGTATGCAGGAAATAGGAGTCTCGCGCATGCCTTGCGTTTGCGGCGCGGATTCCCAAAAATTCGCGCAGGGAGTTTGGCATAAATGCGTCAGATGAAATGTTTTCTGGAACTTGCCCGTCGTTAAAGTCGGCTATCAAGAGGTTTGGCTCTGTTGTCCAAAATATTTCAAGCCAGTTTTTCATTTGAATTTCATCAAGCGCGCGGATTTTTCCGAAAGTTTTTTTGTCGGCGGCGTTTAAAAGAATTTCTATTGTTTCCGCCAAACTGGTTTTTCCGAAAACTTCTTCCGCCGCCTTTATTTGGCAAAGAATGCCGAATATGCTTTCGGCTTCCTCTTTTATGTTCGGGTCGAAAGTCTTGGTTTTAGAGAAGAGGTTTTGAAGAATTTGCGCAATTTTTTCCGAATTTAATTCGGCATTCGGCTCCAAAACGGAGTTTATCGCGTTAAAGAGCGAAAGGGCATTGTTGTCGCCTTTTTCTTTCGCAAAATCCATTGCCGTTTTGAGGTCTAAGGAAAAATTTTCAAATTTGTATTTGTCGATGATTTCAAAAATCTTTTTAGCGCATAAATTGGTTTTATGTTTTAGGAAAGACAGCATCGCGTCCTTTTGGACAATCGTTTTCAGGGAATCGAAACCGCAATCGGTGAAGTAGAGCCTGAGCGTTTTCAGAAAATCGAAAATTTCCCCGTTTGAAAGCTTTTCGCCTTCGGGGGAAAAAGACTTTATGTTTTTAGAGGCGAGGGCGCGGGCTATTGCTGATGAGCTTGAGCCCTCTTCGCAGGCGATGGCGCATGTTTGGGGTGCTTTGCTTCCGAATTTTGCGGCGTCTTCCGCCACGTTTTGCGCCTGAATCAGGCGCGTTTGGGGCACGGAAACATCGCCGTTTGAAATGTCGAAAATCTTGTCTTTCCAGTAATTGGTTTCTGGGATTCCGAAGGCGTCGAAATGCTTTGAAAGAGCTTCGTTTGCAATGATTAGCGAAAATATTTCAGCTCCTTTTTCTTCAAATTTTTTTAAGGAGGCAAATAAAATTTTCGGGGCGTCGGCAATTCCGACAAGAAAAATCTTTTTTGGGTTTCCCATCGGGTTTTCCAATGCTTCCAAGAGGGCGTCTGCGGGGTCTTTTTTTGAAATTTTTGAAAGCGACAAGGCGTAGATGCCGTCAAATTTTTCGATTTCTTTCCATCTGTCGGATTCTATGTTCGCGCTTTCCGAAATTTTTTTCGCCGCGTCTTTTATTGAAAGCCCCGCATGAGCGCACTGCGTCTTTATTTCCAGAAATTTCTTGAAGAAGTTTTTGGGGGAAGATGGTATGCCGCTTGGAAAAAGCGCGGGCAAATCGCCGTCCGAAAATTGTGAAATTGTGAAATTCAGCGCAAAACGCCTTTCTGTTTCGCTTGCGGACGGTATGTGCCGCGAAAGCCTGCAAAAAAACGCTTCGAGAGTAAGAATTTCAAGCCCAGCGATTCCGCCGCCGAATTTCTGCATGGATAAATTTGCAAGCTCGCGCGACAGGGCGTTCGCGCAGCTTTTGGTGGGAGCCAAAACCATCGCGCCCGAAAATATGAAATTACTGCGCGACGGATTCAGTATTTCAAAAATCTCTTTTGCGGCAGTTTTTGTGCTGTTTAAATTCGGTTCAATGAAAATTCTAATAGGCATATGTTTTTATATACTTCGGATTTCAAAAAATATCACGCCAATTTTAAAAAAAAATGAAAGGGCGTTTGTTTTTGCCATTTTCTTGTTGCCATCGAGTCGGGTTTTAAATTTGTTTGTCGGTAAATGGATATAAAGGTTTTATTTTCGGATTGGGACGGGTACGAGCTTTTGGACAGCGGCGACAGGCTTAAGCTTGAGCGTTTTGGAGAAGTCGTTGTGATTAGAAGCGAGCCGAAAGCTTGGTGGCGCAAGTCCAGCCCTGAAATCTGGAAAAATGCCGACGCCCGCTACTTGGACGACGACAAAAAGAACTCGAAATGGCAGTTTTTTAAGAAAGTAAAGCCTCCCGTAATGGATTTTAACGGCGTAAAATTCGCAACAAAATTTATGGACGGCTCCAAGCACTTGGGGGTGTTCCCCGAACAGTCTCCGCATTGGGACTTTATCGCAAAATCTGCATCTCAAAGGAAAAATCCAAGGCTTTTGAACTTGTTTGGCTATACGGGAGCCGCCACTTTGGTCGCGGCGAAAAGCGGGTGGCTTGCGACCCACGTTGACGCCTCAAAGCCATCTGTCGAATGGGCGCGCAAAAACCAGGAGATAAGCGGGCTTTCCGAAAAGCCCGTAAGGTGGATTATAGACGACGCCCTGAAATTCGCCCAAAGAGAGGCAAGAAGGGGGGCAAAGTACGACGCGATTGTACTCGACCCTCCCGCTTTCGGAAGAGGCCCGAAAAACGAGCTTTGGAAGCTTGAAAAAATGCTTCCGCAACTTCTTGAAGCCTGCCAAAAAATCCTTTCCGAAAATCCCATGTTCGTTATGATGACGCTATATTCCATTGAGGCTTCATCTGTCATGGCGCAAAATATGCTTAAAAGCTATTTCCCGAAACTGGGCGTCAGTTGCGGCGAACTTGCTCTTGAGGGTTCGGGAATGCCCTTGCCCTTGTCGATTTGGGCGATAGCTTCCGCAATGTAGCGTTTTTGATTTACAGTTGGATTTTTTTGCTCAATCGAGTGAGCTTTATTCGTTTTTTTGGCTTAATATCCAAAAAAAGCAGAAATATTTTCAAAAAAGTTTGCATATTTTAACGAATATGCGACAATTTTAATGCTTTTTATTTTAGTCAAAAAACTATGAATAACAACACACAATCAAAAAAATACGATTTTTCGGCTTACGAACCAAAGCGCGAAAATCTTGTGGCGGCTCTGCAAGACGTTCAGGACAAGGACGGCTACATTTCGGAGGACGCCGTCAGGGAACTCTCAGAATATTTTGGAATAACCAGAAGCGACATCTATTCCGTTGTAAGTTTCTACGCTCAATTTAAATTTAAAAAGCCCGGCAAGCACACAATAAAGGTTTGCAAGGGGACTGCCTGCCACGTTCGCGGCTCTGGGTCTCTTTTGGCGGCGCTTGAGGAGCGTTTGGGCATAAAGGAAGGCGAAACCACTGCAGACGGGCTGGTAAGCTTGGAGCGCGTGGCATGCCTTGGCGCGTGCGCTCTCGCTCCTGCCATAGTTGTTGACGAAAAGGTTTACGGCAGGGTTACTCTTGCCCAGTTGCAAAAAATTTTGGAAGGGTTGAAATAGCATGTCCAAACTCGAAGAATTGAGGGCTTCCGCCGAGAAGGAATGGGCGGAATTTACGTCTAACGAAAAGCCCCGCGTAATGGTTGGTGCCGCGACTTGCGGGCTGGCGTCCGGCGCGGGAGCCGTAATAGAAGAATTTAAAAAACAACTTGATAAAGCCGGATTGGGCGGAAAGGTCGATTTGGTTGAAACAGGTTGCATAGGTCTTTGCTATGCAGAGCCTTTGGTTGAAATAAGAAGCGCGAATACCCCATCTGTTTTGTATTCAAAGGTAAGCCCGAAAGACGTTGAAAAGCTGGTAAACTCCCACTTGATTGGCGGCGAACCTGTCAAGGAAAAAGCTGTGGGCGTCATGGACGACAAGCCGTTTAAGGGCATTGCGCCGTTTAAGGAACACCCGATGGTTGCCCTTCAAAAGAGGATTGTTTTGCGCAACTGCGGAGTGATAGACCCGACGAGCTTTTCACACTACTTGGCAAGGGGCGGATACAAGGGTTTGGAACGCGCGCTTTCAATGACGCAGGACGAAGTCATTGATGAAATGAAGCTTAGCGGGCTTCGCGGCAGGGGCGGTGCGGGCTTTCCTACGGGCGTCAAGTGGAGCTTTGCGAAGGCTTCGCAAAACGACGTAAAGTATGTTATATGCAACGCCGACGAAGGCGACCCCGGCGCGTTTATGGATAGAGCCGTTCTTGAAGGCGACCCCCATTCCGTCATAGAAGGCTTGATGATTGCAGGATACGCAATCGGCGCCAAATACGGCTACATTTACGCTCGCGCCGAATATCCTCTTGCAATAAAACGCTTGAAAAACGCAATTTCACAGGCTGAAGAAGCCGGAATTTTGAAAAACAAAGACGGCTTTTATTTTGAGATAAAAATAAAAAAAGGCGCGGGCGCATTCGTATGCGGAGAAGAAACTTCGCTCATGGCGTCGATTGAGGGCGTCAGGGCAATGCCGCGCCCCAAGCCGCCGTTCCCCGCAAACAGCGGTCTTTTCAAGAAGCCCACAAACATCAACAACGTGGAATCTCTCGCGGCGGCTTCGAGCATTATGCGCGAGGGCGGAGCGGAATACGCGAAGCTTGGCACTGAAAAGAGCAAGGGTACAAAAACTTTTTCATTGGCAGGCAAGATTGAGCGCACGGGGCTTATCGAAGTTGAAATCGGCACTCCCTTGCGCGACATCATAGAAAAAATCGGCGGCGGTTGCACTGATGGCAAGAAATTCAAGGCTGTTCAAGCCGGCGGCCCTTCGGGCGGCTGTTTGACTGCGGAGCATCTCGACGTTCCCGTTGACTACGAAACTTTGTCGGCATTGGGCGCGATTATCGGTTCGGGCGGCATGGTCGTGATGAATGAAGATTCCTGCATGGTGGAAGTTGCAAAATTCTTCTTAGGCTTTACGGGCAACGAATCCTGCGGCAAGTGCATTCCTTGCAGAATGGGCACTCAGCACGCCTTGAAAATATTGGAAAGAATAACTTCGGGCGAAGGCGAAGTTGAGGACATTGAACGCCTCAAAAAGATTTGCATGACGATGAAGCAGTCGTCGCTATGCGGATTGGGGCAGACCGCGCCAAACCCGATTCTTTCAACTTTGCGCTATTTTGAAGATGAATACATGGCGCATATCAAGGATAAGAAATGCCCCGCGCACGTTTGTCCGAAATTGGTACACTTTAAAATCGACCCCGAAAAATGCGTGGGTTGCACAATGTGCGCAAGGTCATGCCCAACGGGTGCTGCGCATGGCGAGTTAAAGCAAAAACATTCAATCGACCCCGAAAAGTGCATATCATGTTCCGCATGCTATCAGGCTTGCAAATTCGGCGCGGTTGTGCGCGATTAAAAAAACATACAATAATATTATGGAAAAGATACATTTAACGATAGACGGAGTTCAAATAGAAGCCAATAAGGGCGATACGGTCTTGCAGGCCGCCCGCAATGCGGGGATTTTTATCCCGTCATTGTGTGCCCACAAAGAATTAAGCCCTTACGGCGCATGCCGCTTGTGCGTTGTTGAAATCGACAATGTACGCGGAACTCCCACCTCTTGCACGACTCCCGCCGCTGACGGAATGGTTGTCCGCACGAACACCGAACAGCTCAATACACAACGCCGCCGCACATTGGAACTTGTGATGAGCGGGCACACCTCGGCATGTTTTAGTTGCGATTCGCGCGAAGAGTGCGAGGCTGTTAAGCCGACTCCCGCAAAGGCGGGCGTTTCAACGCGTTGCGGAACTTGCTCAAATCGTCCTGATTGCACCTTGCGCCAAGTGTCGCTTGGCAATTTTACACGCGATATGGGGCTTCCCTCGATTTACGACCCTGCAAAGGTCGAGCGCAACGATCCGTTTATCGACCGCGACCACAATTTGTGCATCTTGTGCGGCATTTGTGTGCGCACTTGCGAAAAAGTACATGGCGGCAAGGGCGCGATTGCCATTGCAAACCGCGGTGCAAAGGCGAAAATTTCCTCCGCATTCGGCAAAGAATGGAATATGGAAGAATGCTTGTTCTGCGGAGCCTGCATAGACGAATGTCCGACGGGTTGCCTTACCGACAGATGGTCGCGCTGGTTCGGGCATGAAGACGGCGTGCAAGAAAGCGTTTGCCGCATGTGCCCTGAAAATTGCAAAATCAATTTGCGTCTTAAAAACGGCAGGTTAATAGGTGTTGAAAAAACTTCTTTAAACCCCGAAGACCAGCTTTGCGCTCTCGGCAGATTCGGCTATGTCCAAATTTTGAACGCGCAGGGCAGGCTTTCCCGCCACTATGTGAGAATTGACGGGGAAATGATACCTTCTTCCTTTGAGGAAGCCGTGGAAAAGACCGCTGAAATTTTCGGTCGCAACATGGGTAAAATCCTGATTGCCATTCCCGAAATATCCGCGGACGAAGCGAAGAAATCGGCATTGGCTCTCTCAAAGAAATTCGGAGCGGACTTGGAATTTGTAAAGTTTGATGCGACGGAGCTTTCCGAAAAATCAAGAAAGAACATTGAGGGCAAAAAATATTCGGCAATGTTTGTCGCGGGCGACTATGTCGGCGAAGAGCTTGCAAGAAACGTTGAAAGTTTCGTAAACTTTGACTTTTTGCGAAACAAAGCCCAAAATTCCGCGGAAGTCGTTTTTGCGGGCGCATTTGAGGACGAAAAAAATATCGTTAAGAAGCTCGAAGGGCAGGAAGCGTTGACATCCGTTTTGAAGGCCTTGTCTTGCAAGTTCAATCTCGCAGAAGGCGAAGAATTGCCGAGGGTTTCGGAATTTACTTCGCCCAAAACTTCAAAAAGCGCGGTTGCAAAGGCTTACATGGGGCATTTGGTCGCCGATTTGGTTCCTGATTTCGCCGCATTCGGCTTGCCTGTTTCAAAGAAAACAGGCGAAGAAAAGGCGGCAGGCGGATATGAAATTTTGGAAAGCAAGGTTCTTGCGCCGAATTTCCACTCCATAAAAATCAAGGCTCCCGATATGGCAAAGTACGCCAAGGCAGGGCAGTTCGCGATTTTGATGGCGAACGAAAAGAGCGAACGCTCTCCGTTTACAATCATAGACTGGAGCGCGGAAGAGGGCTGGGTTCAGTTCGTCTTTGAAGAAGTCGGGCGTTCGAGCGCGGAGCTTGGCAGTCTTTCAAAGGGAGACTTCCTTGCTTCGGCAAGCGGACCTCTCGGTACTCCGTTTGATTTCTCGAATTTCAAGGAAGGTCAGAAGGTCTTGTTAATGGGCGGATGCTACGGCATAGCGGCGATTTATCCCGTCGCTCGCGAGCTCAAAAAAATGGGCGTAAAAACCGCCATTGCGATAGAGGCTTCGACTTCGTTTATGCTTTTCTTTGAAGACAAGCTGAAAACTGTCGCGGACGAGTTCATCGTTCTTACAAGGGACGGTACAAAGGGCATAAAGGGCGGATGCAGCAACGTTTACGAAAAGCGCGGCGGAGAATTTGACGCGGCGATAGCTGTCGGTTGCGTCTTTATGATGAAGCAGTGCTCCAAGTTCGCCTCAAAAACGCCTCTTTCACTCTGCTCTCTCAACCCGATTATGGTTGACGGAACGGGCATGTGCGGTGCGTGCCGCGTAAGCCTTGATGGCGAAACCAAGTTCGCGTGCGTTGACGGCCCGTTCTTCGATTTGGGCAAGGTTGACTTTAACGAGCTTGCAAAGCGCAGAACTGCTTATTCTCTGCTTGAAATCGACGCAATGCCGCGCCATTTGCATTCGGGCGGGGGGTGCCACAAATAATTTAGAATAGGTTTTTTTAGTATGTCAGAAAATACTGTAAAAAAGTTGAAAGCTTCGGGTTTGCCGCGCCACGCGATGCCCGAGCAAAATCCTAAAAAACGCGCCGCAAATTTCGAGGAAGTGCCTTACGGCTTTTCTTTGGAAATGGCGATGGACGAGGCGACAAGATGCTTGCGCTGTCCAAAACCAAGATGCGTTGCGGCATGTCCCGTCAATATACGCATACCCGATTTTATTGATTCGATAGCAAACGGCAACATTCAGGAAGCCGCAATAAAGCTTAAAAAGCAGAGTGCGCTTTCGGCTGTATGCGGAAGAGTTTGCCCGCAGGAATTGCAGTGCGAAGGCTCGTGCGTTCTGGGCATAAAGGGAAAGCCTGTTGCCATCGGCTCTTTGGAGCGTTTTGCGGCGGACTATGTGCGCCAAAACAATCTCGAAAAAATCCCCGAAAAAGCCGCGCCCACGGGCAAGAGGGTTGCAATCATCGGTTGCGGCCCCGCAGGCATAACCGCCGCGCTTGACACTGCGCTTGCGGGTCATGAGGTCGAAATATTCGAGGGCTTGCATTTCCCCGGGGGCGTGCTTATGTACGGCATTCCGCAATTCCGCCTGCCCAAGGAAATCGTGCTCCACGAAGTGAATACCTTGAAAAGCCTTGGCGTAAAGATACACTTAAACCATCTCATTGGAAAGATGCAGACGGTTGACGAGCTTTTGGCGAGCGGTTTTGACGCGGTATTCATTGGTTCGGGCGCGGGCTTGCCGAACTTTATGGGTATTCCAGGCGAAAACAGCGTCGGGGTATTTTCCGCAAACGAATTTTTGACGCGCTTTAATCTCATGAAAGCCTACGCGTTCCCGACATACGGAACGACCCCGATTAAGGCAAAGCACATCGTCACAATCGGTGGTGGCAATGTCGCAATGGACTCCGCGAGAACCGCGCTTAGAGCAGGGGCGAAATCGACCCTCGTATATCGCAGAGCGCGCGAGCAGATGCCTGCGCGCGCCGAAGAAGTCCACCATGCCGAGCAGGAAGGCGTCAACTTCCAGCTTTTGACTGCGCCCAAGCGCGTGGTGGCGGACGAAAACGGCAGGGTTATAGGTCTTGAATGCTCTAAGATGGAGCTTGGCGAACCCGATGCTTCGGGGCGCAGGGGCGTCGTGGAAATTCCGAACAGCGAATTTGTGATTGATTGCGATGCGATAGTTGTTTCTATCGGCAACCGCCCGAATCCGCTAATCCCGATGACTTGCAAAAACTTGAAGACGACCAAAAAGGGAACTTTGGAAATAAACCCAAATACTTTGGAAACTTCAATGAAGGGCGTATTTGCGGGCGGCGACGTCGTAAGCGGCGCGGCGACTGTAATCAGCGCGATGGGGCAGGCGAAAAAGGCGGCTCTAAGCATCAATAAATATTTGCGCGGAGAGCCTCTGGAACCCGCGCAGGAATAAATGAAAAAAATCCTGATTTCAAACGACGACGGAATTTTATCCCCTTTCTTGAGCCGCTTCATTGAGGCGTTTGAGGAGGTTTCGGACGAAATTTTGGTCGTCGTTCCCGCATCTGAGCAAAGCTGGATTGGCAGGGCTTACAGCAGGCATAAAACTTTGACGCTTGCCGAAAGAAAGTCCGATTTCAAAAAAACAAAGATATACACGGTTGACGGAACTCCGAGCGACTGCGTGAACATTGCTTTGGGGTGTTTGTGCAAAGATGATTTGCCTGATGTGGTGGTTTCGGGAATTAACATCGGGCAGAATTTGGGGCTTCCGCTTTTGTGGAGTTCGGGGACTTTTTCAGCTGCGGCGGAGGCGGCGGGTGCAGGCGTGATGGCGGTTGCCGCGTCATTACAGCTTGCAAACGAATTTTATGAGTCATGCAGGATAAACCACGAAACTCCCCCGAAAAAGCTCGACGATATTTTGCGTTCGGCTTGCGCCCACTGCGCGAATTTTGTGCGCGAAAAGTTTGAATCCAAAGACGCCCGTTTGGGGAGCGTTTTCAACATAAACTATCCATCCGAATACTCCTCTTCAACCCCGTTTGTGGAATGCGAGCCTGCTTCTGTAAAAATTCTTCCTTTTTACAGGCAAGATGAAAACGGCATGTTTTCGTTTAAATACGCGATAGACGGGGGCAGGTCTGTCGGCGGAAAGAAAACCGACATAGAGTGTTTAAAAAGCGGCGTTGCGTGCTACTCGTCAATTTGCGTGAGACCTTAAATGAAAATCTTTGAACGCCTTTTGGATTTGATTTTTCCGAGACACTGTATTGTTTGCGGAAAGGAAAATCCAAGCGGAGAATTCAGATATTTGTGCGAAGATTGCGCAAACAAGCCGTTTATAACTCAGGTTGAAAGATGCAAGCGTTGCGCTGAAATTGTAAGCATGCCTTGCAGTATATGCGCAAAATGCGCTTCTGATGAGCTTTATTTTGAAAAGTCGCTTGTGGTGTGCGAGTATGCCGATGCGGGGCGCAGTCTGGTTTTGGAATTAAAGTACCACGGCGGAATTTATGTGGCGGAAGACATGGCGCGTTTATTAAACAGGGTGGCGAATTTCAGGGAATATTTTGATGGCGCAATTTTGGTTCCTGCGCCGCTTCATTCAAAGAGAATGCGAAAGCGCGCGTACAATCAAAGCGAAGTTTTTTGCAGGGCGATTGTAAATCTTTATCCCGAGCTTAATTTGAAAGTGGAAAACCTGCTTTTGCGCAAAAAGTTCACTCCGACCCAGACGGCTCTTTCCAAGAAGGACAGAATTGAAAACGTGCGCGGAGCATTTGCTGTTAACGGCGGCTTAAATATTTCAAAAAGCGCGAAAATCATAGTGGCGGACGATGTCATGACAAGCGGAGCCACTTTGAACGAATGCGCGAGAACCTTAAAGCGGGCGGGATTTGAAAACATTTCGGCTTTTGCGTTTGCAAGAAGGTCTTAAAATTGATTTGCCCTGTTTAAAAAAATGGATTTTCATAAAATCATGAAGTTTTTTAAAGAAACAGCTTTTATTCTTTTAACCTTTGTCTTTTTCGGCTGCGCGTCCGAGAAAAATTTGAATTTGGAAAAAAATCAGACTTCCTGCAAGATAGGCGACACCATCGTTATTTCCTTGCCGCCGTACCAGTCTGCGGGCGCGGATTGGAGCATCGTAAATTACAGCGATAATTTTTTGAAAGTTAAATCGCGCGGCGTTAAGAAGTCATGCCCGATTTTCGGAGGCGGGGAAAATACGGAAATTTCGTTTGAGGCGATAAGGGAGGGGCGCGCAGAAATAAAACTCGGATACTTTAAAAGCGGCGCGAATGTCTATACCGAAACGCAGGATTTTCTGGTTGACATCGAATACGCGCACCCGTCAAAGCTAAAATCTTTTTGATTTGTTTTTTGCGATTTTGCGCTTGTCGTAAAAGTACATTTGAAGGGCGTTATACATATTGTGCCAAAGAACGTAAAAAGTCGGGCCGAGCGAAACCAAGGCGGCGTTTTCGCCGCCGAACACGAGAGCCAGAAATATGGTGAGCGTCGTGTTTTTTTGACCTAAAACTTGGCTTGATTCCCTTGCGTGGCGTCTTGACGAAATTTCTCTGCCAAGCCAGAAATTCATCGCGCAAATCAAAAGCGATATGAGCGCGATTTCTATCGAAGACGTCCACGATATGTCGGGCTTGCTTTCAAAAAATTCAGTGGCGTTTGAGGCGATTACAAACAATGTCGAGCACCACAGCCCGAAGTTAAACATTCTGAACCGAAGGGCAATGTTGCGCGCGTTGCGGCAGGTTTTACGCACAATAGCCGCAAGCAAAATGGGAATGCCTACCAACATTAAAAGCTGGAGCAGTACTTTGAGTGCAAAATCGAAGCTTCCGTTGCCGCTTATAAAAGGCAGAAGGACTATTAATATGAGGTCTATAAAAATGTTTGTTATGGCAAATCCCGTAAGCACAAATTCGACATTGCCGCCGAGAAATCCCATCACAACGGGGGCGGCGTTTGCAGTCGGCGTTATTCCGACAAAAAAAGCGGCGAGCGCAAGCGTTTCATAGCCGGATTCTTTTAAGATGAAATAGGGGACAATTCCCATCAGAATGTTTAAAACAAGAACTTTGAAGTGTTCTTTGCGCGGTTTCAACTTCGACAAATTTATTTGCACGCAAATTTGGAAGAACATAATCATCAGCGCAATTCGTATAAACCATACTGAAATTTCGACGCCGTTTACGTTCCATGAAAACCTGAAAACACTTTGAAGCAATATCCCGAGAACAAAGGGGATAAATATCATTGCCGGTCTGATTAAGACTTTCCACATATGCGGGCATAAAAAAAAGAGCTCGAAAGCCCCGAAACACAATTTGAAATGGCGCGCCTGACAGGAGTCGAACCTGTAACCTTCTGATCCGTAGTCAGATGCTCTATCCAATTGAGCTACAGGCGCGTATTTCAATTAAGAAAGTACCAAATAATGCTGAAATTTCTTTTTAATGCAAGCATTTTTTTTAGAATTTTTACTCATAAAATTTAAGATTTTGAATATCGTGCACTTATGTTTAAAAAAAATTGCTTTTTCGGAAAACTTTGCATGGTGCTGTGATATTTTTTTTGTTTTGCGCCTATATTACTGTAAAGTACAAAAGTGCTTTAAAAAATTTTTTCGAATAAATATTATTTCATTTTTAAAGATATATGCAAATTTTTTTGGGAAAGGAAACTCATGTTTTGTAAAAATTTGAAATTTTTAATGCTTGCATTGGCTTTTTCTGCGCTGCAACCCATGTTTGCGCTGTCTCTCGAAGAAGAGGCAAAGGCGACTTATCAGTGGGACGATATGTCGGTTTTTCGCATAAATAAAGAACCTGCAAGGGCTTCGTTTGTTTTGTGCGATTCTTTGGATTCGGCAAAGAAGCCGATTTCAATTTCAGATGTCGGCAAAATATATCATTCAAAGCCTTACAGGTTGTTAAACGGCGGTTGGCGTTTTGCTTTTTTTGACAGCCCGTCCGAATTGAAAGCCGAGTATTTTGAAAAAGATTTTAGCGACGAAAAATGGGACGCCGTAAACCTGCCCGACACATGGCAGACCCGCGGATACGACCGCATTTCCTACACCAATATCTTTCCCGAATTCATATTTGACTTGCAGGGGAAAAATCTGCCCGAATTTGCCGACATCAGATCCGATAATCCGTCGGAGGCAATGTTAAAACCGCGCATTCCCGATATGCACCGCCAAAGCGCGATATACCGAAATGTGTTTTCTATTGATGATTTTTCTCAGAACAAGGCGTATTTTTTGAGGCTTTGCGGGGTAAAATCAGGCGTGAAGGTTTTTGTAAACGGGAAATTCGCGGGCTACTCCGAAGATTCTTTCACTCCCGCCGAGTTCGACATTTCAAAATTTTTGAAAAAGGGGAAGAATGTTGTTGCTCTCCACGTCTTCAAATTCACGACGGGTTCTTATACGGAAGTGCAGGATATGCCGCACGTTATGGGCGTGATACGCGACGTGGTTTTGGTGGAAAGACCGAAAACCCATATTGCGGACATCGTTGCCGACGCCGTTATTGACGGCGGAAAATTCAAGTTTTTCTCAAAGGCTTTCGCAAAGAACGCGGAGAAAAAGCTTCCCGAAAACTTGAGTTTTGATTTGGTTTTCACCGATTCAAGCGGAAAGGTTTTGCGCGCGGCTTCGTCTGCGTTAAATTCGGATTTTTCAAGCTTTGATTTGGCTTTCAATGGCGGGGAAGTTTCGCCGTGGTCGCCCGACAAGCCCAATTTGTATCAGGCGATTTTTAGTTTGAAGCAGAACGGAGAAGTTTTAGAAACAGCCAAAATCGACGTAGGGTTCAGGACGTTTTTCATAGACGGGAGTTTGCGGCTTGTTTGGAACGGTTCTGTCGTGAAAATCAAGGGCGTAAACCGCCACAATTACGCCCCTGAAAAGGGAAGCGCGGTTTCGTTTGAAGTCCTTTTGAAAGACGTTTTGATGATAAAAGCCGCAAACATAAACGCTATCAGGACTTCACACTATCCCAATCCCGACGAGTTTTACATGCTGTGCAACAGGCTTGGCATTTTTGTTTTGGACGAAAACAATTTAGAGTCTCACGCTCTCTGGAACCATGTCCCCGGAGACAGCGGAACTTACGACGCTTCTTCTTGCGACAGAATGCAAAACATGGTTAAGCGCGACCGCAACCATCCATGTGTTTTCGGCTGGTCTTTGGGCAATGAAAACGGGAACCACTACACGAATGCGCACAAGAAAATGGAAGCTGTCGCAAAGAAATTTGCGCCCGCTCCCGCGCTTGTCCATTGCGAGCCTGCGACTTATTCAAAAGAAAACACAAGCTCTTTCCATTCCCCGATGTACGGCGGGCTAAACGCCATAAATTCCTATCTTTCCGCTCCGCGCAAAAAGCCGTTTATGTTTTGCGAGTACTGTTTTGCGATAGGAAATTCAATCGGCAACTTGGAGGACATATGGCTTAAAATGCGTTCCGAGCCGGCTCTTTTGGGCGGATTTATTTGGGATTGGATGGACAGGACGTTGTGGCTTCCCGCAAAAGGCGAAGGCGAACGCTTCTTGGGCGACGGAAGAGATTTCGGGACATGCCGCAATGCGGGCACATGGTGCGCTTCGGGTATTGTCGGAGCCGGGAGAAAATGGACTTCGGAGCTTAGCGAAGTGCGCAGGGTCTATCAGGACATTCAGATGTATCCGATTTCCGACGACAACCTGACTCTCCGTATTTCAAACGAATATTTGGACACCAATTTAAGCGAGCTTCACGGTGAAGTCAAAGTCAAGCGAAATGGGGACGTCATTGCGTCCGCTCCCCTTAAAATAGATTTGCCCGCAGGTAAAACCATTGAATACAAAGTTGCCCTTCCAGAATTTAAGTCGGATTTGCCGGGAGAATATTTTTATGAAATCAGCTTTAAGTGCGGTTCTTCCAATTTGGACTTGAAATCTATTTCAGATTCAAGCTCTACTCCCGAATCTGTTGCGGATTTCGCTTTTGGAAAGTTTTCCAAAAAAAGTTTTTTGATTAAGAAAACAGATTCCAAGAAAAGGGTATCGCCGAAGGGCAGGGTTGATGTTAAAAATTCAAACGGCAAGATTGAGCTTTCGTCTTCGTCTCTTAAACTGGTCTTTGACCAAAAGACGGCTTCGCTTGAATCTATTTCCGACAAGTTGGGCGAAAAAATTTCAACGCCGTTTAGCCTCGATGTTTCATCGGCTTGGATTGAAAACTACGGCAGGGCGCGCAGGGAGTTTGAAGAGTACAAGCTTAACGAACTTGTCCCGTCGATGCAAAAAATCGAAGTAAAAAAATTGTCGCCGTCGCTTGCGAGAGTTTTGACGAGCGCAAACCTTGTAAATGACGAGGGCATGGGCTTTGCTTTCGAGCAGGCTTATTCGCTTACGGGTGATGGCGTCTTGGAAGTTTCGACAAAAATAACGAAGTTAAACGACACGCCGAAAGACCTGTATTTGCCGAGAGTCGGAATGCGCGCTTTTATGCCCAAGAAAGAAGCTCATTCGGTGCGCTACTTGGGTTTTGGCGGTCATATGAATTATATCGACAGAATGCAGTCGGCGGATTTCGGAAAGTGGTCTTATCTTGTTTCAAACGAAATTTTCCCTTACGCCAAGCCCCAAGATTGCGGAAACCGCGGCGGAGTCAAGTTGTTTGAAGTAAAAAACGGCAGGGGAAATTCGCTTTTGTTTGCGGTGGATGGCGACGGGCTTAATTTCTCATTGCTGCCAAACAGTCAGGAGGAAATTCTGCGCGCCAAGCATTTCAAGGATTTGCCGAAGTCCGATGTTTGCGAGCTTAGGATTGCCCCGTATGTTTCGGGCGTCGGAAACGGCGCATTAGGTCCTGCAACATTGGATAAGTATAGAAACTATTTTGAAGGTTCTGTGGAATTCAAATTTTTGGTTTTTGGCGCGGGCTCTTCCATGTTGGAATCGGACGGCAAGTTTGATTCTTTCTACGGAATGCGTCTTTTGGACAAGTTTTCGCATACGTTTGCCCGAGAAGAAAAAAACAGGCAGGACAAATCTGTCATGAAGAGCATCGAGGGAGAGTGGATTTCAAAGGACGCTAAAATCGAATATTCTTCTCTTTCTAATGAATATCATCCAAAAGGCGGAAATCCGCTTCTTTGCGAGGGCAAAAATTTCGCTTTCCACACCGAGCGGAAAGACGATGTTCAATATGCTGTTATAGATTTGGGAAAAATTCGCGACATATCCGCAATACTTCTTTATAACCGCAAAGACAATGAGGGCAGCCGCACAAACAATATGCATGTTTATATTTCAAAAAACGGCAGTAATTGGGAAGATGTCTGGCAGACCAAAAACGCCAGAAAAACATGGAAAATCGTTTTTGACGAAAAGAAGAAAGCGCGGTTTGTCAAAATCGAGCTTCGCAAAAAAGAATATTTCCATTTGAGCGGAATAAAGATTTTTGGCAAGTGAGATTTTTTAGAGAAATTCGGCAAGTTTTTTGCCGAATTTTTTTCTTTCAATTTTTCGGAAAAACAAATAAATTTTATGTCATGAAAAAATTTATCGCATTGTTTGCGGCTTTTGCCGCATTTTCAACCCTGCTTTTTGCAGACTGGGCAAACTACGGCAGATACGCCAAGGCAAACGAAGAAGTGAAAGCTTCAAAAAACGCGCCTATTGCTGTGTTTATGGGGGATTCCATCACTGACGGCTGGTTCGGTTCGCGCAGGCAGTTCTTTACTGAAAACAACTATGTAGGGCGCGGAATAAGCGGGCAGGTTACAACGCAGATGCTTGCGCGCTTTCAGCGCGATGTTGTTGATTTAAAGCCGAAGGTCGTTCTCATTTTGGCAGGCACGAACGACATTGCAAGAAATCATGGTCCCATTTCGCTTGAAAACATTGCAGGCAATATTCAGTCCATGTGCGAAATTGCAAAGGCAAATAAAATCAAACCGGTGATTTGCTCCATACTTCCTGCCGCCGAGTACGGATGGCGCAAGGAAATCGAAAATGTCGGCGACAAAATTATTGAAGTCAATAAAATGCTTCAAGATTACGCAAAAAAGAACAAAATCGCATATCTCGACTACCACTCGAAAATGGTTGACGAAAGAAAAGGGCTTCCTTTGAAATATTCAAAAGACGGCGTGCATCCGACCGCCGAAGGTTACGCCGTAATGGAAGAAATGGCAAAGCCGTTCATTGAAAAAGTGGCAAAATCGCGCAACTAAAATCAAAATTTAAAGCAAAGAAAAGGGGCGGTTTAAAAAATCGCCTTTTTTTTGATTTTTTTTGAAAAAATTACTTGCATTGCGGGCTAAGTCTCTCTTTAATATAACGCTTTAAAAATAGATACAAGTTCATATTGTAAAAATATTTTAATTAAAAGCACAACATGTCAGAAGAACAAAAAAAGTCAGCTTTGGATTTGTCGTTTTCCGATACGGAAAGCTTAAATCGCTATACAACTGAAACCGGTAAAATTTTGCCGCGCAAATTTACGGGTTTGTCCGCAAAGGAACAGCGCCACGTAAAGAAGGTTATCAAGCAGGGGCGCAATATGCTCCTCATGAAGTAAAATCTGTTTTTGATTTATTCTTTTGGGCGGCTTCGGTCGCCTTTTTGTTTTAATGGTTTTGGACTCGTCAGACGCCTCTTTGAAAAGAGCCGCCGGAATTATTTTGGCGGGCGGCATTGTCGCGCTTCCGACGGAGACAGTTTACGGGCTTGCGGCAAACGCGCTAAACGCCGATGCCGTGCGCAAGATTTTCGAGGCAAAGGGGCGTCCGTTTATAGACCCTTTGATTGCCCACGTTTTGGATTTTGAGGCTCTTGAAAAAATAGCGGTTCCCAATCTTTCAGCCCGCAGGCTTTACGACGCGTTTTGTCCCGGCCCCATAACTTTCGTATTGAAAAAGAGAGACTGCGTGCCCGGAATCGTTAGCGCGGGCAAGCCTACCGTTGCCGTGCGAATGCCGTCCCATTCTGTAATGCGCAGGTTTATGGCTGAGGTAAAAGTTCCGCTTTCAGCTCCGAGCGCAAACCCTTTCGGTTATGTAAGCCCCACGAAAGCGCGGCATGTGGAAGCCCAGCTTGGCAGCAAAATCGACGCTATTATTGATGGCGGGAGTTGCGAGTGCGGGGTGGAATCGACAATAGTCATGCTTGTCGATGAAGACCGACCTATGCTTTTACGCCCGGGGCCTGTTCCAAGAAGTGAAATAGAGCGCGTTTTGGGGCGTGCGCTTATCGACCCGAAAGACAAAAATCCCGCGCATCCCACAGCCCCGGGCATGTTAAAAACCCATTACAGCCCAAAGGCGAAGGTAGTACTTTTTGAAGGCGAATGCGAGTTTGAAAGCGGTTCGGCAAGGGTGTTTTTCAAGCGTCCGCAAAATCCCCGAAAGGGCGAATTTTGGCTAAGCGAAAGCGGAGACGAGCGGGAGGCTGCGCGAAATTTGTTCGACTTGCTAAGAAATCTCGACGGCTCTTTTAGCACAATCTACTGCCAAAAACTG
Organism: Intestinicryptomonas porci; assembly: GCF_033971905.1. Lineage (NCBI taxonomy): Bacteria > Pseudomonadati > Verrucomicrobiota > Opitutia > Opitutales > Intestinicryptomonadaceae > Intestinicryptomonas > Intestinicryptomonas porci. The sequence goes on from NZ_JALBUT010000005.1 coordinate 153,977, forward strand.
CCTGATAGTGGCATTGGCGAAGCAGTAAACGACAGGTTGGGCAGAGCCGCCGCCAAGTGATTATTCCATTTCTTGAAGCCTCAAAAGCGCAATGCGGCGCATCATTTTCCAGACAATGACAAAGCTTAGCATCGCAAATACAAAGCTTCCGATATTCGTTAAAAGTCCGCCCGCTGCCGATAAAATTATGGCGGGAGTGGAGGCGACAAGCGCGATTTTCACAGCTCCCGAAATTTTTATGTCGGGCATTGCATTGATGGAAAGAATATAGGTTGGAATTGTCACCGAAAGCAGCATTAGCGCGCTTGACATAATTGCAAATACAAAGTTGAAAACGGGAAATGCAAAGAGCGCGGCAGCTTTCAAGTACTCGATAAATCCGAGAGCGGAATCGGGGTTTATCGCAATTTCCGTCTTTTCGGGATAGACGCTTTTATAGTATTGCAAAACTTCCGAGTAGGGAACCCTCTTTTCAAAATCTCCGTTTAAGTTGAAGCTTATCCAGCTCTTTTCAAAGGCAAACAGCAGGTTTTCAAGCTTTTCAGGCGGAATAAAACCCGATGTAAAGCCAATGAAATCCTTGCCGCTTGAAAGCTTTACATAAACGGGATTTTCGCTTTGAAGGTCGATTCCGCTTTCCGTTATTTTGCAATTTGGAATTTGCGAAGATATTGTATCAGCCTCTTCGCTTAAAAATTTATACAAGTAGGGGATTGAACTCAAATCCGCAAAAAAAGACGCTATTAGCGATATGAAAAAGAAATAAATTACGGTTTTGAACTTCCATGTTTTCAAAACCAAATTGTACGCATTTGCGTCGTAAAAGCATTTCCATAGAAGAGATATCATATTTTGCCCATTTTTTTTATGAGAATTTCTCCGTTAAATTCAATTATGTCTTTGAAGGATTGAGGCAGCTTGTCTTCCGCGCAGAAATTTATTTTTTTGCCGTTAAATTCAAATTCGACTTCTGTTTTTGCGCAGTGCAAATACATGCGTTTTGCCCCCGCAAGGCGGCGAAGCCTGCGGTTTGCTTCAAAATCTCCGTAAGTTTCGTCTCCCAAAATCGGAAGCTTGTGCGAAGCGCATTGAATTCTAAGCTGGTGTGTCCTTCCCGTTTTCGGTTCAAGCCGCATTAAAGATAGCATAAGCTTGTTTTCGTCTATTCTTTCAAAGGCAAAGCGCGTGATTGCGCGCGTTCCTCCGCCTGTTTTGCCGCGCACGAAATTTCCGAATCTTTTTATGTCTAAAAAATCGTTCCATTCGCCCTCTTTGCCGAAAGGTCTTCCGACGCAGATTGCATAGTAGGTTTTTTTTGCGCTTTTTTCCTTGAACGCCTTTTTCAGCTCCGCGGCAAGCTCTTTGTTTGCCGAAGCCAACATTATGCCCGAAGTGGGGGAGTCGAGCCTGTTTATGAGGTAAAGATGCAGATTTTCTTCGCAACCTTCCGCTTTCCAAGAAAAGTATTCTTCTTTAAAGTTGTACTTTGCTCGCAGAATGGACGGCGTCATATTGTCTTTCGGATTGGGATTTGGATGCGACATTATTCCGCTTCCCTTTGAAATCGCGATTAGCCCGCAGGGGTCGAACGCTACTGCTTGCGCCTTTCTTGCAAAAGGAATTTTATCTATGAAATCTCTAATATCCATTATCGATAATAAAATGTAAACTTTACGGATTGGTCTTGCGAGCCTAAAACTGCAATCATTTCAGGCGTCCATTTTCCGTAGGGCGCGGTTGAAAGTATTGCCTGTTCGCACAGAGTTTTCCCGGTGGTTGTGGAGGAGTTGAAAAGAATTTTTATTGACGTGATTTCTCCGCTTGTGTTTAAGAAAAATTCAACCACGACCTGCGTGCCCGCTTCGCTTGAAAGGTTTTGCATTGATGCAAGCAAATACCACTGCCTTGCTACTGCTTCCGTCATTCTCTGTTCGTAAGCCCCAAATTCGCTGAAACGCGAATCGACTGCCGTAAGCCCCACCGCGTTTGCGTTTAGATTGTTCTTTCTTAGCGGGCCCGCGGCGGTTTGAAGGGAAAGGTGGGGGCGTGGCTTTGGCATCGGCAAGGGCTCTTCTTCCTGCAAAGGGGCGTTTTGTGGCGTTTCTTGGGGAGTTATTTCCTCTGCTATGTTCGACGCAGGCAAGGTGTCTTTATCGTCGAAAATTTCAGGCGGCGTGTTTTCATTTTGCGCCGCAGGGGGCGTTTGTTCCGAAAAATCCTTTGGGTTTGTTTGGGATTGTTGGCTTGGGTTTACGAGCGGGCGTTCGAGCGTCTCAAAAACCGATTCGGGGCTTTGGCTTAAAACTTCGTTTTGCAGGTTGCCCGAAACAATTTTGTTTGAGTCGTCGTTTCCGCCGTCTGTTTTAGGCAGGTTTGAATTGTCGGCTTCTTCCGCTTTTTCCTGCGCCGCTGTTTGGTTTTTGAAAGATTCAAACGGGGTGTCTTTCGGGGCGTCGTCGTTTGCGGCGGGGTTGGCTTCGATAAACTGCGGGATAACGCTTTCTATTTCAGGAGGTTCAAATTCCATGTCGAAATCGTCGTCGGCGTCTGTTTCGTTTGCCATTAGCGAAAAACTGTGCGGTACAAATTCCAAAATCAAAATATGGATAAGAATTGCCATAAACATTGAAACAAAGGCGGTTCTAAAATCCGTCTTTGAAGAGCCGAAGGGCTTTTTTTCAAATGTTTTTTGCATGTTATTTCAAAAATATTTTGAATGAGCCGAAAATCCTGCCGAGTTCATTTTTTAACAAAGAACAGGGAAGTCCCATGACGTTTTCAAAGTCTCCGTCTATTTTTTCTATTATAAGCTCCCCGAATTCTTGGGCGGCGTAAGCTCCCGCCTTGTCCAAAACATTTACTTTTTGCAGGTAGTTTTCAATATCTTGCAAATCCATTTTTTTGAAGCTTACGCGGCTTTCTTCTGCGGCGGTTTTAAAAATGTTTTCGCTTTTCAATATGATTGCGATTGCAGTAAACACGCTGTGCGTGCGCCCTTGCAAGGCGTTAAGCATCTCTTTGGCATCTTTCAAGTCTTTCGGCTTGCCGAAGAGCTTTCCGTCCAAGACAACGATTGTGTCCGCGCCCAAAACAACGTTTTTAGGATATTTTTCGGCGATTTCCATTGCCTTTAATTTCGCGTTTGAAAGAGCCGTTTTAAGGCAGTCTTCCGAAGAATTGCCTTCCTGCGCGCCCGAAGGCTCTGCAATAAAGTCGAAGCCGTGCTTTTGCATGAGCTCTTTCCGCCTCGGCGATGCCGACGCCAGTATAATTTGCTTGTAAACGCCTTTCATTTTTTGAAAATTCTATCCTTTTTGGAAAAACGATGAAAAAGATTTTGGATATACAAAATTTGTCATTTATAAAAGACAAGGAAATTTTAAAATCAATAAGCTGGCAAGTTGAAAAAGGCGAACGCTGGGCACTTTTGGGCGCAAACGGCGCCGGCAAGACGAGCCTTCTTTCCGTTATCTGCGGATATGAAGTTCCAAGTTCGGGCATAATGACAGTTGACGGAAAAACGTATTCTGAATGCGAATGGCAGAGGGTGCGCGAAAAAATCGCAATAGTTTCGGCAAACATAAACAGAAAAATCCAGACCTCCGAAACTGCGCTTGAAATTGTGGTAAGCGGCGAATTTGCAATGATAAATTTTTGGGGTACTGCCGACGAAAAAGTTTGCCAAAAGGCGGTTCGCAAAATGAAGGAGCTGGGAGTGTTTCATCTTGCGGCTTCCCGTTGGAGCCAGCTTTCTCAGGGCGAAAGGCAGAAGGTGCAGATTGCCCGCTCTCTGATGGTAAATCCCACCGTAATGTTTTTGGACGAGCCTTGCACGGGGCTTGACCCGGTGGCGCGCGACAACTTCGTGGGCTTTATGGAAAAAATATCGGAGTCGAAAAAAATCCCCGCAATCGTTTTGGCGACGCACTATGTAGAGGAAATCCCGCCTTCGTTTACAAACGCGATGGTGATAAGAGACGGCGAAGTCCTTGCAAGCGGCAAAATCGGAGACGTAGTGACAAGCTCCGTTTTAAGCGAAGCGTACGGGGCTGACTGCAAGGTAAGTCGCAGAAACGGCAGGTTTTCCCTTAAAATCTCTTAACCTATCAAGGCGCACGAAAAAAGCACGGCGAAGAAGTGGAACACTGTTCCCATTAGCACGAAGCCGTGCCAAATCGCGTGCGAGAATGCCTTTTTCTTCTGAACATAAAAGGCGACTCCAACCGTGTAGGAAAGCCCACCGAGCGCGAGAAACACTATGCCTGAAAGAGGCATAACCATTATAAGCTTCCAAATTACGCCGATAATAAGCCAGCCCATTCCCATGTAAAGAGCTATCGACCAAGCCTTGGTTCCGTTTGTGTCGGTGCAAAGCTTCATTGTGGTTCCTATTATCGCAAGCCCCCAGATAATGCCGAAAATCGTCCAGCCGAGCGCGCCCTTTATGTTTACGAACAAAAACGGAGTGTAAGAGCCTGCTATCAGGTAGTATATTGAAATGTGGTCGAATTTCTTTAATGCGCGCTTTCTGTTGGCATTGCTTGCCGCATGGTATAGCGTTGAAGCAGTGTATAACAGTATTATTGACGCCCCGAAAATCGAAGTTCCGACAATCGCCCAGGCGTCTTGGTAAATAGCTGAAAAAGTCGCTAAAATGGCGACTGACGCCACTCCGAACGCAATTCCGATTCCGTGTATCGACGCCGACCAAATTTCTTCGGTTCGCGAATATGCCGCGGCTGTCTTTTGCATGATGTTTTTCATTTTAAAATACCCGATTTGTTTTTGACGCTTTTTTAGTAGAGCAATCTCTGTTTCAATGCAATCAAATATATTGACTTTAAGGAAAATTTTTAAATATATTAAAAAAAACAGTTTATTTGGCATGGATATTTCAGATAACTCTTCAAAGTCTTTAATTTTGGAAAAACTGCAAGGCAAGCTCTCTTCTTTCATTGTGCCCTGCTTTAACGAAGAGGATGCGCTGCCGCTTTTTTACCGCGAGTTCTTGCGCGTTATGGACGAGATGGGAAAGCCGAACTTCGAGCTTATCTTGATTGACGACGGCTCCCAAGATTCGACTTTTGAAGTTATCTGCGAACTTGCCAAAGAAGATTCGCGCATACGCTATATATCGTTTTCGCGCAATTTCGGCAAAGAGGCGGCGATTTACGCGGGGCTTGAAAATGCAAAGGGCGATTTTGTCGCGATAATGGACGCCGACTTGCAAGACCCTCCGTCTCTTTTGCCGCAGATGTACGAGGCAATTTTGCTTGAAGGCTACGACTGCGCGGCAACGAGCAGGTCCGACAGGCGCGGAGAGGGCAAATTCCGCTCTTTTGTTTCCGACATGTTTTACAAGGTCATAAACAGGCTTTCCGAGGTGAAGCTCGTTGCGGGCGCGCGCGATTTCAGGCTCATGAAGCGCAATGTTGTCGATGCAGTTTTGTCTTTGCCCGAAAACAACCGCTTTACCAAAGGAATTTACGAGTGGGTCGGCTTTAAGACAAAGCGCATTGCTTTTGAAAACGTGCACCGTTGCGCGGGCAACACAAAGTGGTCGCTTGCAAGGCTTTTCTTTTACGCGCTCGACGGCATTTTGGCTTTTTCGACGCTTCCGCTTGCCTTGGCAAGCCTGATTGGGCTTGCATTTTGCATGCTTTCATCGGTTGCAATCGTTTTTGTCGTTATAAGGCAGCTTATTTTTCACAACTCAATTGAGGGCTGGTCTTCTTTGGTATGCATAATTTTGTTTTTGAGCGGATTACAACTTCTGTGCCTTGGCGTGATAGGGCAGTACATCGCAAAATTGTACTTGGAGACAAAAAGAAGACCAATATACATCATAAAAAAACAAAACTTCTAATATCAATCTATAATAAAGCGGCATCGAAAAATTTTTCGGTGCCACTTTTTTTTGCGCTTTATTATGATTTTTCTAAGCTGTTTTGTGATGCAAAAATTTTTGAGTCAGCTCGCGGACGGCACTGGCGGTGTCTTCGGGCTTTAAAACGTCGGAGACCGCGACAATTCTTTCGGCTCCCGACTTCGCAACACTTTCCACCGTGTTTAAATTTACCCCGCCAATGCAAAACCACGGAAGCTTTGGGCGCATTGCCTTGACTTCGCTTGCAAGCTCCAAGCCCACGGGAATTCTGCCGGGCTTGGTTTGGGTTGCAAACAGAGGACCCACCGCAAAGTAGTCGAGAATGTCGGAGAGGGTGTCGGCATTTTTGGCTTGTTCAATCGAGTGCGTCGAAAGCCCCAAAACTTTGTTTTTTCCAAGAAACTCCCGCGCCATTTCAGGGGGCATGTCGTCTTGACCAATGTGAAGCCCCGCAATGTCAATTTGCATTGCAAGCTCGATGTCATCGTTAATGATGAATATGGGGGCGTTTTCAGAGCGGAAAAGCGGCAGTATTTCCTCAGCAATTTTTTCGCGCTCCAAATGGGTTTCTTTTTTTGCGCGAAGCTGTATTAGCCCACACCCGCCATCAATTAACTGCTTGCATTTTTCAAACATCATGTCTTTTGCGACATATCCCGTATCCAAAATGCCGTAAAAAACCGACTCCCTTAACTTTTGCTTCAAATCCATTTTACCTTTTCAAAAATAATAATTTCAAAGATAGCATTGTCGTATTTACCTATGGTTTCTTTCAAGCATAAAATCAGTCGAAGAACTCTTTGGCGTCGGTTTTGGAGATGCTTTGCATATTGACGTATCGGGAGCGGAGGAGGGATAGGTCGCGGTGTCCCATATTGAGCTGGAGTCGCGGGAGGTCGGAGTATCTTTTCGCAAAGTAGCTTGCGTAGGTATGTCTTAATACGTCTTGCACCCAATGCCCCTTGAATCCTGAATTATCCCTGATTTTACGCCAGCGGCGTTGCCAATCCGCAGGGCAAACTGGTGAATGGTTTTCGGTTTTGTTGACAATCAAAAGGCTGTTTAGAACAGGGGATATTTCCACATGGCGGACGCCGCCTGTCTTTGAGCATTGCGAGCGGACGGTGATTGTCTTTTCTTCGGTATCTATGTCGCGCCAGGAGAGCCTGCGGACTTCGCGCGGACGAATTCCCGCGTAAATCAAGAGCGCGGCAACGACGGCGTATTTGGGACTTTCGCGCTGGGCGTTTTTGATTAACCGCTTTGTTTCGGATAGTTTCAGAGGCTGGATTTCCTTTTCGATTACTTTCCTGCGTTCGATTCGCTTTATGGGGTTTTTGTCGCACCACTCCCTGCGAATGGCAAATTCAAATATCGCGTGTAACATAGTCCGCGCCTTGTTGAATTGACTCGCGCTCACTTCGTGAGCCGCCTCGCCCTTCGGGTCTTTCGCCTGCGGCGAAATCTCATTCGCGCTTCGCTTGAATTGACTCGGGGTATGAAACGCCGCATTTATCAACTCTTCGCAATCGGAGACTGTCAGTTCCGAAAAGTTGCGGTTGGCAAGTTGGGGATTTGAACGCATCAGGCGATTTCCTAAATACCTGATGTCCCTTAAAGAATCCGGACGCAAAGTTTTTTTCTTTGTTTCGTAGTAAAGCTTAAAGCCTTCTGCAAAGGACATTTCTTTTGTGCGGATATGGCGCAAGCCGACTTCAATGACCTTCAAAACAAACTGTGCGTCGGTCAATTTGCTATCACTTGGCTTTGCGTCTAAAATATTCCTGACAAACCTTGCCGAATCGAGAGCCGAAACCTCCGCCTTCCCCAAAACTTCCATAACTGAGCTTAATGTAGTGTCCATCGTATTATAAATACTTATGTCAAACTAAAATTGCAAAAAAACTTTTGAAGTTCTTGAAATAAGCGAATTAATAAAATCGAATTTAACATTTTGAATATGCTTAGTTTGGAAGTTTGAGGAATTGTCTATATTTAGAAGTTTGTTATTATTCAAGATATTGTAGAATGGAAATATATACCGTATTTATAATACTAACTTTTAAATTATTATTTTTAGAAAAAGGAAATTCATATGAAATTGAAAGAAATATTATTATCTGCGCTTGCATTGGTTTCTTTTGCAGGTTCAGTGTTTGCCAATGAATACAAAGTCGAACTTTCGACAACTAATGTCGGATATTGGTGGTATAACAGAACTCAATATTCTGGTGGCAAAGACGAAAATAGCGGTTGGTTGTATTCCAATGCCAATAATTTGGTTGAAGTAAAAAACCTATACGAGTATTACGGTGGTGCAGATAGGTATTTTGAGCAACGCGATGCGTATATACAAATAGACCTTTCTTCATTGTCGGGTATCGATGTATCTACAATAACCGCAATTTCATTCAATTTTTATATAAAAGAATTGAATGACGCCACGTCCTCACCTGCAAGCTTCAAACACCTTGATGTTCAAAGTGTAGTCCCGACAGGCGATGCGGCGCAGAAACTTAGCGGATCGACAGAAATCGCAAATTCATCGACAATGAGTATAGGTTGGAATTCGATTGATGTGAGTTCGTCAATTATTTCTGACTTAGGGAATGGCTACGATTATGCGGTTTTCGGTTTCGAGAAATTCGGATCTGAAAAGGATCATTCTCGTCTGTTGACCTTCTATGCGCCATCTTCAACCGAGTTGGTAGATGGGGTTTCAGTAGTTCCTTATCTCAGCGTAACAACCAACGTTCCGGAACCATCCGCATATGCGGTAATTTTCGGGGCGATTGCGCTTGCGGTTGCAGTGTATCGCAGAAGAAAGTAGATTTTTTATTGGGATAAATAAGGCAAAAACGGCGCAAGGGGAGTTTCCTCTTGCGCCGTTTTGTGCCGTCGGGATTTAAATGTTTTATTTTATCGGGGAGAAAGGGTCGTTTATTCCTTCTTTTTTGTCGGTTGGCTCTTCCTCTTTTTGCGCGTCTTCGCGCGGGGACTTTTTAAGAACCCCTTTAAACCCCTTGATTTTTACGTCTATTCTGCCGAGTTTTTCAACGCCGAGATGTTCACGGCAGGCGTTAGTTAATTCGTCCTGCAAGATTGCCGAGACGTCCGCGAGTTTTTGCCCCATTTCAAGTTTGATTGCCACCTGCATGCAGAGGCGTCCGCGTCTTTCGTAGATTTTTACGCTCGGGCGGTTTGTCGTCCCGATTGAGTAGCACACGCTTTGGACGAGTTCGTTTAATGCGCTTGGAGTTACGCTGACAATTCCCGCGGAGTTGTTGAAAAGTTTTATCGGCGTGAAGCGTTTGCGGATTTTTAAAATTATCACAAGAAGAATCAATATGGCAACAACTACCAGCAAAAATTCCTTTACATAGGGCTTATCCCAAAGGTCTTTTGCAGTTTGCAATGTTTTTTCCAAATAGTCGGTCGTTTTTTGGTATGCTTCTTCCATATTTTATTATGCTTGCGATTATAAATCGGTTTCTACTTCCCTTTTATAAGAGCATATTCATTATGCTTTTTCAATAATATTTATTCAGTGTCAAAGCTTAGGTCTTCGGGCCATTCGCGATTATGCCCGTCTGCGGCATTTTTTTTGCAGGCGTCGATAAATGCGGTTTTTTCGGCAAAGAAAATATCGCGCGACGGATCGACGTTGTTAAAAATCTTCCATAGCAGTTTAGAAGCGTTTGCGATTTCAATCCCCTTGTCGAAAATCGCCACTGCCGCAAATGCCTTAAACATTGGCGAGCTTGCAAATTCCTTCAAAATTGCCATTCCCGAAAAATCGGCTTTTTCGATTGCGATTGCGCAGAAATTTTTTGTCGCAAAAATGTCTTCCGCTTCCGCGCCGATTTCTTTTGCTATGTCTTGAACATTTGGCATTTGGGGGAATTTGTTTTTGCCTCGTTGTGGTTCGCCTTTGATTCCCCTTGTCAAGTCAATGCCGATTTTTGAGCCGAAGAGAGGATTGGGCGCGGAGTGATCGAGAACATCGAGCACGCCTTGCGATATTACAAGGTCGCGGTCTTTGTCGAAACGCTCGGTAAAAATTTTCCATACTTCGCTTAAATTCGACGGATTTACGTCTTCATCGACAACCACGACGCCCTTGCAAAAGCTCATTTGCCCCTGTCCCCAAAGCCCGCTAATCAGGCGTTTTGCTTGTGCGGGGTATTCTTTTTTGATTGAAACAATCGCGATGTTGTGGAATACGCCTTCCCAAGGCAGAAAATAGTCTTCGATTTCGGGGAATATCGTTTTTAAGAGGGGAAGAAAAATTCTTTCGGTAGCCTTTGCCATGTAGCAGTCTTCCATTGGCGGGGGACCGACAAGAGTTGCGCAGTAAATCGGCTTTTCGCGCCTTGTTATCGCCTTGACGTGGAAAACGGGGTACATATCTGCCAGCGAGTAGTAGCCCGTATGGTCGCCGAACGGACCTTCAAGGCGCAGTTCGCAAGGATCGACATATCCTTCCAAAACAAACTCCGCCTCTGCTGGAACTTCCATGTCTATGGTTTTGCATTTTACCATTTTTACGGGCTTTTTTCGGAAAAATCCCGCGAGCATAAGCTCGTCTATTCCGCGCGGAAGCGGTGCGGTTGCGGCGTAAATCACACTCGGATCCGCCCCGATTGCGACGGCGACTTCCATCCGCCTGCCGAGCTTTTTGTATTCGTGGAAGAAGTGCGCGCCGTCTTTATGGATGTGCCAGTGCATGCCTGTCGTGTTTTTGTCGAAAACTTGCAGGCGATACATGCCGAGGTTTCTTGTTTTGCCGTCGGGAGACTTTGTGAATACGAGCGGCAGCGTCACGAACTTACCCGCGTCTTTTGGCCAGCATTTTAGTATAGGAATTTCGTTTAAATCGACATCTTCGCCGATTTTTACGACTTCCTGGCAAGGGGCGGTTTTCCCCCTGAATTTGGACGGCAAAATTCTAAGCATCGGCAATAGCTTTTTTGCGGCATCGAAAATTTCCCCGAATGTGCGCGGAGGGGATAGGCGGGTAAGCTCCGCTATTTCATCGCCTGAGCTTGCGAGGTTTTTTACGCCGAGAGCCATCGACATTCTCTTGTCGCTTCCAAATAGGTTTGTGGCGGCGGGAAATTCGGAATTTTTCACGCGCTCAAAAAGAAGGGCTTTGCCGCCGCCTGGCTTTTTGGATTCTGCGTCTGTGATTTTTGAAATCTCAATTTCGCTTGAAACTTCTTCGCGCACCCTTTTTAGCTCTCCCGCGTCTTCAAGCGCGCGGATAAATTCCGCCAGATTTTTATAAGATTTTTTCATTGGTATTTTTCGCCCCATTGGGCTGTCAAGTTTTGCTTAATTCCCATTGCGGAAAGCGTCCGCGCAACCACAAAATCAACGAGTTCCTTAACGGTGTTTTCCTTAAAATAGAATGCAGGGCAGGCGGGGAGAACCACGGCTCCCGCCTCCGTTACGGAAACCATGTTGCGGAGGTGGATTAGCGAAAGCGGAGTTTCCCGCGCGACAAGCACGAGCTTGCGCCTTTCTTTAAGCGCGACATCTGCCGCCCTGCAAATCAGATTGTCTCCCGTGGCTGTGGCAATGCGCGAGAGCGTTTTCATCGAGCAGGGGCATATCGCCATTGCGTCGAAGTAAAACGAGCCGCTTGCAATCGGCGCTGAGAAATCGAAGTCGTCAAAAAATTTTACACTTGGGAATTTTTGCGAAAGCGCGTTTGCAAAATCTTGAAATTCAATGCCGAGTTCGCTTTTAAAAATCGGTTTTGCCGCCGAGCTTGCCGACGCGTAAACGGACGCGCCGCTTTCCGCAAGGACTTCCATTAGACGCCTTGCATATGGCATTCCGGAAGCACCGCAAATTCCGACCGCGATTTTTTTACCCGTCATTTGAAAAGGCCTCCGAGTGCGACTGCCGCAAGGGTTAAAAACGAGCATAGCGCATTTATGTAGAAGAAAACCAAGTCGATTTTTTTAATGCCCGACTTAATGAAAATCAAAATCGCCAAAACGTACAGTGCCAAAATTGCGGCGCAGATTGCGTAAAAAATTTTTCCGAGCGAAAACGCCGTGCCTGTCAAATATAAAAACACAATGGATAAAAGCAGCATTGCAGAGCTTGCCATTATGGATTTTTGCCTGCCGAAGAGCGCCGGTATTGAATGGAGTTTTTTAGATGTGTCAAAGTCTTCGTCTTGCAGGGCGTAGAGGACATCGAATGCGGCTATTTGAAACAGCAGGGCAAGCGAAATAAAAATTATCGAAAATGAAAACTTGCCGCTTGCGGCGCACCATGCCCCCGCAGGCGCGAGCGACAGGGCTAATCCCAAAACAAAGTGGCACAAGCTCGTAAATCGCTTGCAGTAGGAGTATCCTAAAAGGACGATTAGCGCGGGAAATGACAGCCAGAAGCAAAGCTCGTTTAGCATTCTTGCGGAAACTATCATTACGATTGCGGAAAATGCGACAAATATGAGCGCGGAAGCTTTTGTTATTCTGCCTGCGGGAATGGAGCGGTTTTTTGTCCGCGGATTTTCTGCGTCGAATTTAGCGTCGGCAATCCTGTTAAAGCCCATTGCCGCGCTGCGCGCCCCGAAAAACGCAAGCACAATCCAAAAAAGTTTTACCGGCGAAAATCCGAATCCCGAAAAACAGGCGAGCAAAAATCCCGCAAGCGCATAGGGCAGGGCAAAAAGCGTATGCCCGAGCTTTATCATTTCTGCGTATTCAAAAAAATTGCGGGTAAGTCTCATTAAATTTTTGATTTTGCAAAATCAGTGATTTTTTCGCAAAGCTTGGAAAGCCCGTTGCGCCTGTTTGGCGAGAGGTACTGCTCTATGCCGATTTCGGATAAAAACGCGCAGTCAAAATCCAAAATTTCCTGCGGAGAAAGACCGCTGTACATTTCTGAAACCAGCGAGGCAATACCCTTGGTGATTATTGAGTCGGCGTCGGTTTTAAAGGCGCATTTGCCTTCTTCAAATGACGGCACAAGCCACAGGTTCGAAACGCATCCCCTCACGAGATATTTTTCGCTTTTGAACTCTTCGGCAAGCCCTTCTTTATTTTTTGTTTTTGAAATGATGTATTCAAAGCGTTCTTCGGGGCTTTCAAAAAAGCCGAATTCTTCGCGCAGTTCATCTTTTCTTTGTTCAACTATGCTCATATTCCAAAAATTTTTATGCCGTGTTTGTTTGCAAGCTCCAATGTTTTTTCAGGCTCCAAGATTATCACACTGCCTGCTTCAATCGCCGCGTTTAAAATATTTGAGGCGGCGAGCTTTCTGATGGTGCGCTCCCCGATTACGGGAACGTCGAAGCGGTAGTCTTGGTTTGGCTTTACCGTCTTTACAAAGAGGCTGTCTTTTGCCTCGAAAGAACCCGCGCGCTCCAGCATTTTGTCTGTGCCTTCCCATGCTTCAACCGCAAGCACGCTTCCTCTGGAAACAACGCACGACTGCCCGATGTCAAGCCTTGCGCATTCATGGGCAATCTTTAAGCCGTGCAAAAGATGTCGCTCTTCGACATTCCATTTTCTGCCGCAGATAAAACCATGCGCTGCTATTTGTTCATCCAAAAAAGAGCGCGCATCGAGAAGTTTGCAACCGACTTTTTCAAGCTCGTTTGCTATTGCCCCGAAAATTGTTTCGGCATTGCGCTCTTTAAGGGTTGCCAATATTGTCAATGCTTTTAAGTCGGGGACAAGCCCCTTAAAAAGTTTTTTTGGCGTAACTTGTCCTGCCATTATGGCGTATTTTGCGCCGAATTTCTTTGTGTATTTTAGAAGTCTCCCAAGCTGACCTACATTTGCCCTTGCCCTGTCTTCTTCGGAAAATTGGTTGTATAGGTCGTCTTCGGTTTCGCCTTCGATTGCGATAAGCTTTACGTTTAAGTTGTGCCTGCGCAGTTTTCGCAAAGTTTCGCCGGGGTAAACTCCTTTGCCCGCAATCAGTTCTATGACCGCGTTTTCGTCGAAATCTTCGGGGAGGAATTTTGAAAGGCTCATATTATCTTATCGGGTCGCGCGTCCGTATGAAAAATTCTTTGAACGCTATTCTTCTTACGCAAATTTTTCCGTCTTCGCCGCGGTAAAATTCTGTGGTTTTAAAGACGTCGGAAGCTGAGCCTGCCTCTGATTTGAGGCTTGCTTTTTGCGATATTGAACTTTGCTTTTTTTCGGCTTTTAACTCTCCGTTTTCAAAAAAACAAACCAATTCGTAGCCGATAGGTATGTATTCCCTATCGTTTGAATCGGGCTTTGAATACCTTATTGCGGCGTCGTATGCGCGCACGGTGAGGGTTGAGCCGTCGGTTTTGATTTTTATGTTGTTTCCGACAGGCTCTATTGTTCCGAATTTCGTCTTGATTTTAAACGAGCTTGCGGGGCGGAATTCGCCCCTTGCAAAAACCGCCTCTCCCTCGTCGATGGCAAATACAATGTTTGAGGATTCCATTTCAGAGTAGAGCGGAAGGCTTGCCGTTTGCACTTTTTCTTGTTCGAATTTTTCAATCGAAACTTTGCCCGAAAGAACCATGCAGGACGAATAGTTTGAAAACGCTACGCTTGCAAATCCCTCTGAGCTTGCGGAGATTTTTGCATCTTTTGCAACCGCCAATTCTCCCTGTTTTATTTTTGCGCTTTGCGCGGAAATTTCCGCATTTCCCCTGAGGGTGCGCACAAACATAAGACCGTTTTCGGCTTCTGCTGAAATAGGAAGGGCGAGGAAAACAGGCAGTATTGCAAAAAGCTTTTTCATTATTTTGCCACGATGTTTATGATTTTTGCGGGGACGTAAATTTCCTTAACAATCTGCTTGCCCTCGATGTGTCTTTTTACGCCGTCAAGCGACTTTGCCATGTCCAAGGCGTCTTCTTTGTTTGTGTCCTTTGAAATTTGCATTTCAGCGCGCAATTTTCCGTTTACCTGCACCGCGATTTTTACGGTGTTGGTGTGCAGTAAAGACTCGTCGCATTCGGGGAAGGGGGCGAGCGTTATTGAGGTTTTTTCGCCGAACTTTGCCCAAATTTCTTCCGCAATGTGCGGCGCAAACGGCGCGACAAGCTGTATGAATTTTTTTGCGCTTTCAGCGGAAATCTTTTCCTCTTTTTGAAGGGCGTTTAAGCAAATCATCATCTGCGAAATTGCCGTGTTGAAGCGCAAGCTTTCGATGTCGGATGAAACTTTTTTAATGGTTTCGTTTAAGACTTTAAGGAATTCTTCGGAGTCTTTTGCGCCGCATTCGATT
This sequence comes from Intestinicryptomonas porci, assembly GCF_033971905.1. NCBI lineage: Bacteria > Pseudomonadati > Verrucomicrobiota > Opitutia > Opitutales > Intestinicryptomonadaceae > Intestinicryptomonas > Intestinicryptomonas porci. Next base: position 169,104 of record NZ_JALBUT010000005.1, read on the forward strand.
TTCTTTGAAATCGTCCCGTCGCGTTCGACGTATTCCCTCCAAATCTTTTTAAGAAAGCGCGAAACGCCTTCAATTCCGCTTGTGTTCCACGGCTTGGAATCTTCCAAAGGCCCCAAGAACATTTCGTAAAGGCGCAGGGAATCCGCGCCGTAACGTTCGATTATTTCGTCGGGGTTTACAACGTTGCCGCGGCTTTTTGACATCTTAAACGAGCGCGCGTCAACTGATATTTGCGGGTTTGACTTCAACACAAATCCCGCGCCCTGCTTTACGACTTGGTCTTCGGAAAGCTTTACGGTTTCTTCATCGCCCGAAAGCTTGTCGGCACTTACAAATTCTCCGTTTTTGTTTTTGTAGGCGGTGTATTCGAGCTGACCCAAAATTATGCCCTGGTGGAAGAGTTTTTTGAAAGGCTCGCTTGTTTTTACCACTCCGCAGTCGTAAAGAACCTTGTGCCAAAAACGGGCGTACAAAAGGTGCAAAACCGCATGCTCCGCTCCGCCGATATAAAAGTCGGGCGTGCCCCAGTAGTTTTCCGCTTCTTCCGAAATCAACGCTTCCGTGTTTTTCGGGTCGCAATAGCGCAGATAGTACCAGCATGAGCCCGCCCATTGCGGCATTGTGTTTGTCTCGCGGCGGGCGTTGAACCAGTCGTCGCCTTCGGGCTTTTGCGATGAGGGCACTGTTTCGCCTGTTTTTATGTTGACACAGACATTAAGCCATTCCGAAGCGTGCGCAAGGGGGCTTTCTCCCGTGCCTGACGGCGCGTATGTCTCTATTTTAGGAAGAGTGAGCGGCAGGAATTTTTCCAATATTGGAAGCGCGAAAAGTTTTTTGCCTTCGTCTGAAACGTAGCTTACTGGATTTTGGGGAAGCCCCTTGTATCCGTTTTGAGCCGCTTTTATGTATGCGTCTTCTTCGACCCACAAAATCGGGAATGGTTCGCCCCAATAACGCTGGCGCGAGAAGAGCCAGTCTCTTAGCTTGTAGTTTACGGACATCTTGCCGCAGCCTTTTTCTTCGAGGAATGCGGTTATTTTCTTCTTGCCTTCCAAAGAGTCCGTGCCGTCCCATTGTTCGGAATTTACCATTTTGCCCACGTCAGTGAAGGGCAGGGGAATGTCGTTTCCGTTTTCGTCCTTTTTGTCGATTACCCTGATTACGGGCAGGTTGTATTTTACCGCGAAGTCGTAGTCGCGGTCGTCATGCGCGGGAACGGCCATGATTGCGCCCGTGCCGTAGCTCATCAAAACATAGTCTGCAATCCAAATCGGGACTTCTTTGTTTGTGAGCGGATTTATTGCGTACGAGCCTGAAAATACGCCGCTTTTGTCCTTTGCAAGGTCTGTTCTATCCAAATCGCTCTTTGACGCCGATTTTTTGATGTATTCGGCGACCGCCGCTTTGTTTTCTTCGGTCGTGAGCTTTTGGACGAGGGGGTGTTCGGGGGCGATTACCATGTAGGTGACGCCATAGAGAGTGTCGGGGCGCGTCGTGAAAATTTTAAGCTTCTCGTCAAAGCCCTTGATTTTAAATTCGACCTCCGCGCCTTCGGAGCGTCCAATCCAGTTTGCTTGCAAGCGTTTTGTTGAATCGGGCCAGTCGAGGTCTTTAAGCCCCGCCAAAAGCTTGTCGGCATAAGCTGTGATTTTCAAGACCCACTGGCGCAACTTGCGGCGTTCAACGGGGTGCTTTCCGACTTCGCTTTTGCCGTCGATTACCTCTTCGTTCGCCAAGACCGTGCCGAGTTTCGGACACCACCACACGGGTTTTTCATCGACGTACGCCAAGCCTTTTTCAAAGAGCTTTAAGAAAATCCACTGCGTCCATTTAAAGTAATTTTCGTCTGTCGTGTTTATTTCCCTGTCCCAGTCGATGCCGAATCCTATGGATTTTATCTGGCGGCGGAAATTGTCTATGTTCTTTTTTGTCGTGGTTGCGGGGTGCGTTCCCGTTTTGAGGGCATACTGTTCTGCCGGAAGCCCGAATGCGTCCCAGCCCATGGGGTGGAGGACGTTGAAGCCCTTTGCGCGCTTGTATCGCGCCAAGATGTCGCTTGCGGTGTAGCCTTCCGGGTGCCCGATGTGAAGTCCTGCTCCCGAGGGGTATGGAAACATGTCCAAAATATAATATTTGGGGCGGGAAGTGTCGAGGTTTGCCTTGAATGTTTTGTTGGCGTCCCAATAATTCTGCCAGCGTTTTTCAATATTTAAAAAGTCGTATTCTGCGGAGCTGTTTTCCATAGTGCAATATTCCATTTTGTAAAAATTTAACTATGGCGTTTTTTGGCGTAAGGTCAAACAGTTTTAAATCATATTTTTTTGACGCCCGCCAAAAAATAGTTGCAATAAAAAAATTTTTTGAAATTCTTATAAAAGTATGAAAAAGATTTTTTTACTCAGCGCAATTTCGGCTTCGCTTTTGGTTTTCGGTTGCAAGACGCAGATTAACGTCGAATCTGCCGCAAGCAACGTGGCAGTCTACCAAATGGGCGAGCTTACGGGAAAAATCAACGGCAGCGTTGCAAAAGTCTTTGCCGCCGCAAGCGCGACTTTGGACGATCGCGGCTATATGCGCACGGGCGAAATCACCAAAAACCCCCTGAAAAACAAAATCCGCGCGCGCATGCCTGACGACAGAAGGGTTGATGTCTCAATAAAGGACATCGGCAACAACATGGTTGAAGTGTCTGTTTCTGTTAGCGATTCCGAGCTTTATGTTTGCCAGAGCATATTTAACGCGATTGCAAGCAAATGCCGCGATTCGGGCGTGTATTAAGCCGCGAGATATTTCCTTTTTGGCTTGAAGCGGGTCCGATACGGCATCCGCTTTTATTTTCAACCTCAACTGTTTTTTTTATGCCGTTTAATCCATTGGAATTTGTACAGGAGCTTTTGAAAATACCGAGCATTTCCGCTGACGCAAATTATGCGGGGGAAGTAGCGAGGTGCGCGCGGGTGTTTTCTGAAAAAATCGCATCTTTGGGTTTTGAAACAGAACTTGTGAAAACAAGTTTGCATCCGATTATTTGGGCGGAGCGAAATTCAAAAACTCCCGCAAAAATCCGCATTCTCTGCTACGGGCACTATGACGTGCAACCCATTGACCCGATTGAAAAATGGAACAAGCCTCCTTTCGAGCCTGCCGTCGAAAACGGAAGGCTTTGGGGCAGGGGCTCTGCCGACAACAAAGGTCCTTTTATGTGCCTTTTCGGCGGGCTTATGCGTTTTCTTGAAAAAAATCCGGAAGCCCCTGTTGACATCGCCTTGATGATTGAGGGTGAAGAGGAAATTTCAAGCCCTTCAATGCCTGAATTTATAAAAAGCCGCAAGGAAAAGCTGTCTTCTTACGACGCGATTTTGCTAAGCGACACTTCAAGCGCGTCTGATTCACAGATAGTCATAACAACCGGTCTGCGCGGCGTTCTGGCTTTCGATGTCAAGTTCAGGGGTCCGAATTCCGACATCCATTCGGGAATGTTTGGCGGCGCGGTGTTAAACCCGATTCAGGCAATGGCGGAAGTCTGCGCAAGCCTGCACAAAGACGGGCTTGTTGACATAGACGGTTTTTACGACGAAGTTTTGCCAATTTACGACTGGGAAAAACGCGACATTGCCCGCTATCCGTTTAACGAGGAAAAAATTATGGAAAGCCTCGGCGTAAATTCGCTTATAAAGCAGGGCGATTTGAAGCCGTCCGAAGCGTTGAGGCTTTTGCCCGCATTGGAGTTTACGGGAATTGGCGGAGGCTATCAGGGCGAGGGCAACAAGTCGGTAATCCCTTCCGAGGCGTTTTGCAAAATTTCAATCCGCCTTGTTCCAGACCAGAACGGGCGCAAAATTTACGAGCTTGTTAAAAAGGCGATTATCGAACGCTGTCCGAAGGGCGTTGTGGCGGAAGTCTCAGAACCCGACGGCATTGGCGACGCCTACTGCGTAATTCCGCCAAACCGCGAGGGCGCGCCCAATCCGTACCCGGAAAAACTCGGCAAAATCTTCGGGGCGGTTGAAGACTGCGTAAAGCAAAACTTCGGAAATCCCCCAATATTTTTGCGCGAGGGCGCAAGCATTCCTCTTCTTAGCCTTCTAAAAAAGGAAACGGGGCTTGACAGCGTAATGACGGGGCTTTTTTCACCGCTTGACAATTTGCACGCGCCAAACGAATCTTTTTCTTTGACGATGATGGAGCGCGCGTTAAATTATTACGAAGCTCTTTTTGAAAGGATTTCAAAATGATTACCTGCACGAAAAAATATTTCGACATTCCCTTTGCCCACCGCCAGCACTTGCATGACGGGCATTGCTCTTTTGTGCACGGGCACAACTGGGATATTTTTGTGACTTTCGCCTGTGAAAACCTCGATGAAAATGGCTTTGTGGTCGATTTTGGAAAGTTGAAATTTTTAAAGGAATGGATTGATTTGCATCTCGATCACGCCTGTGTTTTGGCAAGTTCCGACCCGCTGAAAGACAAGCTTGTTTCAGCCGCTCCCGAAGCGTGGAATGTTTACGAAGTCGATTCCTGCTCTTGCGAGGGGCTTGCACGGCATCTTTTGGAAGTTTTCGATTCTCTCGTGCGCAAAAACTCAAACGGCAGGGTTTGGGTCTGCAAGCTTGAAGTAAGCGAAGACAAAAAAAATTCGGCAACTGCCTACGGTAAAAATTCGTAAAATGGCTGTTTATCCGATAGTCGAAACTTTTTATTCAATTCAGGGCGAGGGTCTGTATGCGGGAGCAGGCGCGTATTTTGTGCGCCTTTTCGGCTGCCCCGTAAAATGCCCGTGGTGCGACACCAAAAACTCATGGACGGGAAAGCCCAATCTTTCGCTTTCTTCCGATGAAATTGCAAACGAGGCGTCCCTTTCTTCGTGCGACTTTGCGGTGATTACAGGCGGCGAGCCGACAATCCATCCCTTGCAAGAATTGATAGACGCATTTCACGAAAGGGGAATAAAAGTCCATATTGAAACTTCAGGCTATATGCCAAAAAACATTGAAGCGGACTGGATTACCCTAAGCCCCAAGCTGCACAGCCATACGCACGAGAGCTATCTTGAAGCCGCCGACGAGCTTAAATTCATAGTTTCAAGCGAAGATGAAATCTCGCTTTATCTTGAAAAATTCGGTGGTTATTTGCGGGGCAAAAAGGCGGTTTTCATAACGCCCGAATTTTCAAAGTCGCGCGACGCGGAGCTTTTAAACTCGATTTGCGAGACGGTGAAGCTTTACGGCTCTCCACTTCGCGCGGGCTGGCAACTGCACAAGTGTTTTGGCGCAATTTAACGCGCAAAGGGTGCGCAGTCCGCTTCAAACGGATTTACGACTTCGATTTTGCTTAGAAGCTTTTGCGGCAAAACTTGTATAAGCTCTTTTATGTGCTCGACAGTATTGCATTCCCTCGAAACGTGCCCCAAGTAAATATGTTCCACAAAATCGGGGTCGAGCTCGCTTAAAATGGAAATTGCGTCCGCGTTTGAAAGGTGCCCGTGCGAGCCTGAAATGCGCTGTTTTAAATGCGCGGAGCGGTTTGAATTTTGCAGCATCACAGGGCAGTAGTTGCTTTCCAAAACAAGGACGTTTGCGGATTTTGCAAGCTCTTTTGCGCTTATCGTGGGTTTTCCCAAGTCGGTTATGAAGGCAATGCTTTTTTGGTTGAAGTCGAACTTGTATGCCACGCATTCGCTGGCGTCGTGCGGCATTGCGCAAGTGGATACTTTTATGTTTTTGAATGCGAAACTCTGTCCCGCCGAAAAAACTTTCCATCTCAACTTTTGAGTTTTTTCGTACCTGTACGCTATCGTTTCGTATGTCGTTTCGCTTGCAAAAACCGTGAGGTTTTCAATGTTGGGCAGCGTTAAAAGGGCTTTGCAGTGGTCAGAATGTTCGTGGGTTATGAAAATCGCGTCGATTTCTTCCAGAGTCAGATTTATTTCATGCAGGGCATTTTTTATCCTTCTCGGGCTTATTCCCGCATCGACCAATATCTTTGTGTCTTTCGCTTTTAGGAAAGCGCAGTTGCCTTGGCTTGAGCTTGCAATGATTTTAAAAAAAGTGTCTGTCATAAAAATTTTTGCCTTTAAAAATTGTAAAATCTCAAAATAATTGCAACCGTATAAAGACAAATGGATTATTTTTTGATAGACGGATATAATATGTGCTTTCGGGCGTTTTATGCAATGCCTGAATTGACTCGTTCGGACGGCTTTCCGACAGGCGCGCTTCACGCGTTTTTTGCGGGCATAATAAAGCTTTCTTCAATGGACGTCCCTCATGCGACAGCCATATTTTTCGACCAAGGCGGCTCTGCAAGGCACCGCGAAATTTATCCCGAATACAAGGCGAACCGCGATGCAATGCCTGACGCCATGCGTATGCAAATCGAGCCGATACGCGAGCTTTGCTCTCTCTTGGGGTTTTTCGTAAAATCCCAAAACGGCATCGAAGCAGACGACTTGCTTGCGAGCGCGGCGGAGCTTCTTTTTGCGAAAGGCTCGAAAATTTCAATCGTAAGCGCGGACAAAGACTTTGCTCAGCTCATACGCCCGGGGATACGCCAGCTGCTTCCGCCTCTTAAATCGTCTCTTGGTTGGCGGGAAATCGACACTGTCGGCGTGCGCCTTAAATTCGGCGTTTTGGCATCTCAAATTCCCGATTTTTTGGCGTTGGTGGGAGACAATGCCGACAACATCAGGGGCATAGACGGTGTTGGACCCAAGACTGCCGCAAAATGGATAAAAGACTTCGGTTCGGTTGAAAATATCGTAAAGCGCGCAAGCTGGTTGAAGCCCGAAAAGTTCCAAAAAATAGTTGCGGAAAGCTCCGCGCTTCTTTCGCGAAACCTAAATCTTGTGCGCCTTAAAACCGACTATGATTTGGGCGATATTTCAACATCTCTTCCCGATTTTGACGGCGTAATAAAATTTCTGGAAAAAATGGAGATGAAAAGGTCGGTTGTATCTTTTAAAAATTTTGCAAAACAGCAGTATCAAATAAGTTTATGAAAAGCATGACAGGTTTTGGGCGCGCCACAACGGGCGCGGCGGATTGGGACGCGTCAATAGACATATCTTCGGTAAACAGAAAGGGGCTTGAAATTTCCTGCGCACTTCCTCGCGATTGGCAGGGGGCTGAATTGCAGATTTCAAGGAAAGTCAAAGAGTTTTTCACGCGCGGCAAGGTGTATGTCGGCGTCAAGTTCAACATAAAAAAAACTTCCCAAAGCGCGATTTTCGACATTGAAAGCCTGAAGTCTGCCATGCAAAAAATAAAGAGCGGCTGTGAAGCTTTGGGTGTCGAATTTAAGCCGACGATAGAAACTTTGCTTGAAGTCTCCCGCGAATTGCAGGAAGAGTCCGCGCCTTCCGACTGGAAAGAGTACTGGGATAAAATAGAGCCTTCTCTAACCGAGGCTTTAAACAGTATAAACTCAATGCGCGAAACTGAAGGGGAGTCTCTAAAAGCAGACTTTGAAAGCCGATTGAATTTGCTTAAAAACTTTGTGTCGCAAATCAGGGAAAATTCAAAGAACACGGTTTTGCTTTACCGCGACGCCCTTTTGGCAAGGCTTAAAACTTTGGGTCTTGAACTCGACTTGACGGACGAGCGCGTCTTGAAAGAGATTTCCATTTTTGCCGACAAGTGCGACATTTGCGAGGAAATTACCCGCCTTGAAAGCCACATATCGCAGTTTTTTACCTGCCTTTCGTCTTCGGAAAACAACGGAAGGAAGATGGACTTCATCTGCCAGGAAATGGGGCGCGAAATAAATACGATTGCAAGCAAGGCAAACAACCTTGCCCTCTCAAAAATCGCAATAGAATTTAAAAACGAATTGGAGAGAATAAGAGAGCAAGTTCAGAATGTTGAGTAGCTTTAAAATATTTTTTGTAAAACATTCTTTTATTCAAATAAGGCAATCCGTTTATTGCTCTACCCGTTAAAAAAATCGGACAAGGTTTTCTTGTCCGATTTTTGTTTTTTTACGCGTTTTGCGCTTCGTTGTTTTCAGTGATGTTGCCGTCTTTGAAGCGCATTGAAATTAGTTTTGTAACGCCGCGTTCCTGCATCGTAACCCCGTAGATTGTGTCGGCGGCAGATACGGTCTTTTTGCTGTGCGAGATAACCAGAAACTGCGAGTATTTCGTAAACTCTTTCAGTATGTCGGTGTATCTGCCCGTATTCGCGTCGTCAAGAGGGGCGTCAAGCTCGTCGAGGACGCAGAACGGACTCGGCTTTACCATGTAAATCGCAAACAAAAGCGAAACCGCCGTCATCGTTCTTTGCCCGCCTGAAAGGAGCGAAAGGCTTTTTAAGACCGTTCCCGGTGGGCGGGCGACGATTTCAATGCCGCTATCGAGCACGTCTTCGCTTTCAACCAATCTTAAATCGGCAGTGCCGCCGCCAAATACTTTTTTGAAGGTAAAGTCGAAGTTCTTGCGGATTTGCTCGAATGTCTGGGCGAACAACTGCTGGCTTGTCGCGTTAATTTCGTCGATTGCCGCAACCAATTCGTTTTTGGATTTCCAGAGGTCTTCGCTTTGCGTGTTTAAAAAGTCGTAGCGTTCTTTAAGTTCGGCGTATTCTTCGATTGCCACCAAGTTTACCGAACCCATAGATGAGATTTTGTCGCGCAAGTCTTTGACTTCATTTTCAAACAAGTCGAAGTTCAGGCTGTCCATTGCGTCGAAGTCTTCTTGGGTCGGCTCTCCGCGCTTTGCTTTTGGTTTTGCCTCAATTTCGCCGTCTTCAAGCTCGTCTAATTTTATTTTGACTTCAAATTCCTCGTCGGCAAGCCACAGTTCTTTTTTCCAATCGACAAACGCGATGTTTGTTTCATAGTCCGACAAAATGCGCTCCACGATGAAGCTTAGGCGCGATTTCAGCGTTGCAAGGCGGACTTCGATTTCGTTTTTTGTCCTGCCTAAGGAGTTTTGGCGGGTTCGTTCAAGGTTCATTGTTTCCTCGAATTCCGCAACGCGCATTTCGCTTTCGTTTAAAGAGGCTCGGTTTTCCTCGATTACGCGCATTGCGCTTTCCAGTTCTTCGGCGATTTTTTGAGCCTTTGTTTTTTCCGATTCCGCATCGGAATCGATATTTTTTATCTGCTCTTCGATGGAGTTTTTCTCGGATTTGCGGCGTTCGATAAGCTCCGAAGTTTCTCGCTGCTGTTCCCTGATTGCAGAAAGCCCGCGCTCTAAGTTTTCGAGGCGCGATTTCTTTTCCGCCAAGTCGAGCTTTGCTCCCGACAGGGCGGAAAATTTTTGGTCTTTCAAAATTCTAAGCTCTGAAATTTTTTGTTCGGCGGCGGCGGCGTTTTGGCGTCCGCTTGCGATTGCCTCTTCCGCCTTTTCCATTTCGCTCTTTGCAAAATTCAGCTTGTCCTGCGCTTCAAATTTTGAGTTTTCCATTTCGGAAAGGGTGCGCTCCTGCTTTTCAATTTCAATGCGCTTTCCCGACATTGTGGCTTCCATTGCCTTGCTTTGCGCTTCAATGGAAGCTATTTCGCGGCGCAATTCTGCGGTGGAGATTTTTGCCTGCTCAACGGACGCTTCCGCGGCGTCGAGGTCGGCTTGGATTGCCATTGCCTTTTCGTGTAAGGCTGTCAACTCGGCGTTGTCGGACGCTATTTCCTCGTTTAGGCGTTTGATTTCGCGGTTTCGCAAAATGAAGCTTGATTCTGTGTCTTTTTTTGCGCTGTTGGAAATGTAAACGATGCCGCGGCTGTCCATTATGTCTCCCGCCCGCGAGACAGCCATGGCAAACTTAAAATTCGGATTTTGTTTTGCCAATGCTTCAAAGTCGCAAATGTCTTCGCAAAAATAGCAGTTTGCGACCAAGTTTTTTGCAAGCGCGTCAAGCTCTTCCGTTTCCGCCCTGACAAAATCAGAAGCCTTGCGTATGTTTTGGGGCAGGGCGGGCGGCTCGCCGAATTGCGCGGCGGCTGTTATTTGCAAGCAGGCTTTCCCAAGCCCCCGTTCGCGGATTGCGGAAATTACGGGAGAAAGCAAGGAGGAGTCTTTCAGTGAAATTGCGTCGATGGCACTTCCCATCAATGTTTCAAACGCCGAAGTCCAGCCTTCCTCGACTTCAATGCTCTGGCTTATGACTTTTGCTTGCGACGGGTCGAGTATGTCGGAAATTTTCCCCTGCATTATGGCTTTTACGCCGTCCGAGAAGCCTTCCATTCTGTTTTTGAAGTCGTTTAGAAGGCTCAAGCGCGCGGCTTTACCCGCCAAAGTTCTGTCTTTGTTTTGGATTTCAATTTGGCATTCGCGGTATTTCGAACGCTTGGCATCGACTTTTTGGTTCGCGCTTAAAATGTCGCTTTCGCTTGACGCAAGGCGTTCGTAGGCGTTTTCAAGTGCGAATTTCAGCTCTTCCGCCCTTTGCCCCAAAACATGCATCTCTTCGCGCGTTTGAAAGAGGGAATCGGATATTGCGGCGTGGCGAACCTGATAGGATTTCAAATCAACTTCGAGCGTCGTGCAGTTCGAACGCAAGCGGGTTATTCCGCCTTCTGCAACCAGCACGTCCTGCTTGATTCTTTCAAGTTCAAGTTCCGCCTGCTTCAAGTCGTTTTCGACTTGGTTTAACTCTGCGTTTTGAATGGCGAAAGTTTCGTCCGAACCGGAGACTAAATTTAACTGCATTTGCCTTACCTCGTCGTCTCCACGCGCCCTTCCTTCAAGGGCTTCCGACTGTTGAGTGAGGGCTTCAAGCTCGTTTGCTATCTGCAAAACGCGTTCGCTCAGGTCTTTTTTGCGAAGGACTGAAAATTCCGCGGCGTGCTCGCTTTGCTCTTTTGCCGAGCGCAGTTCCGCCGCGTTTGCGCGGAGCTGTTCAAGGCGTGCGTTTGTCTCAGCCCTTCGCGTGCGCAACATTGCAAGCTCTTCTTCTTTTTCGCGCAGGGCGAGGGCAAATTCTTCGTATTCTTTTGAAATTTTTGCAAGCTCGCTTTCGTCTTCCAAGACCTTTTGATTTTGGCTTGCGTAGGTTTTTGCGTTTATTGCCAAGTCAAGATGGCGCAGGCGGTGGTTCAGCCTTTTGTAGCGCAGAGCTTTTGAGGCTTGGCGTTTGAGCGTTCCGATTTGCCTTCCGATTTCCTCGATTCTGTCGGTTACGCGCGCCAAGTTTTGGTCAACCAAGGAAAGCTTGTTTAATGCTTCGCGCCTCTGTGTCTTATACTTTGTTATTCCCGCCGCCTCTTCAAAGATTGAACGCCTTTCGCCCGGGTTTGACGACAGAATTTGGTCGATTTGCCCCTGAACCATAAACGAATACGAGACTCTGCCAATGCCCGTATCCATAAACAGGTGCTGTATGTCTTTAAGGCGCGCGGATTTCCCGTTTATGTAGTATTCGCTTCCCCCGTCCCTCGAAACCCTGCGGGTGATTTCAACTTCGTTTAACGCTGTTCCGAGCTGTTTTTCGCAGTCGCTGAAAAGGAGGCTTACTTCGCATAGCTGGAGGGGCTTTCGCTTGTCGGTGCCCTGGAATATGACGTCCTGCATTTTTCCGCCGCGCAGTGCCTTTGCGCTTTGCTCGCCCAAAACCCACCTTATGGAATCCACGATGTTGCTTTTGCCGCAGCCGTTCGGACCCACAATGCACGTTATGCCTTGGGGCAAAATCATTGTGGTTTTGTCTGCAAAACTTTTAAATCCGTTTATTGTGACCTGCTTTAAAAACATCGCGAAATTTTATTTTTTGCCGTTCGCCGTAAATTGCGCGACAGCCCGATTGGGCTGTCTGCAATTTCCTAAAAAAAAGATTTAATAAATCTTATCTGCAATCCACGACTTTGCCCGCGACTGCCGCCGCCGCCGCCATTACAGGGCTCATGAGCATTGTTCTGCCCGTCGGGCTTCCCTGCCTGCCTTTGAAATTGCGGTTTGAAGTCGAAGCGCAAAGTTCGTCGCCAACGAGTTTGTCAGGATTCATCGCAAGGCACATTGAGCATCCCGCGTGCCTCCATTCAAACCCCGCGTCTTTGAATACTTTGTCCAAACCCTTTTCAATCGCAATTCTTTCGACGATTTGTGAGCCGGGGACGGCAATCGCCCTTACTCCTTTTGCGACTTTTTTGCCCTTCAAGAAAGCCGCGGCTTCCTCAAAGTCCGAAAGCCTGCCGTTTGTGCAAGAACCTATGAAAGCGACGTTTATCGGAGTTCCCGCAATGGGAGTTCCCGCCTTAAACTTCATGTAAGCCAAGGCGTCTTTTGCGTCCTTTTTCTGGGTTTCGTCGGCAATGGTTTCGGGGTCGGGAATGTTTTCGCCGATAAATATTGCCTGGGATGGGTTTACGCCCCATGTAACAGTCGGCTCGATGTCTTCGCCGTTGAAGTTTTGAACATCGTCATAGACCGCGTCGGCGTCGCTTGCGATAGTCTTCCAATATTCGACAGCTTTGTCCCATTCTTCCGCTTTCGGAGCGTAGGGGCGACCTTTCAAGTAGTTGAAAGTCGTTTCGTCAGGATTGATGTATCCGACGCGCGCGCCGCCTTCGATTGCCATGTTGCAGACAGTCATCCTGCCTTCCATGCTCATATTGTCAAAGACTTCGCCGCCAAATTCGTAGGCGTAGCCCAATCCGCCGTTTACTCCGAGTTTGCGAATAATGTGGAGAGCGACGTCTTTGGGATAAACTCCTCTTGAAAGCTTGCCGTTTACGTTTATGCGGCGCACTTTCAGCTTTTTGAAAGCGAGAGTCTGCGTAGCCAAAACGTTTCTGACCTGGCTTGTACCGATGCCGAACGCGATTGCGCCGAACGCGCCGTGCGTTGCGGTGTGGCTGTCTCCGCAGGCAACCGTCATTCCCGGGTGGATAATGCCTTGCTCGGGGTGGACGATATGGATTACGCCCTGTTTGCCCGTTGGAACATCAAAGAAAGTTATGCCGTTTTCAAGGCAGTTCTTGCGAAGTTCCGTAAGCATTTCATACCCGCGCGGATCGGCGTAAGGCTCCGATATGTCGTGGGTTGGAATGATGTGGTCAACCGTCGCGAACGTGCGGTTCGGGTACTTGACTTTAAGACCCAAAGTGCGCATCATTCCGAAGGCCTGCGGGCTTGTCACTTCGTGCAAAAGGTGCGTGCCGACGAAAAGCTGGGTTGAACCGTCGGGCAATTCGCGCACGGCGTGCTTTTGCCAAACTTTTTCAAAAAGAGTTTTTCCCATAACTTTTAGCCCAAGAGAGAGTCGTCGATGTCGTAGTTTGCATAGACGTTTTGCACGTCTTCCAAGTCGTCCAGAGTTTCTTCAAGGCGGATGACTTTTTGGGCGGTTTCAGCGTCTGTGACGGGAACCAAGTTTGTGGGAATGTATGCGAGGTTTGAGTCGTCGGGTTCAATGCCCGCTTTTTCCAATGCCGCCGAAACCGCGTCGTATTCGGAAATGGGGCAGAGGACTTCAAAGTGGTCTTCGTTGTTTATGATGTCTTCGGCCCCCGCGTCCAAAACGAGTTCCATCAAGGCGTCTTCCGATGTCTTTTCGGCGTTTATGATGAACTGACCCTTGCGTGTGAAGTTGAAGCTTAACGCGCCCGATGTTGCGAGGTTGCCGCCTAACTTTGTGAATGTGGAGCGCACCGCCGCGACAGACCTGTTCTTGTTGTCGGTTGTGACTTCAACGATAAAGCCTATGCCGCCCGGACCATAGCCTTCGTAAACGATTTCTTCATAAGAGACGCCCGGCAATTCCCCCGTGCCTTTTTTGATTGCCCTGTCAACGTTGTCGGCGGGCATATTCGCCGCTTTTGCCTTGGCGAGGAGGGTTCTTAAACGCGCATTTGTTTCGGGGTCTCCGCCGCCCGCCTTTGCCGCGAGCGTCAAGTCCTTGCTGATTGCGCTGAATATTTTGCCGCGTTTTGCGTCAACTGCGGCTTTGTGTCTTTTTGTTGTAGCCCATTTGCTATGTCCTGACATTTGCTATCCTTTTCTTTTTTGCTATTTAAGCTTAAAATATTATTGTCTGAAATTTTGAGTTTTTTTGCTTCGTTTGCAATTATTTTCTTTTGGACGGAGTTGAACGCCCGCCGGGGTTTTTCTTGCGGGGATCGTGCATTGTGCCTTTCAGCATTTCAGCCCTCTGGGCTTCCCTGCGCTTTGCTTCTTCTTGCGCCGCCTGCGCAACCCTCTGCATGAAGGTCGGCTTGCTTGCGTCGCGCTTTGTAAGCTCGAAAGAACCCCTTTTTTTGTTTATCACAATCGCCTGCACAACGCCGATTAAGCTTTGCATCGTCCAGTACAACACCAATGCCGATTGGAAATTGTAGAAGAAGAAAAGCATTATAAACGGCAAAAGCTTTATCATGAGTGCCTGACCCTTTTCGGCTGTCGCCATCGGGGTTATTTGCATTTGCAGGTAAGTTATGATTGCGTTTATTATCGGAAGAGGGTGGAGCGATAATCCGAAAACAGTTTCAAATCCCGGAATGTAGTCGGGCAGAGAGAGGTCCTGAATCCAGAGAAAATGCGCAAATCTTATGCCGCTTGAGCTTTGCAACATATAGTAAAGCCCGAGGAAAATCGGAAGCTGTATCAAAAGAGGCAGGCATCCCGCAAACGGATTTATGCCGTATTCGCTGTAAAGCTTCATTGTTTCCTGGCTCATCTTTTGCTGGTCGTTTGCGTATTTCTTGCGGATTTCCGCAAGGGGCTGCTGCAATTTCGACATCTTTAAGGAAGAGCGTATTTGCACAGCCGTAAGCGGCCAGAGGCACGCCCTGACTATGACGGTCAATATGATAATTGCCCATCCCCAGCTCCAGTTCGGCGAAATTTTTTCGACGACGGAATTTATCATCGAAAGCAAAATGGAAAGCGGCTTGCTTATGAACGACGCCCAGCCGTAGTCCATTACCAAGTCTTGGTTTTTGCCCAAGTCAACGAGGTTTGAAAGGTCCTTGGGCCCTGCGTAAAAAGTTCCCGCAAGTTCGACGCTCTGTTGAGGCTCTATTTCTTTAAGGTTAAAGCCCATAAAGCCTGCCAAGCCGTTTTTCATGTACTTTGATTCCGCGTCCGGATTTATTGAAACGGGCAGGGCGATGCCGCCGTCGCCTTTGATTTCAGGCGTGAATATCGTGGTAAAGAACTGGTTTTTTATAGCCCCCCAAACGGTGTCTGAAAGCTCGATTTTTGAAATCGACTTAGCCTTAGATGCGCCTATTCCAAAAAATCCGCTTGAATCCACGAATTTAGAGGAAGAGGCAAACTCCGTGTAATCTCCGTTGTAAACTCCGAATGCGAGGTTATTGCCGTAAATATCTCCCGCGTTTGGAGTTTCCATGCCAAGCGACACAAAGACTTTGCGGCTTTGCCATGTCTTATCCGAAATGTTTTTAATATGGGTGTTTGTGTTTATTACATAGGGGATAAAGCCCTTTGAGGCGGATTCTTCAAGCGTGTAAACCCTGTATATCTGCGTCTTATCGGAAGAATATTCGTAAACGATGGAATTTTTTGTCAGCTTTGAGAGCTTGAACGCCTTTTCAAAGAGAATCGGCGCACCGTTTGGGCTTTCCGAGAAAGCAAGACCCATTGCGAGTGTTTTGCTTGTGTCGTTAAAGATATAAGGCTCGTTGGAATTTTGTGATTCTTTATATTTTAGGAGCTTTATTTCCTTAATCGCGCCGCCCTTGTTTGTGAAGGAGACTTTCATGTACTCGTTTTCGAGCACGGAAATTTCTTCATTGAAATTGTCTTTTGCGTCCGCCAAAACTTCGGGCTTTGCAACATCCCGCGCGGGATTTTCGGCTTCTGATTTAGAAACTGCCTGTGTGTATTCCTGCGCGCTTTGGATTTGAGTTTGCTGATTTGCGCTCGTGTACATCACATACCCCGCCGCGGCGAGGAAAAGAAGCCCTATAAATGTGTTTTTTACGTCCATTGTCTTTTAATTAAAAAATAAGGTTTAAATATGGCGGTTTTTCGGGTTTTCGTCAACGCAGTTTTTTGGCGGAGTTTCATTTTGCTTGAAAAGGGTTTTCCACGAAAATTTTTCGGGAACATAGTCAAGCCCGCCTTTGCTTAACGGATTGCAACGCAAAATTCGGCAAAAACCCATAATGGAGCCTTTTACCGCCCCGAATTTTTTTACCGCTTCAAGAGTGTATTGTGAGCAGGTTGGGTGAAAGCGGCAGCCACTGCCAGGTAAAACATGGATTATCGGCGAAATTACAGCCTTGTAAAATTTCAAAAAGAGAATGCAGATTTTTGCAAAAATTGTCGGTTTATTTCCGTTCATTTTCGACTTGCTTTTTTATGAATGCCAAAACTGCACGTTCAAACTTGTCTTTCAGCGCGGCAAACTCAAACTTGTAAAACCCCCTGCGCACGAAAACCAGCGCGTCAATCGGCATCGGAATTTGCGAATTTCTGAAAACTTCGCGGAACACCCGCTTTGCCCTGTGCCGAACCACCGAATTGCCGACCCTTTTGCTCGCAACAACTCCGAGCCTCGATTGCGGACGGGGTTCTTTGGGGTGCGCCATATACAAAATAAAGGCGGAACAATCCGCCTTCACTCCATTTTCTTTTATATAATCGAAGTCTTTTTGCAAACGCACTCTATTTTCAAAAGTAAAGCGCATTACATGCCTTCTTTTGCCAAACAAATATTATTTTGTGACCAAGCGTTTGCGGCCTTTTTGACGGCGCGATGCTATGACGCTTCTGCCGCCGCGTGTGCTCATGCGCGCGCGGAAACCGCAGCGACGTACTCTCTTCAATTTCGATGGGCTGTATGTAGGATTCATGATGTCTCTGTTAAAATAAATAAAGTTAAAGCAAGCAAAGAAAATAAACTTTCGCGAATGTGTCAACTTATTTTTGAAAAAATTTTTTTAACTTTGAAAAATCTTGTTTGAAATACGCTTTTGTGCAAACATTAAAACTACAATGGAAACTCTGTTCATAGACATAGGCTCAAATTCCATAAAATCGCTTCTTGCCGATTTTAAGGGCGGAAAGGTTGCCGCCACGGCCGACCGCTCCGAGCATAGCAGAATATCGTCGCCCGAAGGTTTGAAGTCCGATGCCGCCAAGATAATTGAAGACGCCGTAAGTTCCCTTTGCAAACGCTCGATGAAAAACAGCGAAAAATTCGATGTTTTCTGTTTCGGTACTTCCGCGCTGAGGGAGTCGAAAAACGCGGGAGAAGTTTTAGCTGAGCTTAAAAGCAGGGGAATTGAAATAAGGGTGCTTTCGGGAAAAGAGGAGGCGGAGCTTTCTTTTGAGGGCGCCATGGGAGACTCTTACTTAAATATATCATCCGATTCCTCGGTCGTTTACGGAGACTTGGGCGGCGGAAGCATGGAGTTTGTAAGCAGGGAAAAATCCAAAATCATAGCTATGGACAGCCTCCCGATAGGCGCGGTGCGCCTCACAAATTCTTTTACGGAAAACGGGGTTTTGAACCGCGCGGGATTAAAAGAAAGATGCTCTTTGCTTTTAAAAAGAATATCCGTTCCGAAAGGCGATTTTAAGCTTGTCGTGGCAGGCGGAGCGTTGAGCGCGGCGCGTTTTATCTTGGGAAACGGGGAATTTTGCGAAAAGCGCGAGCTTTCTTTGGACGACTTCAACTTTTGCCTGAATTTGGCTGACGAGCTTGGAGCGGAAGGGCTTTCCGAAAAATTCGGCACTCCGCAAAACAGGGGAGACATTTTGCCCGCCGCGTTTTTGTGCCTTATGGAAGTTTTAAGGCATTTTGAATCTCCTTTTATGGTGCATACGCAGATTTCCTTGCGGTATGGCGTTGCAAACGCCTATTTTAAATACGGGAAATCTCTAAAAAAAATCTAATGGCGGATTGATTTTTTTCGATATAATCGGTTTCGTAAAAACTAAAAAACGCTGCAAATGAAAGTTTTTAAATATTTGTGCGTAATGTCGCTTTTGTGCGCGGTTCAGTTTTTAAACGCCGTGCATAGGGAATTTTTTGTGGAAGACATTTTTATAGAGGAAATTCCGGTTTCGCACATAGGCTCTTATTATGATGACGCGCAGAGCGTAGAGGGCGGAGAGTTTGAAAATTGGTTCAACGGACCTTACGCTTTCGGAAACGCCTTCGGGATTCGTTCCCAACTTGAAAAATACGGGATTGTGCCCGTTATTACGTATCTTGGCAATTTTGCGGCTAATCCTTACGGCGGCGACAGGCAGGGCGCGGCGATTTCAAGTTCCGTGAATTTGGGGTACGGCGTGGACTTGTACAAGCTTACGAATTTGGAGGCTTTGAAAGGCTGGTCGTTTGTAAACACATGGGTTTGGCGTTTTGGAAATTCGCTTACGCGGGACTATTTCAAGAACACTTTTTCATTGCAGCAAAATTACGGCAGCCAGACATTGAGAATGCAGTCGATGTATTTGACTTACAGCCATTCGTCGGAAGACGGCGCAAGCTTTATGTTCAAATTCGGGCGAATTGCCGCGGGAGACAATTTTATGACAAAGCCGATTTACTGGCTTTACATGTCAAATTCCATCGACGGTAATCCCGTGGGAGTTTATAATCAGGTAAAATTTTCCGCTTATCCGTCGGCGGTGTGGGGTGCGATGGGACAGGTTAACTTGCCAAGCGGGCTTTATTTCAAGGCGGGCGTCTATCAGATAAATAGCGATGCCCAGGAAAGAAATTCAAGGCACGGATTGGATTTTTCTTTCACTAACGGCTTGGGAGTGAACGCCAATTTTGAAATCGGATGGGACATAAATCACGACTCATCCGGGCGTTCCCCGGGCAATGTCTCTATGGGGTTTGTCGCCGATTGGTACAGCGTCGAACACTTGTCAAACCCTCTGCGCCATTCGCACTTCAACCAGTCTTTATATTTTCAGGCGGACTACATGGTGCTTAATTTGGGTTTCCCTGACAGGTCGAAAGGCAATGTCATTAAGCGCGATTTGCATAAAGACGCCTACCGCGACTTGCGCGGCGTCGTGCTTTGGGGCGCACTGCAATACGACCCGTCGGAAGACTTGGCTTACATGCCGCTTTTCATAACGGCGGGGGCGTTCTTTAACGCTCCGTTTGAATCGCGCCCCGACGATGTTTTGTGCTTGGGCGTGTCGTACGGAAAGTTTTCGGAAAAATTGAGGACGCCCGAGCGCAACTCGTACGAGCTTGTCATCGAGTTGAATTACAAGGTGCAGGTAAACAGGTTTTTATTTGTTCAGCCCGACATGCAGTATGTCGTGCATACCGCAGGGGGGCAATATCCGTCGGGCATGGTTTTGGGGCTTCAATTCGGGGCGTCTTTTTAAGCGTTTTTCCCGTCGGCTTTCAGCAAAGATTTTTATGTTGACTTAATTTTTGCCGGTATCACTTTGGGGGGCTTATGCAAAATTCGCAGGCAATGTCTCTGGGAGAAAGGCGGCTTGCAGAGGGAGCAATGTTGCCTCTGTTTGTGAGGTTTGCCGTGCCCGGCATTATGTCGCTTTTGTTTTTCGGAATACAGATTTTGATAAACGGGGCGTTAATCGGCAATTTTGTCGGCGCAGACGCATTGGCGAGCATGAATTTGATTTTGCCGGTTTTCGGGCTTACCGTGTCGTTTTGCATAGTTTTGAACGTTGGGGCGCAGTGCATCGTGGGGTTGAGGCTTGGCGAGCGCGATTACGCGGGGGCAAACGGCGCGTTTTTTTCGGGATTTGTTCTTACCCTTGCGGCAACGCTTTCGTGGGCGGTTTTTTCCTATTTCTTTTCTGTTGAAGTTTCACGGTTTATGGGCGCGGACGAAAAACTGCTTTCGGATTGCTCCGTCTATCTTAAAATTTCGGCAATATCAATGCCGATGACTTCCCTTGTGTTTTATTTAAGCGGGGCTTTCCGCGCGCAAGGCAGACCCATGTTTTCTTTCTTTATAATGGTCTTGATGGTGGTGGTGCACCTTGTTTCCGACCTGTTTTTCATTGTGTATTTGAAAATGGGGCTTGTCGGGGCGGCGTACGCGACGATTTTCGGCGGCGCGGCGGGGCTTTTGTTTTCGCTTCCGACATTCTTTAAGCGGGCTTCGACGCTTTCGCTTTTCAAGGGCGGATTTTCTTTGAAGACTTCGCTTATGATGCTCTATAACGGCTCGTCCGAGGGAATGTCGGAACTCACCGTGAACTTGATGATAATAATATTTAACTATGTTATGATGAAAAGCCTCGGAAGCGCGGGGGTTGCGGCGTTTACGGCGGTTAATTATTTGTCGTTTGTTGCGGCGGCGTTTTTTATAGGTCTTACCGACGGAATGCGCTCAATCATATCATATAATTACGGAATGAAAAATTCGGATCGCGTGTTCGGGGCGTTGAAACTTGCGGCGGCGGTGGTGGG
This sequence comes from Intestinicryptomonas porci, assembly GCF_033971905.1. NCBI lineage: Bacteria > Pseudomonadati > Verrucomicrobiota > Opitutia > Opitutales > Intestinicryptomonadaceae > Intestinicryptomonas > Intestinicryptomonas porci. The sequence goes on from NZ_JALBUT010000005.1 coordinate 189,422, forward strand.
GTTGCTTGGCATCGCGTTTTGGGCTTTCATTTTTCTTTTCAATGATTTTGCAATTGGCTTGTTTTTCTCCGACAAGGAAGCGGAAGTCATCGCGCTTGCAAAGGGCGGGGCAAAGATTTTCAGCTTTGCGTTTTTGATGCAGGGCTTGAATATTTTGGCTTCGGCATACTTTACGGCAATCGGCAACGCGAAGATTTCGCTTGTAATCTCATTCTTGAAAGGATTTGCATTTACCGTTATAGCGGTTTTTGCATTGCAGTATTTCTTCGGAGTTGACGGAATATGGGCGGCAGTTCCTACCGGGGAGTTTATGACGCTTTTCGTATCTTTTACGCTTATGTTTAAGGCTCTTTCCTCCCTCAAAAAAGGCGATTTCAAACAATACGCCTGACGTTTTTTGCAATTTGCTTGAAATCCGAAAATTGCGATTTTGTTGTCGCTTGAAATATATTGACATTCGTTTTTTTCCCTATTTTAAAATTCATCAAATTTGAGTTTTTAATTTGAACAGATGGTATATGGAGAAATTTTTTGCGTTATTGGCATCGCTTGCTCTTACTTCTGCTTCCTTTGGTGCGGCGGATATTTTAATAGACGATTTTGAAAGCGGCTCTTATTCTCCAAAATGGAAAGTCGAGGGCGAGGCGTTTGCCGATGCTCCCGCAAGGGGCGGATTTAAATATCAACAACCTGTTAGCGGATACAGCGGAAATTTCCTTGTAAATTCCTACTTTAACAAAGACGACACTACGGGGAAGCTTTCAAGTGTTCCGTTTAAAATAGAGCGTCCGTATTTGGATGCCTTGGTTGGCGGCGGGGACAGGCGGGACGCGGCGTTTTTGCGCGTAATGGTTGACGGGGTGGAAGTTGGCAGATTGACAGGGATAAACAACGAGCGTCTCGAGCCCAAGTCGATTGATTTAAGGAATTATCTCGGTAAAACGGCGATAATCGAAATTGTCGATAATGCAAAAGGCGGTTGGGGGCATATAAATGTCGATGACATCGTTTTGACGGAAAACCCGAAAGGCATCATAAAGAAGACGGTTTTGGAGATTCCAAACGCAAAAAAATATTTAAATATCCCAATAAACAACGATTCCTCCGAACGCTTTGTAAGAGTTTCAGATGCGTCGAACAAGAAAGTCTTGCTGAATGCAAAAATGCGTGTCGATTTTAAAAATCCGCAGTGGTATTACTCTATGGAAACTCTTGAGTTGCAAGGCGAAGTTTTGCGGGTTGAACTTCTGTCGGGCATATCTGAAAAAGTCGAATTTAAAACGGCGGACAAATATTGGTCGGAAACTTTTCCCGACGAGCTTTTGCGCCCTCAATATCATTTTTCGGCTCCGCAGGGCTGGCTGAACGACCCAAACGGCTTGGTATTTTGGAAAGGTGATTGGCATATGTACTATCAGCTTTCGCCTTTTGCGTATCATAGCCGCGAGAAGTATTGGGGTCATGCAGTATCAAAGGACTTGATGACTTGGCGGCATTTGCCTGTGGGCATTAATGCCAGATATTACGAAAACGGCGGCAACAACGCCATTTGGTCGGGTACAGGATTTGTCGATTTGAAAAACAAAAGCGGGTTTTTCGATAAAAACGGCGGGATTATTTTTGCGTACACTCTGATTGGGAAGGGTGATTATGTTGCATACACTTCCGACAGCCAAAATATTACAACCTTGCCGAACCCCATTTCGACCGTTCACGGGCGCGATCCCTGTATTTTTTATCATGAGCCGACAAAAAGATGGGTCGTTTTGCGTTATGAAGTGGTAAAGCCGAATGAGAATGCGGTTGGCGCAAAAAAATTCGTATTTTATTTTTCAAAAGATTTGAAAACTTGGCAAAGGGGGCAGGAGCTTGACGACTTCTACGAATGCCCATATATTATATCAATGCCCGTGAACGGAAATCCGAAAAATAAAAAATATTTGATTTTCGATGCGCGCGGCGAATGTGTTGTAGGCGATTTTGACGGCGAAAAATTTACAAGGCTTGGAGATGATAGATGCGCCAAATTCGTGGTAGGCAACGCGTATGCAGGGCAGGTCTTCAACAATGCTCCGAACGGCAGGGTTATAAATATTTCGTGGATAAACGCAAGCGCGGAGGATTTCGGGAAAACGGGCATGTGTTTTTCTCAGATAATGAGCTTGCCCATGGACTTGCGCCTCGTTGAGAAATCGGGCAAATATGCGATATACGCGTCTCTTTCAAGGGAAGTCGAAAAGATCTATAAGAAAGAAAAGAGCTTTAAAAACCTAAAATGCGACGAACTCAACAGCTTTGGAATGTTTCCAAGCTCGGTTATGGTCGAGGCGGATTTGGATGTAAGGAATGCGGAGGAATTTAAATTCCAAATAGGAGCTGCGGTTGTTGAATTTTCGAAGCAGGAAAACGCTTACAGCATAACGGCTCTACCAAAGGAAGAACGCCCTGAGGCTACAAGAAACCTGCATTGGGAAAATCGTAAATTCCAAATGGACGAGAAAGTCGGCGACAACATGAACGTGAAAATTTTTGCGGACAGATGCTCTCTTGAAATTTTCCACGACAACAAGAGGGTTATATCTTTGCATATGCCGTTTGGCAAAGACAATGTTTTAATATGCTTGCAGGGCAATGGACTTGTCGTCAAAGACCTTGCAATTCGCGAAATGAAAAAAATCTACTCAAAATCATCCTTGAAAGAACTTATGTGAAAATTCTCGCTCATCGTCAAAGGTAGTGGGATGAGGGTAGAAGAAGTAGAAAAAAATGGAGGCAAAGAGGACGGAAGTCCTACAATGCCTCTTATGCTGTTTAGTTTTTATAGAGTAATACGAAGTTGGCGAA
>NZ_JALBUT010000006.1:0-160523 GCF_033971905.1 Intestinicryptomonas porci
CCGTCTTGTTTGTATTCCAACCTCGCAAAAAAGTCTCGACCTTTTCGCCAACTTCGTATTACTCTATAAAAACTAAACAGCATCAGAGGCATTGTAGGACTTCCGTCCTCTTTGCCTCCATTTTTTTCTACTTCTTCTACCCTCATCCCACTACCTTTGACGATGAGCGCATCTGCTTCTTCCCAAAGAAGCGGTTATAACAGATAGGAAGTCTCCATATCTGGAAACGATTGTAAGATACAAAGGCATTCCCGACTGTCTTGATAACGGCTTCGAGCAGAAAAAACTCGCCCCAACATGGCGCAGAATGTGCGCCTGCATACTAAAAAACGATTATCTGTGCGCAAGTCTCAGCTTTTCGCAAACGAAACGCAACAGGAGCGGATGAGAGAATTGATGAAAAAATATATAAATTTATGAATAAGCCATTTATAAGCCCCGTATATAACATAAAGCGCATACCGCTTGAAAAAAATACAGGCAAACGCCTATAACCCCAACAAAGTCGCGCCTCCTGAAATGAAGCTGCTCTACGACTCCATAAAAGAGGACGGATATACCCAGCCCATCGTTTGCTACCACATAAAAGACAAAGATGTTTACGAGGTCGTGGACGGCTTTCATCGCTACATGATAATGAAGACCTACAATGACATTTACGAACGCGAAGGAGATTGCCTGACCGTGACGACAATAGACAGACCCATAAGCGACAGAATGGCGTCAACCATAAGGCACAACAGGGCTCGCGGCTCCCACGATGCCGACCTTATGAGCAATATAGTCGCCGAGCTTGTCGAAATGGGAAAAAGCGGGAATTAAAATGGAATATTATCTATTTATCCTCGACAAGGCGGAGGTAGTATAGCCCCGGGTTCGGAGTTCCCTTGTCAGCCTCGAATTTCACTACAACTTCGTCGCTTTCCGTTAAAAATGATTCCGGAATTGGCATTTCGATTTCAAAGAAACTGCGTTCGCCGTTTTGAGGAACGGGAGAAAAATTTTCCTTAAAGACTTTGCCGTTTATTGAAATGGTACATTTTCTATATGAATCTTCTGCCGTAAAGCGCATTCTAAGTGCAACGTTCTTTTTTCCCTTCCTTTCCAAAAGGTAGCTGAACCATCCGCTAATCCATGAATCCACGTATTTTTCGCCGTTATATTCGCCTTTGCCGAACGACCCTTTCAAAACGTGCCCCGCGTCGCTTTGCTGTTCGCCCGTTGCGACAAAATCAAGCGTGCGTTTTTCCAACTCCTGCTTTGCGTTTTCGATTTCCTGCATCTTGTTTTTGTGCTCCTGCCAGCGTACCTTTGAGGGCTGGAACCAATATAGCATATAGCGGGCTTCGTGTATTTTAAAGAACAGCTGCAATATTAGATTGGCGTATTTTTTATCGGCATAGACGTTTTCATCTATCTTAAATTCCAATTTTGAGATGTCGCAAGGGCGGATTTTTTCAAGGAGGTTTTCCCTGTCTCCCAAGAGAATCGGGGCGTAGAGCAAATTCCACTGTTTGCCTATTCCGAGAGCATGGTCCATTCTGCCCTCTTCAGCGAACTGGCGCACAAGCTCTTCGCGGCTCGCAATCGCTCCAAGCGAGACAGGGCCGTAAGTAAAAGCAACATAATCTTCATTTGATGGGCATGCCTGCAAGGAAAGCTCCATCGGCATCGAGACTGAAATTTTGTCGCCCTTTTTCCAGTTGCGGGTTATCTTCAAGTATCCTGATGTTTCTTAGCCTGATTTTTTCCCGTTTACGAATACCTCAAAATTTTTGCACCATGACGGCTTCCTCACCGCGATGGAATACATGCCTGATTTCTCGACAACAATTTCGCTTTTTGGTTCGTACGGAAATTTAGTCGTCTGCCTTACCGCAAACTTTTTGTTTTTCAGCGCGCTTTCCACAAAGAGGTTCACAAAAAGCGTGTCTTTATCGTGCGTATAAATGAAGTGGGCGTACTTACCGTGGTTTTCCATTCCCGTCCCCACGCAACACCACATGCCCTTGTTTACCTGCGAGTACATTCTGTAATGCATCGGGCGCACGCTCGTAAAATAGACATATCCGCCCGTTCTCGGATTTTGGGTGGAAAGGATGTGGTTTAGCATCGCCTTTTCGTAGAAGTCCGCGTATTTGGCGTCATGGGTGTCGGCGAAAAGCATTTCCGAAAGCTTTAACATATTGTTTGTGTTGCAACTTTCCGGCCCGTCTGTGCGCTCGATATAGCGCATCCCTTGATCCTGATGCAAGAAATGTTCGTCAACGCTGTTGCCGCCAAAAGAGAGCGTCCTGTTTTCGACAACGTCCGTCCAGAAATTGCGCGCGCTCAAATTGTATTTCGACATCAGACCTGCGTCTTCGGAATTTTTGTCAAGCTGAGAAATACGCTCAAAGCCGATGTATTTCGGAACCTGGGTGTTGGCGTGTTTTCCGCTTAAAAAGTCGCGGTTAAGAGTCTGCATTCCGTCGATGAATTCGATTTGCGAATAGCGTTTGGCGGCGTCCAAATACTTTTGCTCACCAAAAATTTTATAGGCGTCGGCATAGACTTCGTTCATTCCACCGTGCTCGATTTTTAGCAAATCCTGAAGCTGTTTGTCGCTTAGGTTGGAGACCAAATTTATGCCCCAGTCGCAAAGTTTTTTAAAGCATTTTTTTGCCTTTTCGTTCCCAGCGTAAATGTAGGCGTCGCGAAGCCCCGCGTACATTTTGTGGATTACATAAAAAGGAACGGCGCCGTAAAAATCACGGCCTTCCGCCTTGTAGGCAAAAGTCGGATTCCCGTTATAAATGTTTATCCACATTTCGTTGTGGGGCATTCCGCCTGCATAACCATACATTCCGCTTTTGTCGCCATCAAAAATCGATTGCGCCTTGTCTATCATGTCAACCATGTAATTTAAGCGCGACAAAAGCTCTGCCTTAATTTTTTTATCGCCCGACGAAGCGTACCCGAACGCCAACGCCGAAAGGTAATGCCCCGCGATATGCCCGTCCAAACGAAAGTCCCCCTCCGCCCAGTTGCGGAAATTAGGATGGCGTTTTTCCCAGTCGGCAAAGCCCGCCTGGCGCATAATGGGGGTTAGCAGGCGATTGTGGTCATATTCCATTAAAAGCCTGTTGTTGATTTGCATGGCGTTTTTAAAAATCCCGCCGCCCAAGCTGACCTCGCATAAATCGAAATGCTGCGGATACAGCCTGCTTTGCTAAAAAGCGTCAAAAGGAAAAGATACCAAAAGCAACAAAAGCGGAAATATTTTTTTCATGACCTTATTATAAACGAACTTTTTGCGCCGCGCCAAACGCTTGCAATATTACAGTGAAGCAAGCGACACCTAATCCGCGCAAAATATGCCGCTTGGCGCGCGGAAACATTTCCACAAAAAAAGCTTGACGCAGGCATTATAGGGTATAGGGGTATATCGTATTATGAAAAACAAAAAAATTGCGCCACATTGCAGAAGCGAAAGCGAAAAAAAACAGCTGTGCCTGCGCCTCAAACGGATAGAGGGGCAGGTCCGCGGAATACAAAGAATGATAGAAGAAGACGAGCAGTGCATTGATATTCTCCGCCAAATATCGTCGATATCGGGCGCGCTGCACGGGGTCTGGACAAGCGTCATTGCAAGCCATTTGAAAGTCTGCATAAAAAATTCCCTGCAACACAAGGACGAAACGCTTGTCGATGAACTTGTGGAATATTTAAAAAAAGTGAGATAATTATGGGATGCTGCTGCCATCATAAAGAAGAAGAACCGCATAAATGCTGCCAAAGCGGCGTAAAACACTTACATGAATGCGGATGCAAACACAAAGAAAAACACGAATGCGAAAGCCATCAATGCGGATGCGGCAAAAAAAGCAAAAGCTTTTTAAGCGAAAAATCAAGGCTTCTGATTTCCCTCGCAACGCTCGTTTTGAGTTTTTGCATTTCCCGCGAATGGATTGGTTGGATTCACTTTCCCCTATCCGACCCGTCGTGGATTGCGGTGATACTGTGCGGGCTTCCAATCGCAAAATCGGCAAGGGAATCTCTCATTGAAAACGGCAAGATAACCGCACCACTTCTGATTACGACGGCAATGCTTGCGGCGATACTCCTTCAATTCATATATTTGGCAAATCCCGAAGCGGCGGGCGGGCATTCCCATTCAAGCTACATTTTCGCGGCGGGAGAAATAGCGTTTTTAATGGCGCTTGGCGAAATGCTCGAAGAATACACGGTCGGGAAGTCGCGCAAAGGTATTGAAAGGCTCGCGTCTCTTTCGCCTCAAAAGGCACTCCTTAAAAGAGGCAACGAAACGGTCGAAATTGAAGCCTCCGAGATAAAGCCAAACGACATATTGGTTGTTTTGCCATACTCGGAAATTCCCGCTGACGGCGTGATTTTGGAGGGTTCGACATCCGTCAACCAGTCAAACTTGACGGGAGAGAGCGTCCCTGTTGAAAAATCGGCGGGAGACAGCGTGCTGGCGGGAACCTTCAACGCGCAAAACAGGATTGAAATAAAAGCTCTGAAAGACGCTTCGCAAAGCGCGATAGCAAAAATGATAGCCCTCGTAAAAGAGGCGGAAGGCAAACGTGCCCCAATCGCGAGGATTGCCGACAAGTGGGCGTCGTACATCGTGCCCGCCGCGATATTGTTTTCAATTTTAACGGGGATGTTTGCGCATTTTGCACTCGGGAAATCCCCCGTCGAGTCGATTACAAGGGGAGTTACGATTCTTGTCGTGTTCTGCCCGTGCGCCCTCGTCCTCGCAACCCCGACAGCGATTGCGGCAGGCATCGGACTTGCGGCAAAGCGCGGCATTTTAATAAAAAGCGCAACCGCGCTCGAAGAGCTTGGCAAATGCAAAACATTCGCCTTCGACAAGACAGGGACGCTGACAACGGGCAAAATAAGCGTCCGAAAAGTCATTGCAAACGCGCCGTTTGGCGAAAGCGACGTTTTAAAGTACGCCTCGTCCGCGGAAGCCTCTTCGACGCACCCGATAGCGCATACGATATTAAAATTCGCAGAGGAAAAATCCATATTGCCCCTGCCCTCATCAAACCAGAAAGTATTGCCGGGCTTCGGCGTGGAATGCGAGTGCGAAGGACAAAATGTGTATGTCGGGAAACCAGACACAGACGAACTTAAAAAAATACAGGGCGGCGAATGGCAAACGCTTGCAGTTGTAAAAGCAGGCGGCAAAACGCTCGGATACATCGCGTTTGAAGACAATTTAAAAGAAAACGCCGCAGAAGCCGTAAAAAGCATTTTAAAAAGCGCAGACTGCGTGATGCTAACAGGCGACAATGAAAAATCCGCCGAAAAAACCGCGAATCTTGCAGGCATAAAGACTTTTTACGCCAACATGCTCCCCGACGGCAAATTGAAAGCGATTGAAGAGCTGAAAAAGAACGGTAAAGTCTGCATGGTAGGCGACGGCGTAAACGACGCCCCGAGCCTCGCATACGCGGACTGCTCCATATCGATGGGAAACCTCGGCTCCGACATCGCGCTTGAAAATGCGGAAATAATAATAATGAATGACAATCTTGCAAGCATTCCAAAAATATTTGCGCTGTCAAAAAGAGTAATTTTAACTATAAAAACAAACATAACGATTTCAATGTCGGTGAACATCCTTGCGGTAATCCTCGCAGCCTACGGAATACTTAACCCCGTGACGGGAGCGATATGGCACAATTTGGCATCCGTAATGGTTGTTTTAAATTCGGCGAGAATACTCAATTCAAGCAAAAACTCCTAAAAAAGCATTGACATATTTTCAATATTTATTTTAAATCTTAACATAAAAGCATATTGCTTCATATAAAATGAATTTATGGCTTAAAAACCCTAAAATATAAAATAAACATGAAAAAAATTATCCTTCCAATGATTGCGGGTCTTATGCTTACAGGATGCGCATCCCTTCAACCAAACGGCATGGCTTTCACAGACGTGCAAATTCCCGTAACGGCGACATCGTCTTCCCTTGACGTTTCTAAAATGAAGGTTGGCAAATCTTCCTGCAAAACGATCATGTCTCTCGTTGCCCGCGGAGACGCAAGCATTGCCGCAGCGGTTAAAAACGGCAACATCAAAACCATACATGCCGTTGACTGGAAAGTTAAAAACATATGCGGCATAATCGGCGAATACGAATGTATCGTTTACGGAGAATAATTTAAAATTTAAATCGCACGCAAGCGCGCCTAAAATTTTGGCGCGCTTTTTTTGGATTTTAAGTTGCCACGCCAGAATAAAAAAACAATAGTTTCGGCAATGAACAATAGTTTCGACAATGAATTTTTTAGACAGATTTTTTGAAATTTCAAAACGCAATTCGACGGTAAAAACCGAAATTACCGCAGGATTTACGACATTTGCCGCAATGTCTTACATTCTGGCGGTAAATCCCGCAATCCTCTCGAGCACGGGAATGGAAGCCGCAGGGCTTATTACCGTAACCGCGATTGCCGCCATAATATCGTCAATCGCAATGGGGCTTTATTCAAACCTGCCGATTGCCGCCGCCCCCGCAATGGGGACAAACACCTACTTCGCGGTCATAATTTGCGCCGGAATGGGGCTTACATGGCAGCAGGCATTGTCGGTGACCTTTTATAACGGCATAGTGTTTTTGCTGATTTCAATATGCGGAGTGCGGGAAAAAATCATAAAATCCCTTCCAAACGCTCTTAAAATTTCGCTCCAATGCGGCATCGGGCTTTTCATTGCGTTCATGGGCTTGCAGCATTCGGGCATAATTTCAAAAAACGACGCCACCTTCGTTGCCCTCGGCAATTTGGACACTCCGCAAGTATGGCTTACCCTGCTCGGCTTTGCGGCAATGGCGTCCATGATTGCCAAAAAAGTGCGCGGCGCGATTATCTATTCCATTCTCGCGATAACCGCCATCGCATTCTTCGTGCCCGATGCAGACGGAGTCCCCCTCGCGAAAATGCCCGAGAAAATCGTGTCGCTTCCAAATTCAATATCGCAAACTTTCTGCGCGCTCGATTTTGCCTATCCGTTCAGGGACATCAGAACTTCTCTTCCCGTAATATTCACCCTGCTTTTGCTCGACTTGTTCGACACCATCGGGACAGTTGTGGCGCTCTGCAAAAGAATGGAATCTGCAAATCACTGCGGCGAGCCGAAATCGCTATCAAAAGCCTTGGTTGTCGATTCTTCCTCGACGATAATGGGCGCGCTGCTTGGCACGTCAACAGTGACATGCTTCGTGGAATCTGCGTCAGGAATAGAAGACGGCGGACGCACGGGGCTTGTTTCAATCATAACCGGCATTTGCTTTGCCGCCGCGCTTTTCTTTACGCCAATAATCTCGTCAATACCCGCTTTTGTAACAGCCCCTGCGCTGATTTTGGTGGGCATAATGATGATGTCGGGCATCGGCTCGCTGAACACAAAAGACCCCGCGGAGCATATGCCGGCAATATTCTGCATGATGATGATTATGCTTTCATTCAGCATAACCAAAGGCTTCGCATTCGGCGTCATAATGTATGTTTTAATGATGGCAGCTTCATCAAGAATAAAAAAGATAAGCGCGCCCACCTGGGGATTGTTTGCCGTAATGTGCCTGTTTTTATTCGCAATTTAACAAAAAAATCCCGCTTTTTTCAGGCGGGATTTTTCATTTAAGAATGCTTTTTTGTGTTGTCTTCCTCTATGTAAATCGAAGTGGACGGGAAGGCAAATGAAAGCCCACACTCATGGGCAAGCCTCATTATGCCCAAATTGACGCGCGTCTGAACGTCGGCATAGTTCGCATAGTCTATTTCCTTTGTGTAATATACCAAAGATATATCCAAAGACGAGCTTCCGAAATTCAAAAATTCAGCCCTTGCCCCGTTATTGGCGGCAACTCCGTCCGTATTTAAAACCAAACTGCGGAGTTTCGGCAAAAATTCCGAAATCTGCTCGGGAGTGGAAGAATACGTAAAGCCCAAAACCTGATTAACCTTGCGAACAGGCATTTTCGACATGTTCTCAACGCTGTCTTTTGCAAGAATTGAATTTGGTATTGTAACCATCGTGTTTGAGAAAGTCTTGATTCGCGTCGAACGAAAGCCTATGGCGTCAACATTTCCCTCGCAACAGGAAGTCTTGACCCAGTCCCCCACGATGAAAGGTCTGTCCAAAATAATGGACACCGAACCAAAGAAATTGGCGATTGTGTCCTGAGAGGCGAAAGCCAGCGCCATTCCGCCTATTCCCAAAGATGCGACTATCGTGTTAACATTCACTCCACAATTCGTAAGGATTGACAAAACCGCAATCACCACGATGAAAAATTTTACAACCCTTCTTAAAAATTCCAGCAAATTCACTGTGGATTTCGCAGACTTGCTTTTCAGCTTTTTGTTCGCAACAAAGAAAAGAGCGTCCGCCAAAATCACAACCGCCCAAAACAAGGCGCACCAAAACAATATCCCTATCGCCCTCGACGTGATTTTTATCACCCCCAAATCGTCGAAGAGAAACGCGATTGCAAAATATATGCCCAAAACCCACACGACCATGTTCACGGGCTTTCGGATTTTTACAATAAATTCGCCCCAAAACCCGCCTTGTCCATTTCTGTTTGAGAGCGCCAAAAGCCGCGCGAACAGAAAATTAAACAAATACTTTAAAATCACAAAAGTGAAAAAAAGAATCAGGGCGGAAACGACATACCTGACAAGCGCAATTCCAAAACATTCGCGCTTTAAAAAGCCGCCGAGCGCGGGAGATTTTGACTCAACCAAATCCAAGCCCCTGTTTAAAAAGCTCTGCATGTGCTCGACCGTTTCTATCGCGCTTTGGTCTATCTGCTCCTGCCTGCGCCTATGCTCAAGCTCCTCTTCGGAAAGCTTTGTTTCAGCCTCCGCCAAAGGCGCATTACTTGGCTCGGCATTTTGAGCGTACAATCCCGACTGAAAAAAAACAACAAGAGCAATAACTGCGTACTTAAAAAATTTCATAAAAATATTATCTTAATATGTATTTTCGGTAAATTTTTGTTTAAATGCACCGAAGAAGTAAAGAAAATTTTTTCTTTAAAAATAATATTTAAGACATAATATGAAATTTATGAAAAATTTTTTTAAGATGCTATACATTGCATGCGCGCTGTCGTGCATTTGCGGATGCACAAGCATAACATACACGGAGTCAGACTCTTCCCCCGAAATAAAAGGCGGAAACGGAACATACAGGCAAATTTTAATTTCAAACTACGGCTACTACCTCTTTAACTGCATTCCGCTCGGTTGCGGCGGGCTTTCAGACGGCTCGTTTGAACTTTTCAGCGACAACGTAAACCTCGACAAGGCAATGCAAACACTGAAAGACGAATGCGCAAAAGATAATGCGGATGCTTTCAGCAACATCCAGGTTTCGCAAACATCGACATGTATATTCAGCTGGGTTCCGTATCTGGGCTCGACGCTTGGAATTTACTGGTTCAAGGAAATCCAAATATCCGCCGCAATTTACTCGGAAAATTTCAAGATTGAAAAGGACGCAAAATGAAAAAATTTTTAATGCCCGCGCTTTGCCTGTTTTTTCTGTGCGGCTGCGCAACAACCCAAGTCAGCAAAAACATTCCTGAAAATAATCCCGAAAACGTCGCAGGCGTGATATTCGCCGAAAACTACGGCTATTACCTATTCGGCTTTCTGCCAATATGCTGCGGAAACTCGGATTATCCAAACGATGTTTCAATGACATTTTTCAAAGACAAGGTTACAATCGAAAAGAACGCCCAAATGATAAAAAAAGAAGCCGAAAATCTTGGGGCAAAAACAATAAAAGACGTTCGCCACCATACAATGTGGACGGGAGGATTTTCGCTTTGGATAGTTTGGAGACAAGTCTTGAAATCAAATGCAACCGCTTTAAAATAGCGCAGATTTTAAACTTTCTTGAAAAAAAACAAAAAAAAGTCTTGCTTTAAGAAAAATCTTTTGCATATTTGAACGAATATTATTTTTAAAAATCAGAGATGATAAAAAAATAATGCCGGCTTAGCTCAGTTGGTAGAGCAGTTGATTTGTAATCATCTGGTCGTAGGTTCAAGTCCTATAGCCGGCTCCACTTTAAAAAAGGCTTTCCTAAACGGGAAAGCCTTTATTTGTATAGGTTTGCGGGGATTGCCTTTTGCATACTTTGCATTATTCTTGCATTTTTAAAATGCAACAAGTATGCAAAAAATGCTTTACTTTTGCACACTTTTTCCGTTCTTCACCAAAGGTTGTGGAATGGATAATCATCCCCCACCCTCTCCACAAAAAAACCGCAGATTTTTTAATCTGCGGTTTTTACGGAGAGAGAGGGATTCGAACCCCCGGAGCCTTGCAGCTCAACGGTTTTCAAGACCGCCGCGATCGACCACTCTGCCATCTCTCCTAAAAATATTTGTTTTATAATGCACATTGTCTCTTCCCTTGCAAGCTTTATATTTTATTTTTTTATCAAAAGTGCATTAGTTTTTTCACTGTAAGAAAAAAATTCTCAAATATGAAATTCACAAAAAATCTGCGAAAAATACAAAAAATATATCGCGCTGATTTATTTGACATAAATTATCGTTTAATCGCTTTTAGGAAGAAATATTGAGGAAAGTTTTACAAATTATATTACAGGAAAATTACAAAGAGCTTGCAGTTCCTTTTTTTGTTCAAAAATATGGCAGAGATTTTGGGAATATTGCAAAAAATCCCTCTAGACGTTAAATCACAGTAAAAATAGTCAAAAAAATGTGCGATTGTCTTCAAAGAAAAAATCGGAGTACTCGTTGTGATACAAAGTTAAGGTTTTTTTAGTTTAGGTCAAACGTTTGGCAATATAGCCATTTTTCGGGCTAAATCCCCAAGTTTTTATTTCATAATATTCCATAAAAAAGGTGCTTTGCATAAACTTTACAGCCTATCAAAAACTGTATTGAAAAAACCAAAGAATGCACCCTGCCCTTTTCTGTTTTTATAAAAAAAGAGCTTCGCAAAACGAAGCTCTCCCAAAATTTTGAATTTTTCCCAAAAATCAACCGCCGGTAAGTGTTTGGATGATTTGAATGAGCGGCAAGAAAAGCGCGATAACGATGGAACCGACAACAACCGCCATAAGCAAAATCATTATAGGTTCGATGATTGATGTTACCGCTCCTACCGCGTTATCGACTTCTTCGTCGTAATTATCAGCGATGCGGTTTAGCATTTCCGCAAGCTGCCCCGTTTCTTCGCCGACTTCAACCATGCTCGTAACCATTGTGGGGAAGAGTTTTTGCTGGTCTAAGGGACCTGCAAGATTTTCGCCGTCTCTAACCCTGTCGTGGACTCTTTGCAAAGCGTCCGTAATGACAACATTATTGATGGTGCCGCTTGTGATTTTAAGGGCGTCAAGAATTGGAACACCCGAAGCCAGCAAAGTGCCGAATGTGCGTGTAAAGCGCGCAACGGTTGACATCATTGCGAGATTGCCGATTTTGGGAAGTTTCAAGATTGCAATATCCCAGAGGCGTTTACCGAATTTCGTTTTGAAGAATATCTTGATGAATACAAACGCAAAAACGATAATGCCGAGCGTCGCCAAAATATTATCTTTCATGAATGTTGAAATGCCGATAACAATTTGGGTGATTTCGGGCATTTGCGCGCCCTTTAACATATCGTCGAAAATCTTTTGGAATTTCGGAACGACGAACACCATCAAGACGCTGACAATGACGACCGCAACAACCATAATCACGATAGGATAGACCATTGCGCCCTTCACTTTGCTCTTGATTTTAAGGGCCTTTTCCTGGAATGTCGCGACTCTGTCAAGCACGACGTCCAATACGCCGCCCGCTTCACCCGCGCGCGCCATGTTCACATAGAGGTGGTCGAATATCTTGGGGTGCTGCGACAAGCCGTCGGAAAATTTATTACCCGTTCTCACGTTGTCGGCGATTTGCTCCAAAACCGACTTGAAGTAGGGGTTCTTTTCCTGCCTGCTGATTACTTCCAATGAACGCAAAAGAGGCAAGCCCGCCTTCAAAAGCGTCGCAAGCTGTCGCGAAAATATTGTCACATTTTCGTTTGAGACACCCGTACCGAACAACGCTTTTTTTGGTTTCTTTGCCAATTCGCCTTCCGTAAGTTCGGCAATTCGGGCGACTTTTATGCCGCTCGAACCAAGCTGCATACGGGCATTGGCTTCGCTCGAAGCTTCAATGACGTCGTTTACCTCTTTGCCGTCCTTGTTTTTTCCTATATATCTGAATTTTGCCATAATGTGCCTTTATTGAAATTAGGTGTACTTCAAAACTTCTTCAACCGTCGTCGCGCCGTCGAATATAGCGCGCAAGCCGTCGTCGCGCAAAGTGCGCATTCCGAGTTCTATTGCCTTTTGCTTCAAGACAAGAGTCGGAGCGCGGGCGGTGATGAGTTGGCGCAGCGCGTCGTTTACCAAAAGAAGCTCGAACAAGCCCTGTCTGCCACGGTAGCCGGAGTTTGCGCATTCGGGGCATCCCTTACCGAAGAAGAACTGCTTGTCGGCAATTTCTATCGGGTCAACGCCGAGCATATCGATAAGCTCCTGGTCTGGCTCGTAAGCCGTCTTGCATGACGGGCATATTTTTCTAACCAAACGCTGACCCAAAACGCCTTCAAGAGAAGCCGCGATAAGATAAGGTTCAAGCCCCATATCCATAAGTCTTGTCACCGCGCCCGGAGAGTCGTTTGTGTGCAAAGTCGCCAAAACGACGTGCCCCGTGAGGGACGCTTGAACCGCAATCTGCGCAGTTTCCAAGTCGCGGATTTCGCCGACCATTATCTTGTCGGGGTCCTGACGCAAGAAGGAGCGCAATGCGCTCGCGAAGTCCAAGCCCACATGGTGGTTGATTTGAACCTGCATGATGCCGTCGATTTCGTATTCGACAGGGTCTTCAGCCGTCAAAATCTTGACGTCAACGGTGTTGACTTCGCGCAATGCGGAGTAAAGCGTTGTAGTCTTACCTGAACCCGTAGGGCCTGTTACGATGAAAATTCCGTTTGGCAGATTTACAAGCCTGCGAATGTTCGACTTTACTTCGTCGGACATGCTGAGCATATCGAGGTCGAGGTTTACGACGGACTTGTCGAGAATACGAAGCACCACGGATTCGCCGAACTGCGTCGGAAGAGTAGATACGCGCAAGTCAATCGGTCTTCCCGAAATCGACATTTTAATTCTGCCGTCCTGCGGAATGCGGGTTTCGGCGATGTTCAAATTAGCCAAAACCTTGACGCGGGAAATAACGGGCAATGCCAGGCTTTTGGGAGGAGGAGCCATTTCGTAGAGCGCGCCGTCGATACGGTAGCGTATGCGGAAGCAGTCCTCAAAAGGCTCGAAGTGTATGTCGGACGCCTTGTCGCGAATTGCCTGCTGCAAAACGAGGTTTACGAACCTGATAATCGGCGTTTCGTTCGCCATGTTGGATATGTCGTTTTCGGACATATCGCCTTCGCCGAAATTAACCCCTGAAATTTCGGAAAGAAGCTCGTCTATGCTCGAATCTTCTTCCCCATAAATCTGTTTTAACAGATTTTCAACCGCCGCGGGATCTGCCACGACAATCGAAACATCCTTGTTCAAAGAGAATGTCAAGTCGTCAACAATGGAGTTGTTGAAGGGATCCATTGCCAGAACTTTTATCGTGGTGTCGGTGCATTCAAGCGGGACAACCCCGTACATTCTCGCTACCTGCGCCCTAATTTGCTTGGAAACTTCCTGAGGGATGTCGGAGGGAAGAGCAGGCATGTATTCATAGCTCAAATTGTCCGCGATTGCCTGCAAAAAGGCATTTTTTTCAACCAAACCCGAACCTATGATTACGTCGGCAAGCGACTTGCCTGTATCGACGTGCGTTTGATTTAAATCGTCAAGCTGCGCCTTGTCTATCAAATTGGACGCAAGCATTATTTCGTAAACGGTGCTATTGTGGTCTTCAAACATTTTGAAATTCCTTTGCTATTTTTAATCAGCCTCGTTCATTGTGACTTTCAGAACTTCGTCAGGAGTGGTAAGCCCGCTCGAAATTTTGCGAATGCCGTCTTCGCGCATTGTTCTCATGCCGAGTTCGCGCGCCTTTTGGCGGATTTCAACCAAAGTTCTGCCTTCATAAACCATTTGCTGCAATTCTTCGTTTACGAGGAAGATTTCAAACAATCCCATTCGACCCTTGTAGCCGATGCCGTTGCACTTGGGGCATCCCCTGCCCTTCATAAACGACATCTTGGCGGCTTCGATTTCATTGATGTTCAAAGCCTGCAAAACCTTGGAATCGGGAATATAGCTTTCCTTGCACTGAGCGCAGCTTTTTCTTACGAGACGCTGCGCCAAAACGGCTCGCAAAGAAGCCGACACAAGGAACGGCTTTACGCCGATATCGACAAGACGCGTCACCGCACTTGCCGCATCGTTCGTGTGGAGTGTGGAGAACACCATGTGCCCCGTAAGAGAAGCATTGATTGCAATTTCAGCTGTTTCCAAGTCGCGAATTTCGCCAACCATTATTATGTTTGGCGCTTGGCGCAACATTGAGCGCAGAGCCGCCGCAAAAGTCATGCCTACCTCGCGCTTAACCTGTACTTGGTTTACGCCCGACATCTGGTATTCGACAGGGTCTTCAACCGTGATGATTTTTCTGTCGGGGTGGTTTAAGAAATTGATTGCAGAATAGAGCGTTGTGGATTTGCCTGAACCCGTCGGACCTGTTACCAAGAATATGCCGTCCGCCATGCTGACCACGCGCTCGAAAACAGTTTGGTCGTCAGAGAAAAAGCCAAGCTCGGGCAAGCCCAAACGCAAGCCTTCCTTGTCGAGAATACGCATGACGATAGATTCCCCGTAAACGGTGGGCAGACTCGAAACGCGCAAGTCGATGTCTTTCTTTTCGTACGCAATTTGAATACGCCCGTCTTGCGGAATTCTCTTTTCCGCAATGGAAATGTTTGCCATCAACTTCAAGCGGGAAATAATCGAAGGCTGCAAACGCTTCGGCGGATTTTCAACTTCGATCAAAACGCCGTCGATGCGGTAGCGGACTCTGAAACGCTTTTCAAGAGGCTCCAAGTGAATGTCGGACGCCCTGCGGCGAACCGCCTCGGTTATGAGCTTATGTACATAACGGATAATCGGGGCTTCCTCTTCGCTTGCCCCCTCTTCTATTGCAATGCCGCCGTCTGAAGAATCGCCAACGCCCTCAAACATTCCATCGTAAGTGGACGAGCCGTAATGCTCCTCAATAGCCCTTTTGATTGCGTCAGGAGACGCAAGGCGCATGTCAAGCGGCATTCCCACCAAGTGGCTTATATCGTCGGAAGCGTTTACGTTG
Organism: Intestinicryptomonas porci; assembly: GCF_033971905.1. Taxonomy (NCBI): domain Bacteria; kingdom Pseudomonadati; phylum Verrucomicrobiota; class Opitutia; order Opitutales; family Intestinicryptomonadaceae; genus Intestinicryptomonas; species Intestinicryptomonas porci. Next base: position 15,359 of record NZ_JALBUT010000006.1, read on the forward strand.
AGAGGGTCGCTTATTGCGATTTCGAGCTGCCCCTCATGCACGGAAATAGGGAACACTCCGTACTTTAAGGCTTCTTCCTTTGGAAGGAGCTTCTTTACATCGTCTTCAATGCGCAAATCGTTCAAGTCGATTTCGGGAATTCCGAATTCTTCGCTTAGCGCATGCACAATGTCTTCAAAACGGGTGTATTTTTTTTCGACAAGCAGGTCGATTATGCGGGAGTCAATAACGTCAACGCCAACCCCTTCCCCTTCGAGCTGGGACCGCGCGTCGCTTATTACATCCGCACTAACCAAACCTTTGTCCGACAATAATTGGATAATAAAATCGTCCGCCGATGTCATATATTTGTTCTTGTGAATAGATGAAATAGAGTAAACAGATATACTATCTATTGATTCCTACGAGAAATTCAACATTTGTTTTCACTTTTTTTAATCTTTGCAGCAAAAGCTCCATGGATTCCGCGCTCGGAACGCCTTTCATCGCCCTTCTGAGCTGGTAAATCTTGCTCATTTCATCGGGATGGTAGAGCAATTCCTCCTTTCGCGTTCCGCTTTTTTCGATGTTAAGCGCGGGGAAAATCCTCTTTTCCACCAAAGACCTGTCCAAATGCAGCTCTAAATTGCCGGTTCCCTTGAACTCCTCGAATATGACTTCGTCCATTTTCGAGCCTGTTTCAACGAGTGCAGTGCCGATAATGGTGAGCGAGCCGCCGCCTTCGATGTTTCTGGCGGAACCGAAAAATCTCTTCGGCTTTTGAAGCGCGCCTGCCTCAACGCCGCCAGACATTATCTTGCCGCTGTTCGGCATAAGTGCGTTATAGGCTCTTGCAAGGCGCGTTATGGAGTCTAAAAGAATTATGACGTCCTTTCCCGCCTCCACCATTCTGCGAGCCTTGCTTATGACCATTTCGGCGGCATGCACATGGCTGAACGCATCTTCATCAAAAGTGGACGCAATTATTTCGGCGTCAACGCTCCTTTTGAAATCCGTCACTTCTTCGGGGCGTTCGTCAACCATTAAAACAATCAAATGCGCGTCGGGGACGTTTCTGCGTATAGACTTTGCCATACCCTGCATGAGAACGGTTTTGCCGGTTCTGGGAGGCGCAACAATCAAAGCCCTCTGACCAAAGCCGATAGGCGCAAGCAAATCGACAACCCTCATCGACAAATTGTCCCATCCGCAATTCGGTTCGGCTTCAAGAATGATTCTGCGCGTGGGATAGTACGGAGTAAGCTCGTTGAAAGGAGTGAGCGCGCGGGCATCTTCAACGTCCATATCCATCACGCTTTCAACCTTTACCAAAACGGGAGCCTTTACGGGATATTCCTCTTTGGGTTCCGCAATCGAAGCTTCCGACTCCAAGGCGTTTTCCGAAACTCCGCCGTTTACCTCATCCGCCGAACGGTCCTGAACAACAGCAAGCCCCTTGACTTTGCATCCGCGTAGCAAGCCGTTTTGCTCAATTACTTTTTGCGGAACGAAAACGCAGTATTTTTTCAACTTGTAGCTGTCGCATGCAAAACATATCGCGCCTCCCAAGCCTCCCTCAAACACGTCCAAAATGCCCTCGACTGAAATTGCACCGTGCTTGCCGCGCACATGTTTCAAAAATGAAACAAACATAGCGTCCGCGCCCGAAAATCTGTCAAATTCAACACCGATTTCGTCAAGCTTTTGCTGAAGCTCGTTTCTTGAAAGCCCGTAAAAAGACGAATAGTTGAAAATCGGCGTCTCTTCTGTTATATTATTTTCGACAAACTCCCTCAATTTTTCGGAATTTCCAATTTCTGCAAAGTCCGAATAGGCTTCGGGATTAAAAGATTCCTGAATATCGCGGTCGCCGAATTTCATCCACTTGCGGGTGTTTTTCTGCTGGGCGCGCTGGTTTTGGGAATTGCGCTGGTTTTGCTGACTGCGCGAATTTTGGGCGTTGCGCAAATTCTGCTGGGAACGCTGGTTTTGCTGACCGCGCTGAGCGTTGAAATTTTGGCGCGGCTGATTGCGCTGGTTGCGGTTAAACTTGTTGCGGTTGTTTTGGCTCCTGTTGTTTTGATACTGGCGGAACTGCTGTTGCGGATGATTTTCCGCCTCTTCTGCGGCGTCGTCTAAATCGTCTTCCCTATTTCGGTAGGAATCCTGCTCCAAGTCGGCAAGCTCGGTGGAAAAATGCGTGGGGATTTCGTCGCCATCGCTGTTTTCTTCCGATTCAGGCTCCTCGTATTCGCTTCCGCCCGTGAAAGAAAACTCGTCGTTTCTAATGTTGTTTTCGCGCTCGCGGTTGCGGCGGCTGTAAGATTCGTACTCCGCCTCTTCGTCGTAGGCGTCCTGCGTTTCAGGTTCGGAAATTTCAGAGGGCGGCTCTTCTTCCGAACGGGATTCGATTAAAGGCTCCTTTGCATCTTTTTCCCACGCAATGTCTTCTTCGGCGGGAGCGGATTCCGACTTCAATGCGAGTTCGGCTGCAAGCTCCGCTTCTTTCAGTGCTTTTGGTTTGCGCCCTCTTCTCTTTTTGGGGGCCGGTTGCGGCATTATTTCGCCGATTGCTTCTTGTTCGGGATTTATTTCGTCCATAAAAAACTTATTTTAAACAAAACAGATTGAAAATATTAAAGGCGCGCCAAAAACAACTCCGCCTGAGCCTTTAAAAAAGAGGCGTCGCCGTCATTGAAAAACGCGGCGTGCGAACGGGCGACTTTATCAGATTGCGGCATTTGAAATGAATCGCGCCTGTCAATTTCACGCTCCGAAAGACCTCTTTTCAAGAGCCTTCTCCTCCGCAAATCCTCGCTACAAAAAACAGTAATGCAAAAATCGAATTCCTTTTCAAGATTTTTTTCAAAAAGAAGCGGAACTTCAACCACGCAAACGCCGCCCTTGCAAGCGTCCTTCCAAAGTTTTTCGACGCGTGGATGTATGATGTTTTCAAGCAAGGCAAGCTTTCGAGCGTCGCAAAACACAATGCTTGCAATCTTCTTTGCATCGGGCTTTCCGTCTGTAAACCCATCTTCCTTAAAAAGCGCGTAAACTTCCTTTACCGCGCTTTCGTCTTCAAACAAAACGCGCTTTGAAAGCTTGTCGGCGTCCAAAACGCATGCTCCGCACTCTTCAAACGCCTTGCCCAAGGCACTCTTGCCCGCGCCTATCGACCCCGTTAAAGCAATCAAAACTTTTTTCATGGAAAAAGCGCACGTAAACCCGCTACGCGCAAAGCATGCGCTTTAAACAGGTAGCGCGGTCGATTTTGCCTTCCGACAAATCGCACAAGGTTGACATTATCGGCAGTTTCAAGCCGTTTTTCTCAAACATTCTGCAAATTTGAATGGTCTCCAACCCCGCGCAAACCCTGCCGTTTAACGCCGCCAAAGCCGCCTCAACGCTCGCGCCCTTTCCGAGCTGTTCGCCAGTCCTGCGGTTGCGCGAATCGGGGCTCATGCAAGTTGTGAGAACGTCCCCCAATATTGCAGATTCCTTTATGAAAGAATCGCTCCACGCGCCAAGAGAAGCCGATGCGCGGTAAATTTCCTGAAATCCGCGCGCCATAATGATTGCCTTCGTGTTCGCGCCCAAATTCATGCCGTCGCAAAAACCCGCGGCAAGAGCCACGATGTTTTTCAATGCAGCACCGACTTCCACGCCGACAACGTCCTGAGTGGGGCGCACGTTGAAAGTCGGGGTCGTGAAAGCCTCTGCCGACATTTCGGCAGAAACCCTGTCTTCAAGGGCGACAACTGCTTCCGCATACTTGCCCCTTGCCACTTCAAAAGCAATGTTAGGCCCCATAATGGAGCCGCAAGCTCCCGAATGGGCAACGCACGCTTTAAGAACTTGCGAAGGTCTGCGCCAAGTGCCGATTTCAATGCCCTTGCCCGCGTTTATCATAATTGCGCCATCTTTAACGAAGGGCGAAAATTTCTTGGCGGTGGCGTCGAGATACTGTATGGGAACGCCCCAAACCAAAAGCTCGGAATTTTCTATGGCTTCCTGCGGATTATTTGTGAACGCCACATTTTCAGGAATTTCGATGTCGGGAAGAAAAAGCGAGTTCGTCCGCGATTTTTTTACGGAATCCACAACTTCGGGTTCTCTTGCCCAAACGGAAACATTCTGTATGTTTTTTGAAAGAATAATTGCAAGCGAGCTTCCCCACGCGCCCGCGCCCAACACTGCAACTTTTTGAAACTTTGCCATAATCGGTATTTTTAATTTATTGGCGAACTTTGGCCAAAATCGCACCCGCAATTTTTGCCATTACGCTTCGCGGTATTAAATAATTTATGAATGTTAGCACAGAATTTAACAATCCTACAACCTTTAAATTTTTTCCGGCGCAAAAAGCGTACAGGGCGGCTTCTGCAACTTGTTCCGGCTCATGCCCGAAATTCGACTTCAACGGACGCTTGTCAAACCCCGCGCGCCTGAAAAAATTCGACGTCGTCGGACCCGGGCAAAGACAAAGGCAGGTCGCCCCGAACTTGCGTAATTCATAGTCAAGCGCGAGGGAAAAATTCATGACATAAGACTTCGTCGCCCCGTAAACGCTCAAATACGGGCACGGCTGCCACGCCGCGGTGCTTGCAACATTTATGATTCCGCCGCCGTTTTCGCGGATTAAGCCGATAAATTTTCCGCTGAGGTAAGTCAGGGCGCGGACGTTTACGTCTATCATATTTGCGTTATGCTCCAAATTCGGCTCGGGGAAGAGCCCGTATCCGCCAAATCCCGAATTGTTTATGAGCAGAATTTTTCTGTTTTTCGGAAAATCCGCGTTTTTTTCGGCGTTTTTTTTGATTTTTTCTAAAATCCCGTCAAATGCGCAATCTATTTGTGATAAGCAAGATAAGTCGCATTTAAAGTCGAAAACGTTTTCCCTTTCAAAAAATTTTTCACTTTCCGAACGAGAAATGTTGCATATTAAAATATTTTTTGGTAATCTATAAACCAGTTCAAGAAAAGAGCGACCTATTCCCGAACTTCCTCCCGTCAAGATGACGGCATTGTAGTTTCGGGACAAGTGTTCGAGAATTTTCCTCGTTTGGCGATTTTCTTTTACGGAGCTCTTTATTTTCTTTTGCGAATTACCGATATTCATATTGGCAAAGATAATTTCACAATTTCATCACGGCATCAAGCCATAACAGAAAGGAAAACATGAACAACAACGAAATCATCATCTCCGGACAGAACCTCGAATTGACAGACTCATTGAAGCAGGAAGTCTATTCAAAGATGGAAAAACTTTTCAAGCACCAGGAAAAAATCATAAGACTAAGAATTGACTTGGAGTACAGCCCGAACCGCAACCATGAAGACGAATTCATTGCGAAAGGGCGAATTGAAATTGAAGGTCCCGACATGGTGATAAGTATCGCTTCAAGCGACATGTACAAGTCCATAAACGAGCTTGCCGACAAGCTTGACCGCAAAATCCGCCGTGCCCGCAGATTGGTCAAGGTCAAGACAAAGCAAGTCAAGAATGTCGATATTTCAAACAATATTCCAAACGCCGTAAAAGCAGGCGCAAGATAATAATTAGTTTAACAAAAAGCGGAGAATTTTACTTCTCCGCTTTTTTTATGCTAAAATATTGCAAGAAGACTTAGGAAATTATGAGCTTTTGATACTCTACTCCCTTTCTATTAAACGTAAAAAAAGACGGTTTAGGAAATACCTAAAACCGCCTTTTTTATTGCAACGCGAGCAACGCTTAAAAGCGATGCGCCGCGCGATATTATGTCGCTTAAATTAGAAGCCCATTGTCATGGAAGTGCCAAACCATACAGTGTCGGCATACTTTCCGAAGGGGCGGGTTTCTGTCGCGGCAGAAGAGTGCGCATTTACGTTTGCCCAGCGAACGCCGAAAGACAAAGCGCAAATTTCATTCACGCGCAAAACGAGATCGGCATTGATTCCGACATAGCTGTAGCCGTTCGAGTCGTGGTAAACAACATTGTCAGTCTTAAAGCGGCTGCCGTTTCTGTATCCGTAATAGATTGAAGTGTCCAACGAAAGGAAGTCTTTGCCTTCGCCCAAAATCCACTTTGAAATCGGAGCGGAGTAGTCCAAAGAAACTTCAACCGTATTGCATTCCATGTCAAAGTCGTAATAGTAATAGAGGCTCGGAGTTACAGCAAAGTCGCCCAAGAGTTCGCTTGTATCGTAAGAAACGCCGACTTTGAGTTCGTTTGTTGTGTCGAACTTGCAGGCTTTCTTTGCGCCCAAAGAGGTGTTCCAGTAGAGCGTGTAACCCAAGTCAAACGTAAACGCCGCAACCTGGTATGTCATGCCGAGGTTGATGTCGGTTTCAGTATAGTTGTCGTCCAGAGGAGAGTTGTTGAAAACGCCGATATACGCGCCGAGAGCGTCGGTAATGGCGTATGCAACTTCAACTTCGGGCTGGAGAGAGTCTTGCGCTTCCCTGATGCCGCGGAAAACATAGTTGCTTTCATAGGCGAAAGAAACAGAAGCGGAGAACTTGTCTGCGCTCAAGAAGCTTTTTTCAGCCTGCTGCGGCTGTTGTGCCGCGGGTTGGGCGGCGTCAGCCGCGAACGTAAACGGAGCGAGCATTGCTGCAACGCCCGCAAATAATGTAGTTTTTAGCATGTTTTTCATAATTTAGTAAATCCTTCTAAACAGAAATTAGGAATAAAATAAAAATCCAATAAGATTTAAAAGTCCAGCCAAAAAAACAAATCGGCTTGTTTTTTATACTTTAAAAATGAAAAAACTCTCTTATAAAGAATGTATAAAATAATCGTTGCGGACAAAATTTCCGCGCCGAAAAAATTTTTAACAGAAACAAAAAATGAACAGCAGAAAATTAGCGATAGCAAAAATTGCCGAACGAAAAGTCGAATACAGCGACAATACTCCGCAGTACGAAATAGACAAAGAATACGGCAAAGACGTATTCGGCATAAGGGCAATGGAACAGTATCTGCCCCGCCCCGCCTACAAAAAGCTGGTGGAAACCATAAACGCGGGAACTCCGATTGATTCTTCAATAGCAAACGACGTCGCTCACGCAATGAAAAAATGGGCGATGGAAAGAGGCGTCACGCACTACACGCATTGGTTTCTGCCGCTCAACGGGCTGAGCGCGGAAAAGCACGATTCATTCCTCGACCCGAGCGGTGAAATCGGCAACGCCATCACGCGCTTTTCAGGTAAAAACTTGATAGTTGGCGAGCCCGACGCCTCGAGTTTTCCCTCCGGCGGATTGCGCTCCACTTTTGAAGCGAGGGGCTACACCGCCTGGGACCCGACATCCCCCGCATTCATAAAGCGCACGGGCAAAGTTGCAACCCTTTGCATACCCACCGCATTCTGTTCGTACACAGGCGTTGTCCTCGACAAAAAAACGCCTCTGCTACGCTCAATGCAGGTTTTGGGTCAGCAGGCAAAACGCCTTTTAAAATGCTTCGGGGAAGATAGCGACGCAAAGCCGTCGGTAACTCTCGGCGCGGAACAGGAATATTTCTTAATCGACAAGGCTCTTTACATGTTGCGTCCCGACCTAATGCAAACGGGAAGAACGCTTTTCGGCGCGCCCCCGCAAAAGCACCAACAGCTCGAAGACCACTACTTTGGCGCGATAAAGCCGCGCATACTAAACTTCATGAGCGAAGTCGAAAAGGAATTGTGGCGCATGGGCATTCCCGCAAAAACCCGCCACAACGAAGTCGCCCCCGCGCAGTTTGAAATCGCCCCCGTATTCGAAGAGCTTAACGTTGCAGTTGACCACAATATGGTGACGATGGAAACCCTGCAAAAGATTGCAGACCGCAACGACTTGGTCTGCCTTCTGCATGAAAAGCCGTTTGAAGGCGTAAACGGATCGGGCAAGCACAACAACTGGTCGATTTCAGTAGGCGAAAAAAACCTGCTAAACCCCGGCAACAACCCGCACGAAAACGCGATATTCCTTACGGTTCTATGCGCGATAATAAAGGCGGTTGACGAACATGCCGACCTTCTTAGAAGCTCAACCGCAAACGCGGGGAACGACCACCGTTTAGGCGCAAACGAAGCTCCTCCTGCAATCATTTCAATCTTTTTGGGCGACCAGCTTACCGACATAATCGAACAGCTTGAAAAAGGCGAGGCAAAATCGAGCAAGCACGGAAGCCAAATAAAAGTCGGCGTCGATACCTTACCCGCTCTGCCCGCAGACGTCACCGACCGCAACCGCACAAGCCCGTTCGCGTTCACGGGCAACAAGTTTGAATTCCGCGCGGCGGGCTCTTCGCAGTCGTGCGCAAATCCGAATATAATGCTAAACACGATTGTCGCCGAAGCTTTCGACGAAATTTCAACTTACCTTGAAAGCCTGCCGAAAGAAGAATTCCAAAAGGGACTGCAAAAGAAGCTGAGCGAAATCATAAAAGCGCACAAAAGAATTATTTTCAACGGAGACGGCTACAAAGAGGAATGGAAGGAAGAAGCAAAGCGCAGAGGGCTTCCGAACTTGCGCACGACTCCCGAAGCCTTAAAGCCGCTCCTTGACGAGAAGAACATAGTGATGTTTGAAAAGTACGGAGTGCTAAACAGGGTGGAAATGGTTTCGCGCTACGAAGTGTTCATAGAGGAATTTACCCGAAAAGTTCTAATCGAGGCGGGGCTTTCTATAAACATTTCGCGCACCATGATAATACCCGCGATATCCGCCTATTTGTCAAAGCTCTCCTCCGCAGCAAATTCGCCTTGGAAAAACGCGGCAACCGATGAAATCGGCAAATGCGCGGCAGACTCGCTTTCCGAAGTTCTAAACGCCACAAAATCTCTCGAAGCGGAATTTGAAAAGAAAGCCGACATAGAAAAGATAAAAGAGAAAATGGCGCATCTTCGCAAATGCGTGGACAAGGCGGAAGGAATTGTGGAAGACTCTCTCTGGCCGCTTCCAAAATACCGCGAGCTTTTGTTCATATACTAATTCATAAATCTCAAAAAAAAATTCGCTTAAATTTGTTAAGCGAATTTTTTTTGCAAACTATTTGGCAAATATTCTAAGCCGCTTTAAATGGAAAATTTCCGTTTTGTCGAGCATAAGCCTTACATATTTCGCCCTAATCGGATTTTCAAAATTCACAATCCACTTGCTTTTGTAGTCCTCGCAAGACCATACGCGTTTCCAGTCCTTGCCGTTTTCGGAAACAAGCATTCTAAGGCGCGTGGTTCTGTCGCCCTGGGCGTCTGCCCGGTTTACAATTTCAACAGAAACGATTTCCTCCGCGCGTTCAAGCTCTACCGTCAAATGCGGATTTCTCTCTTTAAGCGTGTGGAAAGAGAAAACGCCGTCCCCCGAAGTCATCAAATTGTCCTTTTTGGGAGACCATTTTTCGTCAATGGAAGAATACGAAACTTTCGCATTTTCCGAAACCCACCTGCCCAAAGGCTTTGGCATAAGCTCTTCAACTAACAAATTTTCAGCGTTTTCAAGAGGCTTGTAAGAATACTGTTTCGGAAAAATTCCGTCCGCTTTCTGCGCCTTCGAGCTTACCGGCTTCAAGACGAAAGTCCAGGAAACAGCCCCCTTGAAATCAGGCTTAAACCGACTGCGCGTAGATGGTCCGCATGAATTGTTGCCAAGCCCCCTTACTTTCCATGCAATTCTCAGCTCGTTTTGCGTCGGCTCTTTTAAGTTGTGCGGATGCTTTGCGCTTAAAAGTTCTTCCTGCGTGTAGGGCAATATCGCCATCGGCAATGGCTTTTCGACGGCGGAAACAATAATGCCCAAGCCGTTTTCATCGGTAATTTTCATTTGGCGGACTTCTTCGCGGTTGCCCGTATCCTGCGGCAAGGAATAGTCTTCCATAAAGTCTTTTACTTTCAAGGAGTAAAGCCCGACATCCGCCGCTTCTTTCCTGTCCTCGTAATTTGCGAACTCTCCCCTGCCGAAGTATTCAACGTTTTCGAGTTTCGGATTAAGCCCCATTTTTAAGCCTATTCTTGCCACGTTTAAATTCCGTGGCGTTTCATTTATCTTTTGGCAAGTTGCAACAACCTGCATAGTTCCGTCAGACAAAATCGTATATACAAACTCATTTGCAAAGCCTTCGCCGTCATTGTTTGCGAGGATTTCAGAGCATGTGATTCTTGCCGCGCCGCGCCCCAATTTTTCTATTTTTAGCGTCGGCTTAAACTGCTTTAAAGAGCCAAGATTTTTGCTGTTCCACTCTCTTAAAACTTCTCCGCGCCTTTCGTTATCAATTAAGGCAGATGAAATGTCAAAAAGAACGGGCGAATTTATGATTATATTTCCGCCGCGCTTCAAACTTTTTAAGCAAGCGTTTTCAGCGTCGAATTCGTAAACATAATTCCCCGCCTTCACCAACACGGCATCGCCATTTTTTGAAACTTCGATTTTGCCGCGGTTTGCGATTTTAAGCTCTTTAAATTCAGTTGCATCTTTTAATTTAAACTGGGTGCTTGAAACTTTATCGCCTTTCTTTGCGAACAAAGTATCCGCCTTGCGCGTAAAAATCACCGAGTAAAAATATTCTCCGCCGCCACCAAATTCGGGAATGTCCAATTCAATTTCAGCCGATTTTCCCGCAGGCAAGTCGATGGCATCAAGCGTTTTTTCAAAAACCTGCTTCCCGTTGCATTCAACAACTATTTTTGCGTCGAACTCGTTTAAATTCGTGTCGAAAAATTCATTTGAAATTTTGATTAGCTTCGGGTTTTCGCCATTCGGGCGCGAAACCTGAATGTCTTGGTAAACGCGCCCCACTTCGTGATACTTGGCAAAGAAAGTTCTGTCGGCGCGGACTATGCCGTTTGAGCAGAAATTGCCCGCAGACGGAGATGTCTTCCAGTCGCGCCCGTCCGAGAGATATAGCTTTCCCGAACCATCTTCGCGCGGAAGATAAAGCGACTGGTCAACCCAGTCCCAAATAAAACCGCCGTGCAGACAGTCGGCATTAGTTCTTATTAAATCCCACTTGCCTTTCAAGTTGCCAATGGAATTTCCCATCGCGTGCGCGTATTCGCAAAAGAAGAACGGCACTTTCTTTTGGGTCTTGTGCAAATATTCGTTCATTCTGTCAACGCCGCCATACATTGGAGAGGCGAAATCTGAGAATCCCTTATCTTCGCCGTTCATTTTATGCCAAACTTCGGCTTCGGAATGCACATAATGCAAAGGAGCGTTGTCGCGCACGACTTTCGCCATTTCGCCATGCCCTTTCACGATGCGCCCCGCAGATTCGTTGCCCACTGAAAATATCATAACGCACGGAACATTCCTGTCGCGGAAAACCATATTGCGCATTCTGTCAACGCTCGCGGGAATGAATTTGTCGAAATCAAGCGGACCCGTGTTTCTATAACCGTGCTGTTCCTGGTTGCACTCATCCAAGACCATCAAGCCATAGCGGGAACAGAGCATGTAAAAAGTGTCGTCGTTGGGATAGTGCGAAGTGCGCACTGCGTTGATGTTGATGCGCTTCATAAGCTCGACGTCGAGTTTTTGCCATTTGAATTCGCAAGTTTTGCCCTTGTCGGGAGACCAGTCGTGGCGGTTTACCCCCTTGAAAAGCACAGATCGGTTATTCAAGAAAATGCCCGCGCCCCTGACTTCAAATTTCCTGAAAGCAAAATCCGCCCTGACAGTTTCAAGAACTTTGCCTTCCACGTCGGAAAGCGTAATTAAAATGGCGTACAAATTCGGCTTGTCTGGCGACCATAACTTAAAATTTTTCGCTCCAATATCGGCTGATATTTTTATTTCTTTTGAACTTTGGATTTGCGGTATTTTCTTTTCAAGCAAAGTTTTGGAATTTAATTTGTTGCCCTGTTCATCAATTATGTCGGCTTTCAAAACGAGTCCCGACGCCGATTTTTCCGAAAGATTTTTTATAAACGCCTCGAGTTTTATTTTTGCCGAAGACAAATCGTCTGAGAAAAACACGGGGGCGTAATAATCTCGAATGTAGGTTTCGGGGCGCGAAATCAGCATGACGTCGCGGATTATGCCCGACATGTGCGGCATGTCCTGCATTTCAAAAAATCCGCCCGTGGAATATTTGAAGACTTCGACCGCGACAGAATTCTTGCCCTTTTTCAAAAGCGGCGTTATGTTAAATTCAGACGGAGTGAAAGAATCTTCTGCATATCCCGCAAACTTTCCATTGACAAAAACCTTAAAACCCGTACGCACACCGTTAAAGCGAATAAATACCGCGCGCCCGTTCCAGTTTTCAGGCAGATTGAAATCGCGGCGGTAAACTGCAACTTCGCGGTGCTCTTCGGGAATTACAGGGTTTAAGATGGACTCGCTTGGGTTTTCCTTGCCATTGTCAGTATAGCCTTTAATCCGAGAGCCGTCTTTATGGAACTGAAATTCGGCAGGGTGGTTAAAATAAAAAATTCGGTCGTAGCCCTTTGTCTGCCAAGTATTGGGAACATCCATGGTGTCCCATTTTGCATCGTCAAAATTTGCCGAAACATATTCGCTTTTAAAGAGCTTTTCGTTTTCGAGAAAAAGAAATTTCCAATCGCCATTTAAGAGCATATAATTCGGGGTGTCGTAAATTTTCCCGACGCCGTCCGCTGAAATCGGCTTTGCGGCAAGCTCAAAATTCGGATAAGAGATAAAGAACGCGCGCGGTTCTTCCTTGTTAATCTTAAAAGTTTCGATGTCCTCAAAAACAAACTTGCTGTCAAGAAAATCAGCATTTTTTGCAAAAGACCCCGTAAAGGCAAACATCCCCGCCAACAATAAAAACAATAATTTTTTCATGGTTTAATTTTCAGTTAAGTTAAGATAATTATTTAAATATGCCATTAAACGCCGCAAACTTCAACAAAAAATCAAAAGAGCGACAATTCCGACAATACAAAAAAAAGCGGCATCGCTCCAACGCGCGAATGCCGCAAAAAAAATAATGATAAGCTTTTTAGGAATCGGGATACAAATACTTCATGTCAACAGCCTGCGCCGCAACGATGACCGCCGCGCCGAAAATATCTTCGGTAAGCGCGCTTCGCGGAACTTCCGCAAAGGGCTTTACAAGCCCCGTCACAATCTGCCCGTAAGTTCTGCATCCGACAATGCTCAAAAATTTTGAAGAGATGTTGCCAGAATTCAAGTCGGGGAAAATCAGCACATTCGCCTTGCCGGCAACGGAGCTATTGATGCCCCTTACTTTCGCGGCTTCGGGAATGAGCGCGGAGTCAACCTGCAATTCTCCGTCAACTTCTATTTCGCAGGCTTCCGACATCGCCCTCTGGTGCACGAGAGCCGTCGCCGCCTTGACTTTCAGCACGCTGTTTGTCTTTGCCACCTGAAGTTTTGAAACGAAGCTCAGCATCGCAACTTTTGAAGGCTCGCCCGTCAAGTGGTTTGCAAGCTTTGCGGTGGTGATGGCAATATCCGCAAGCTGTTCTTCCGTGGGTTCGGGAATGACGCCGCAGTCGGAAAGGAAGAGCAATCCGTTGGTGCCAAGTTTTTCGTTGTTTGTTTCGACAATCATCATTGAAGACGCCGTCTTAAAGCCCTTTTGGAGCGATATAAGCTGGAAGACGGGGCGAAGCGAACTTGCGGAAGACTGAGTTACCCCCGAAACCATCGCATCGGCGCGAGCAGTCGCAAGCATCATGGTTGCAAAATAATTCGGATTGCGCAAAAAGCGTTCAACGTCCGAGACTTCCATCTGCCTGAATTTTGGCATTCCCTTGAGAATTTTCAGCAAATCGCCGAAATCATCGCTTTTGTCGATTTCGAGTATGCGTATTCCGTCGAGAGGAAGCTCCATTGACTTTGCCTGTTCTTCAATTTTCGGGCGGCTTCCGATTAAAATCGGCACACCCAGCCTGCGGCTTGCGAACATGCGCGCCGCCTTTATGATTCTCGCGTCTTCGCCTTCGGGGAAAACGACTCTCTTGGGATGGTTTTGAAGCCTTGCTGATAATCTGTTAATTAACGACATAAAATTGATGTTTCTTTTTTGTTGTAAGTTCTTTTTAATATTTCGTCAATAATTTCTTTCATATAAATCACTGTCGATGTCGTGCCAAAAACGGCTCGGCTCGCGCAAGTCGGAATGTCCCTTGCCGAAAGTGACCCTCGGATATGTTATGACAAGCAGGTCTTTAGCGCGCGTGCTCGCCACATAAAACAGCCTGCGCTCCTCCTCCACGTCGCCCTCTTCGATGCACCTTTCAAGAGGGAACATTCCCTCCGCGGCTCCTATTATGAAAACCACAGGAAACTCCAAGCCCTTTGCCTGATGCACTGTCATAAGGCTTGCCCTGTCGCCGAATGCCTGCTTTTCGTCGCGCCCCGCTCCTTCCGATATTTCCAAAGACGCGCTCGCCAAAAACATGTCTATGTCGGGAAATCTGGAAGCGTATTCATAAAGGGAATCAAAATCCTTCACCCTGTCCTGCCAATCCTCATAGGCATTTTTCATGCAGTCCGAATACCATGAATCGCAAACGGTTCTCACCATGTCCTTGGGCTTCATGGCGGGAACACTCTTTTCAAACAAGTCAGCGGCGGGAAGATTTTGCGCGCGCGACTTTCTGACGGCAAGGCTGACGTCCAAAAGCCCCGCCGCAACGCTCGGGAAAATCGAACGCGCCGCCTCGGGAACTTTCGCCAATACCTCTTTTGCCGCCATTGCCTCGATAATGGAAATCTTCGATTTTTCGGCAACCGACACGGCTTTTTCGTAAATCTTCTGCGCGGTTTTATCGCCGATTTTGGGCAGAAACTTCACAAACCTCGCAAACGATACGAAGTCCCTCGGGTTTGCCGCAAATTTTATCTGCGAAACCGCGTCCTTTATGTGCGCCTGCTCAAAGAACTTCAAGCCGCTTGTAATTGCAAAAGGAATGTTGCGGTACTGCATTTGAAGCTGCATATCCATCGCCTGAAAATGGGCGCGGTACAAAATTGCTATGTCCGAAAGCTTGTAAGGCGGATGCGCCCCGCAAGTAAGCTCCTCAATATAGTCGGCGACCAAGCGCGCCTGCGACTGCGAATCCATTGCGCGTATTATAACGGGCTTATGGGCGTCGGCGCGGGACGCCGTAAGGCTCTTTTTAAACTCCTCGCCCGCCTCAAAGCCCTCAAGGATGCTGTTTGCAAAATTTAGAATTTGCGGAGTGCTTCGGTAATTTAAGCCAACCTTGTAAATAGAGCCGTTCGGATAGCGTTTTTTGAAGCGCAAAATGTTTTCGATGTTCGCCCCGCGCCAAGAATAAATACACTGGGCGTCGTCGCCGACCGCGCTTATCCTGCCCGACTTGCAAAGCAAATCCAGTATTTTGCATTGGAGGGTGTTTGTGTCCTGATATTCGTCAACCAGCACGTTTTTAAAGCGTGCACCATAACGCTCGCAAACCGACGGGACTTCCAAAAGAAGCCTATGCCACAATTCAAGGAGATCGTCAAAATCGCAAATCAAGCCTTCTCTGCGCCGATTTTCATAAGCGCGGGCGATTTTTTCTATGTCCTCGGGCGGCGTTTCAATCCATGAAAACCTATCGCGCATGGCGTCTTCAATAGACATGCAGGTGTTGCGCGAATAGCTTATGATTTCCTTTAAGAGAGCCGCGCGCGGATTTTCCTTCTTCTTGAAAAAATTGGGCGAAATCTCCTCAACGCAGTGCTTCAACAGCTTTTCGGAATCCTCGGCATCGGCGATTGTAAAATCCGGCTTGATGCCGATTGCCTCACCTTCCTTGCGCAAAAATTTGTTGCCTATCGAATGGAAAGTGCCGCCCCAAAACTTCCATGTTTCGACGCCCGTGAGAGCGTTTACCCTTTCAAGCATCTGGTTTGCCGCCTTGTTTGTGAAAGTCAAAAGCAAAAGCTCCTGCGGATAAATGCCGCACTCCCCCACAAAATGCGCAACCCTGTAAGTCAGCGTGCGCGTCTTTCCCGACCCCGCGCCCGCAAGCACCAATGCGGGAACATCCGCAGGTGCCGTGACAGCCACATACTGGTCGGGATTTAATTCTTTTTTAAAGTCTATGAAAGCTGGCATCGGCTTTATTTTGCAAGAAATCTAAGAGCCGCCAAATAGCCTTCAAAACCCATGCCGCAAATCTGGGCTTCGCAAACGGCGGCGGTAAACGAATTGTGTCGGAAATCCTCGCGCTTGTGGATGTTTGAAATATGGACTTCCACAAACTTTAATCCCGACCCTGCAATGGCGTCCCGCAATGCGACGCTTGTATGGGTGAATGCCCCCGGGTTTATTATCGCCCCGTAAAAGCCGCCGTCCGCAAATTCCGCGATTTTATTTAAAATTTCTCCTTCGATGTTAGACTGGAAGCAGGAAACTTCGACACCCAGCTCTTTTCCGAGTGAAACAACCGAATTTTCCAAGTCTTTGAGAGTCGCGCTCCCGTAAATTTCAGGCTCGCGCACGCCGAGCCGATTTAAATTTGCGCCGTTTATCAATGCTATTTTTTTCATTTTAAAGAGGATTTTGAGATTTTATGAATTCATGTTCAAGAGAGAACTTTTCCGCAACAAGATGAGCCAATGCCTTTATTCCGCAACATTCCGTGGCGTAATGCCCGCACGGATAAACATTTATTTTGCTTTCCTGCGCGTACACATACTGCCCCTGCTTCAACTCGCCGCAAACAAGAGTGTCAAAGCCCTCGTCCAAAAGGTGCAAAACAGACGTCGAACCGCTCCCCGAACAAATTACGATTTCATTTGGATTTTCGGAGCCAAATTCAAAGCCCTTGTAGGTATCGGGGAAGAGTTTTTTCAGCCTCCGCGCAAGCTCCGCCCTGCCAATGCCGCCAAGTTTTGCAACGACCGCGATGTCCTCTCCGTCCAAATTGAAACAGCCGCCTGAAATTTCAAGCCCGAGACTTTTTGCGATGAGCGCGGAATTGCCGATTTGCCTGTGGGCATCGAGCGGCAAATGGCACGAGTAAACCGCGATGTCGCCCTCCACAAGATTTTTTACCTTCTCGTAGTTCGACTTCACAATCGGAATAGGCGCAGTCCAAAACATTCCATGGTGGACAAGAAGCAGATTTGCCCCGATTTTCCTTGCTGCCTTGACTTCCTCAATGCCGCAATCGACCGCCGACGCGATTTTTGAAACTTCTCCCGAATTTTCAAATTGAACGCCGTTGTAAGAGCCGGGGAAATCTTTAAACGCCCCTACCCTTAAATACGAATTTATAAATTCCGCTATGTCCGCCAATTTCGCCATAAAGCTTTCAATTTAAAAATTATCCTGTCCGCCGAAAGCCGCAAGCGAAAAAACGCCGCGCCGCTTTTTTTTGCCTACTCCGATTTCAACGCCTTTTCGCGCTCAATTAAAGTCGGGTGCGAATAATGAAAGGCGGAGTAGAGTCTGTGCGGAGTCAAATTGCTCAAATTTTTCGTGTGCAGCTTGCGAAGAGCCTCCACAAGCGGCTTTTCCCCGCCGCAAACTTTCTTTGCAAAAGCGTCCGCCTGGTATTCATACCTGCGCGAAACGGCGTTTTTCACGGGCGTCAACCAAAAATTTATGGGAGAAACCACGATTAGAAATATTAAAAGAGCCGCCGCCATTCCGTCTTGAATGTCAAAACCGAATCCCCTGTAAAACCAATCGCACTTCGCAAAATAAGCAACCAGACCCAAGCCCGCAAACATCATGACAAAGTTTGAGACTATCATTTTGGGAATATGCCCGCGCTTGTAATGCCCGATTTCATGCGCCAACACCGCCTCTATCTGTTCAGGAGAAAGCTGGTTAATCAAAGTGTCGAAAAGTATGATTTTTCTGAACTTGCCAAACCCCGTGAAAAACGCGTTCGAGTGGCTGCTGCGCTTACTTCCGTCGATTACATAAATTGCGCTAGCTTTAAAGCCCGCGCGGTCTGCCATATTTAAAAGCCGCGTTTTAAGCTCCCCCTCTTCAAGCTCCGAAAGCTTGTTAAAAAGCGGCAAAATTACCCGCGGATAAACAATCAGCATAACTACCTGAAATACAGCAATAACGCAAAAGCCCAAAATCCACCAAGTGTTCGGCATTGCGCCAAAGAACCACAAAAGGAGAGCCAAAAGCGGTATCCCAATCACAAGCGAGATTGCGGTTTCCTTAAACTTGTCAGCAATCCAAAGCGAGGTCGTGGATTTGTTGAAGCCGTACTTTTGTTCCAAGACAAACTGCCCGTACCAGTCGAAAGGAAGAGAAAACAGGCTTAAAATTATGGACGACAGCAAAAGTGCCGCCGACTGCGCCCATACGCCGCTTCCGAAAATGCCCGTGAAAAACCTGAACAATATCGGATAAACCCCGAAAATCAAAACAGCGACAATCAGCACAAGCCCGAACAGCCTTTCGTAAATCGAATACGAAATTTTGTCGAGAGTGTACCTCGCGCTCTTTTGATAGTCGGCTTCGTCGATAATCTCTGCAAAAGCTTCGGGAACAGACTCCCTGTTTGCGCGGACTTCCTTCGCGTTCAAAGCGTCAAGCCATGTGTCCGCTAAAAACATCAAAAGAAGCAAGGCGATTGTAAAAAACACTAAATTTGTTAAAATCATTCAGACAAAAGTTTTTTGAATATTGACATTAGCATTGCGGGATTTGCCTTGCCTTTGGAAGCTTTCATGACGGGGCCGACCAAAGCGTTCAAAGCCTTTGCGTTGCCCGCCTTGAACTCTCCGACCGCTTTCGGGTTCGCCGCGATTGCGTCCTTGCAGAAACCTTCAAGCTCGCCTGCGTCGCTGTTCTGCTCCAAGCCCTTTTCCTTTACGATTTGGCTTGCCGATTTTGAAGAGGCGAACATTTCCGCAAAAACTTCTTTTGACTGCGATTTTGAAATCTTGCCTCCGTCAACAATTTTTACAAGCTCCGCAAGGTTTGCGGGTGCAATCTTGCATTCGCCAAAAGGCGGGCGCGTTTCGCCAAATTCCGCCATAGCGGAAAGCTCGCGCAAAATGTCGTTTACGATGATGTTTGCGATTGCTTTCGGGTTGTTGTAAACTGATACCGCCTTTTCAAAGTATGCGCACATGTCGTAGTCAAGACACATTACGCTCGTGATTGAATAAGGCAGTCCGAAATCTTTCATATACCTGCGCTGAATGTCGTACGGGGCTTCGGGAAGCTCCGATTTTATTTTTTCGACAAGGGCGCGGTCGATTTTTACGGGCATCAAATCTGGTTCGGGGAAATAGCGGTAGTCGTGGGCGTTTTCCTTGCCGCGCATCGACTGGCTTACGTTTAGCGAAGCGTCCCACCTCCTCGTTTCCTGCACGATTTCGATGTTTTTGTTGAGCGCGTCCGTCTGGCGGCGGATTTCGTATTCAATGGCGTTTTTGACGCCTGAAATCGAGTTTAAATTTTTAAGCTCTACCTTTACGCCAAGCTTTTCAGAACCTTTGGGGCGCAGAGAAATGTTGACGTCGCAACGCATCTGCCCCTTTTCCATGTCGCATTCGCTGACGCCCAAGCCCGATATGGTTTGTTTTAGCGAATTCAAGTAGGCGAAAGCGTCTTCGGAGCTGAACATATCCGGCTCTGAAACGATTTCCATAAGCGGAGTTCCCGCGCGGTTGTAGTCAACAAGGGAGTCGTTTGCGCAGTGGGTGAGCTTGCCGACGTCCTCTTCCAAGTGTATGCGGGTAAGCTTCACAAAGCGGTGCGCACCCATCTCGCCGCGGGACGCGCTCGCAAGCTCGATTTCAACCGCGCCGCCCTGGCACAAAGGCTGGTCGTACTGCGAAAGCTGGTAGTTTTTCGGGCTGTCGGGATAAAAATAGTTTTTTCTGTCCCACTTGGTTATTTCGGGAATTTCACAGCCGAACATAAGCCCGACTTTCATCGTGTCGTAAATTGCGGCGTAATTCAAGACGGGAAGGACGCCCGGCAAAGCCATAACGACGGGGTCGGTCAGAGTGTTTGGCTCTTCCCCGAAACGGTATGGCGCGCTTGTGAACATCTTTGTTTTGGTGTTCAGCTGAACGTGTACTTCAAGACCTATTACTGGTTCGTATTCCATAATGAAAAGTTTTTTAAAGTGCGGGATTTCTGCCCAGGAAGCCTGCCGTCTGCTCGTAAGCGTAGGCGTAGGAAAGCAGATTTTGCTCGTCGAAAGCTTTGCCGATTAGCTGCAAGCCGATTGGCATTCCTTCCGAATTAAATCCGCAAGGAAGAGACATTCCGGGCAAACCTGCCAGATTTACGTTTATGGTGAAGATGTCGTTTAAGTACATCGAAAGCGGGTCGCCCGACTTTTCGCCTGCCTTGAAAGCACAGGCGGGAGTCGTGGGAGCGGCGATTACATCGACGGTTTTAAACGCTTCCGAAAAGTCGTTGCGAATGAGAGTGCGGACTTTTTGGGCGCGAAGGTAATATGCATCGTAATAGCCCGAACTTAAAACATAGCTTCCCAAAATAATCCTGCGCTTTACTTCCTCGCCAAAGCCTTCCGCCCTCGACTTGAAGTAAAGGTCAACCACATCATGCGCCTTGTCGGAGCGGTGCGTGTAGCGTATGCCGTCGTATCGCGCCAAGTTTGAAGAAGCTTCGGCGGTCGCAATGATGTAGTAAACGGGTATTGCCAAGTCGGTATGTGGAAGCGATATTTCAACGATTTCCGCCCCGAGACCCTTGCAGTGTGCAACAGCCTTTTCAACCGCCGCCCGGACTTCCAAATCCATTCCGTCAACAAAGTATTCCTTCGGAATGCCGATTTTTTTCCCTTTCAAGGAATCTACGGAAAGCGTCGATGCGTAATCGGGAATGTCGATTTTCACGCTCGTTGAGTCGAGCCTGTCGTAAGAAGCAACAGCTTTCAAAAACAGCGCGCCGTCGCGGACAGTCCTTGAAAAAGAGCCGATTTGGTCCAAAGAAGAGGCAAACGCCGCAAGCCCGTAGCGGCTTACCAGTCCGTAAGTCGGCTTTATGCCGACAACCCCGCAGAATGCGGCAGGCTGGCGTATCGAACCGCCCGTATCGGAGCCGAGCGCAATAATGGTTTCGCCCGCCGAAACGGCAGCCGCGCTTCCTCCGCTCGACCCTCCAGGAACTCTCGAAACATCCCAAGGGTTGCGGGTACTCTTAAACGCGCTGTTTTCGCAGGAAGAGCCCATTGCAAACTCGTCCATGTTGAGCCTGCCCCAAAGAACCGCGCCGTTATTTTGCAAATTTTTGACGCTCGTTGCCGTGTACGGGCTTACATAATGCTCAAGCATTTTGCTTGCGCAGGTAAGCGGCTTGTTTTCGACCGCCACAATGTCCTTTAAGGAAACAGGTATGCCGTCAAGCTCTCCCAAAGTTTCCCCTTTCGCCCTGCGCTCGTCGGACTTTTTCGCCATTTCAAGCGCGTCTTCGGGATCTTGAAAAAGAAATGCTCCGACCTTCGGCTCAACGCTGTCAGTTCTTTCAATTACCGCTTTTGTAAGCTCCAAAGATGAGATTTCGCCCTTTGCAAGCATTGACGAAAGCTCCGCGGCGTCTTTATAAAAAATATCCATCAAAAACTTCCTTTCTACGCTTCGTCAACAACTTTTGGAACAACTATCTGGTTTTCCCTTTTCTTGGGAGCGTTCATAAGAGCCTGCTCCACCGAGAGCGTCGGTCCTTCGATGTCGTCGCGCCACACATTGTAAATTGCATGCGCGTGTGCGCTCGGCTCTACATTTGAAACATCGACTTTTGAAAGCTTTTCAAAATACGTTAAAATTTGACCGAGCTGGCGCGAAAAAACCTCTTTTTCTTCGTCCGTAAGCTCTATGCGCGCCAAGTTGGCGACATAAGAAATGTCTATTGCTCCATTTTTGTCCATAAGACGCTTATTTTTAAGATTGCCGCCGCCCTTTTCAAGCTTAATCTTTGCCGCGTCAATAAGCTTTTATGGTGATTATTTCTATTTGCGGCGTGCAAAAAAGCCTTGCGGGTATCGAGCTTGTGCCTATTCCCCTCGTGATGAAAATCGGATCGTCGCGGTGATTTATCAACAGCCCGTCGCTTGAAAATTGCATCTGCCCTTTTCAAGCTTAATCTTTGTCGCGTCAATAAGCTTTTATTGTGATTATTTCGATTTGCGGCGTGCAAAAAAGCCTTGCGGGTATCGAGCTTGTGCCTATTCCCCTCGTGATGAAAATCGGATCGTCGCGGTGGTTTATCAACAGCCCGTCGCTTGAAAATTGCATCTGCCCTTTTCAAGCTTAATCTTTGTCGCGTCAATAAGCTTTTATTGTGATTATTTCGATTTGCGGCGTGCAAAAAAGCCTTGCAGGTATCGAACTTGTACCTATCCCCCTCGTGATGAAAATCGGATCGTCGCGGTGGTTTACCAACAGCCCGTCGCTTGAAAATTCAGTGTAAAGGGAAATGACATTCTTTAAGACGGGTCCGTAAAATGGAATTCTGAACTGCCCTCCGTGCGTATGCCCCGCAAAAGTTACGGACGCCTTGCGCGGAAGCGCGGGAAAAATCGAGGGGTCGTGGGTAAGAAAAATGCAGGGCGCACCTTCGGGAACTTCCTCAAAAGTTTTTTGCAAATTGAAAATATCGGTGCCGAAATCGGGTATGCCCGCTATATAAAAATCTCCGTTTTTGGTCTCCACCTTCGCGGATTTGTTTCGCAAGAACTTAACGCCCGCGCGGGAAATCTGCTCCTCGATTTTTTCCGTGCCCATATCGGTGTCGTGGTTGCCCGTAATCGCGAATTTACCGAGAGGGGCTTCCATTTCCAAAATATATTCGGCAAACCTCTCATAGTCCATGGAAGTATTGTAAAAATGCCTGTTAAAGTAGTCCCCCAAGAGCAGTATCAAGTCGGGCTTTTCTTTATTAACAAGCTCGACAGTCTTTCTCATGCGCCATTTGTCGTAAAAGAACGCGCCCGCGTGAAAGTCGGAAATTACGGCAATTTTTATGTTTTCAAGTTCTTTCGTCCATTTTTTTGAATAAATTACCGATTTTGACGTATGCAGAGCAAAATACGGCTCGTAAACAAACATGTCCGCAACAAGAGCGGCAAAAAGCACGAGAATCAGGTATTTGAGAAACTTGAAAATTTTTGCCATTCTACTTGGAGAATTTTTTTATAAGCGCAAAAGCCCGCACGCTCGCACCCGAATTTGCATGGTGCCAGTTCAATGCGTTCAAGCCGATTTGCTTTCTAAGGGCAACGTCCTTTGCAAGTTTTAAAAGGGCCCCCTTAGCATTTTCTTTATCGGAAACTTTTATCGACGCCTTAGCTTCTTCCAATGATTCGCACATCTTTTTAAAGTTTGTCATGTTCGGGCCGTAAACGATTGCAACGCCCGCCGCGGCGCAATCGAGCGGAGACTGCCCACCGTCGTTAGGCGGCATCGACTTGCCCGCATAGGCAAAATCAGCAACCTGCGTAAGGCGCGCAAGCTCGCCCGTCGTGTCGGCGACATAAACCAAAGTCCCGCCCGGGGCATTCTGTTTCTCCGTCCTGAAATTGAAAGGCAAAACGCCGCCCTGCAAAAGCTTGCGGACTTCCTCCCTGCGCTCGGCATGGCGCGGAACAAGTAGCAGACGCGCGTCTATTCCCGTTTTTTGGCGGATTTCCGACAAAGATTCCAAAAGCATTTCCTCTTCGCCCGCCCAAGTCGATGAGCCGAGCAGGACAAGTGAATCGTTTTCAAAGCCCATTTCAGATTTAAGCGCATCGCGTTCGCTCTCGGAAAGAGGCGCGGAATTTGAGGCGTCGAATTTTATGTTGCCGGTGGAAGAAACGATTTCGGGTTTTGCGCCAAGCTTTAAAAATCTGGCGGCGTCAAATTCGCTTCCACAGGCGATTGCATCGAACTTGTTAAAAATGCGCCGCGCAAAAAAGCCCGCCTTGGAATACCTCTTAAAGCTCCTGTCGGAAAGCCTTGCGTTCAAAAGCAAAAGCGGCTTTTTTTTCGACTTTGCCCTGTGCAGATGCTCGGGCCACAATTCGCCTTCCATCTGGACGCACATGTCGGGCTTTATTCTGCGCCATGCAAGCGCGTTTGAAAGCCAAAAGTCAAACGGGAAAATCCCGACGTAATAACAGTATTTTGCGTACTTTTCGCGCAGGATTTTATAGCCTGTGGAAGTAGTTGTGGTTACCACGACCTCAAAACCGCCGTCTTCATGAAGAAGTTTCAGCATGCTTGAAAGAGCCTCCACTTCCCCGACGCTCACCGCCTGAATCCAAATTCGTTTTTTGTTCTTTTCCGGTGCCGGAAGATTTTTCAAAAATCCGAAACGGTGCGAAAAATCCTTTCCATAGCCTCCCCTTTTTATCATGCGCATTGCATAATAAGGCATTAAAACCGCCATTATGGGCAGAAACAAAATTCGATAAATCCAAATCATGAACTTAGGCTTTTTCAAACAATAAAGCTGTGTTTGCCCCGCCAAATCCACTGCTTAGCGACAGCGCGATTTTCGGATTTTCGTCAATTCTTTTTTGAACGATGTTGAAAGGCTTTGCCGCTTCGTCCAATTCTTCGATGTTTGCGGAAGCCGCAATAAATCCTTCGTCCAACATGAGAGCGCAAAAGCCGGATTCCATCGCGCCCGCCAAAGACAAGCCGTGCCCCGTCAGGGATTTTGTCGAGCTAATCGGAGTTTTCGGACTTTCGCCGAATACGCTTGCGATTGCTTTAAGCTCCGCAGTGTCGCCGATTGGAGTGGACGTGCCGTGGGTGTTTATGTAGCCGACATCTTCGGGTTTTACCCCCGTAGATGAGAACGCAAAGCGCATTGCGTTTGCAAGCCCCTCGCCCTGCGGATGAGGAATTGCGACATTGTATCCGTCGCTCGCCTGCCCCCAGCCCAAAAACTTCGCATAGACTTTCGCGCCGCGCATCTTTGCCGTTTCTTCTTCTTCCAAAACCAAGACAGTTGCCCCGCCTGTTCCGACAAAGCCGTCCCTGTGCTTGTCGTATGGGCGCGAAGCCTTTGAGGGGTCTTTATTGCAAGAAAGAGCCCTCATGCCCGCAAAAGGCAGGATTGTGCGCGCGTTTCCGTCCTCTCCGCCAACCACGAACATGCGCTTTTGGCGTCCGCTTGAAATTTCGTCGAAAGCAAAACCCATAGCGTGCGAAGAGCTTGCGCACGCCGATGCAAAGCCGCAGCTTGCGCCCTTGATTTTAAAAGCCGAAACCAAATTAAAAGAAAGAGTGCCTACAACCGAGGAAACAACGCCCATCGGGGAACAGCGCATTACACCGAACTTGTCGAGCCGCGCCATGTTGTCAACAAGCATGGAGGTAGAGCCTGCAGATGCCGTGTACATGCCCGTTTCAACGTTTGAGATGTCGCTTTCGGAAAGGTTTGCATCTTCTATCGCCTGCTTCATTGCACAATACGCGTAAAGGCAGTGCGGGGAAAATCCGCGCATGACTTCCCTTCTTAGCGAATACTGTTCGGGATAGGTCCAGTCTTCATAGTCAAAGCTTTCGGTATTGAAGCCCTTGATTGTTCCCAAGCATTTCACGGGAATTTTGTCCCCCGCAAACCCATCGTAAAGCTCTATGCCCGAAAGAGAATTTTTGAGGCTGTTTAAGACTTCCCCTTTGGAATTGCCTATGCTCGTTATAAATCCAAGCCCTGTTATTACAACGTTTTTTGACATATTTTTAAAAATCGAATGTTAATGAAATTTTTTCGGCATAAGCGGCCTTTTCGCCGTTTACGAATATGGAGCCTTCAAAAATGCCTATCGGATGGCGTATTCTTTTGGCTGAAACTTTCATTTCAAGCCTGTCGCCCGGCTTGCAAATGCGCATGCACCTGACTCCGTCCGCCGAAGTGAAAAATATGCGCTCCTTGTTTGCATTTTTGCCCGAAGGGTCGATTTCTCCCCTCATCAAAAGCACGATGGCAAGCTGCCCCAATGCTTCAAGCATAACCGATGCGGGGAAAACGGGATTATTCGGGAAATGCCCCTTCAAGAAAAACTCATCGCCTTTTATGGTGTAAGAGCCGTGTACTTCGCCGCCTTCAATTTCCGCATCCTCGACAAAAAGATAAGGATGCTGTTGCGGCATAAAGCTTTCGATTTCTTCTTTTGTAAACTTTTTTAAGTTGCACATATCAAATATAAAATACAATCACACTTTTATTTTCTTTCAATAAAAAATTGTTGCCTACTCCGATAAAATAGACAATCTTCATTGTCGTGAATTCGTCAAAAAATAAAATTTTATTTGCCGTAAACCGCACAAAGCCCAATGCCGACATTCTCGTAAAAAGGCTTTCGGGCGCGGCAAAGCGCGAAAACTTTGAATGCGTAATAGAGGGCAAGTTTCCGCCCCCCGAAGACGCCTTCAAAGACGCGAAATGCTGCTGTGTAATCGGCGGAGACGGCACAATACTTTCCTGCCTAAGCGGCGCGGCAAAATACGGAGTTCCGATTTTCGGGATAAATCTCGGCAAACTCGGATTTATGGCGACATTTACCGATTCCATTTCAGACGAAGAATTTTTGGATATGGTAAACGGCAAGAACGCAGAAATGGAAACACGCACAATTCTGTCGGCAAGCTTCGGCAAAAACCGCTTTCTCGCGCTAAACGAATTTGCCGTAAAATCGCAGTCGCCCGCGGAAATACTATCTGCCGAAGTTTTGGCTGACGGGGAATTTGTCGCGGATTTTGTGGGGGACGGGTTGATTTTTTCAACGCCCACGGGAACTTCCGCATACAACCTTTCGGCGGGCGGGCCCTTAATACACCCTAAAGCGAGAGTCTTCGCGCTTACGAGCATCTGCCCGCACACGCTCTCAAACCGAAGCCTTGTATTCGATTCCGAAACGAAGCTTGAAATCCGCGCAAAAAACCCGAACGCAGTCTTGATAAGAGACGGCAATGTGGAAAAAAGCTGGCGAGGAGAGCCGCTTTTTGTGGAAGCCGCGCCCGAAACAGTGAAATTCGTACGCCCCGCCGGTCATTCCCATTTTTATATTCTGCGCACAAAATTGGGCTGGGGCGGAAATCCCCGCACTCAAAGATAGCCATGGAAACTCCGCAAAACGCAAAAGACAGGGTTATTGAAATGGCGGCAAAAGCCCTGAAAGAAAAGTCGCTCAAAGAAGAGACCGAAAGAAGAGTTTCGCTATGCTGTATAGCGATTTTCGCCGCGCTTAATTTCGCGCTGTTTTTCTTTGCAAATGATTTCGTTTTCGGGAACGCAAACTTAAAATATGTTGCGCTTGCGGGAGACGCGGCGATTTTTGCCGCAATTTTTTTAAAGCGCAACCCCTTTGAGTTCGCACGAGTATTCTTTGCGGCATGTGCGGGATTTTACTCGTATTTATATTTTTGCCAAGACATGGGACAGACCGCGGCAATAAACGCCATCTACTGGCTTTCGGCAACCCCTCTCACAATCAGAATGAAAACAAAAATCACGATTTTTACGCTCATTCTTTCCGAATGCTTTTACGTCGCGCTAATCCGCGCTATGATAGAAAGGCTCTAAAAGATGGAAAACAAAAACCAAGAAAAAAAGAAGCTTACATTATCGCAAAAAATTTCCAGAACCGCCGAATTTTTCACTTTCGGAATCTGGTCTTCCGACATTCATGAGATGTCGAAATTCAAGGCATCCGTCTATGCGCTTATGAGGGTCGTCTCAACCACGGTTTCGGGAATGCTGAAAAACAAAATTCCCGTGCAGGCGGCGTCGCTTTCATACACGACTTTGCTCGCGCTCGGGCCTCTCGTGGCGGTCGTCATCATATTTTCAGGAATGGTGTTTAAAGAGAAGGGCGACAGGTTTGTGTACGACAAAATAGTGGATGCCATGGTGTTTGTAATGCCCGCAGTAAACGAAGTGGTTGAAACTCCGCCGCCGCACATACAAGAAAGCATTGACTTTGCAAAGCAAAAGCAGGAAGAAATCGCGGCTTCGGAAACGCGAATAAACCCCGAAATTCGCGCCCTGATTGCAAAAATTTCAAAAAGCAGCACTTCGCTAGGCATAATGGGCACTCTCACCGTCGTGTTTACATGCCTGCTTTTGTGCGTCAACATGGAATCGGCATTCAACACCGTCTGGGGGCTGCACAAAGGAAGGGGCTGGCTGATGAGATTTACGTTTTACTGGATGCTCATAACCTTCGGGGTTGTTTTGGGGCTATCGGGAATGACTTTCTTAACAGGCTCGCAGCTTGGCGAAATTTTTAAGAATATCCCTATAATTTCCGAATACGCGGGCTGGGGAACGAAGCTTGTGGGAATGGGCGCGCTGGTCGTGGCTCTTGCCCTGTTTTACAAGTGTATGCCGAACACATATGTAAAAACGGTTCCGTCTTTGATAGGGGCATTCATCGTGACGTGCCTTTTGCTTGCAAACAACAAGCTGTCGTTTTTATACATCGGCAAAGTCGTGGAACAGCAGAATTTTTACGGATACCTTGCAATAATACCCGTTGCAATGTTCAGCTTGTACATATTCTGGCTCTTCATACTAACGGGGGCGCAAATAACCTACGCGATACAAAACATCGACATGCTTTCAAGCGCGGAAAGCTGGAAGCGCACGGGAAGCCAAGTAAAGAGAATGCTCGCCCTTGCCGTATTTTCGGAAATCGCAAAGGCGTTTTATAAAGAAGAACCTGCGCCCAATCTAAAAAGCCTCTGCGCTACGCTCGACATCCCGAAAATAGTGGCAAGCGCGTGCATAATGGTGCTTGTTGAAAAAGATTTGATATGCGAAGTCGAAGACGAAAACGGAGAGCCTCGCTTCAAACCCGCTTTTGCACCCGACAGCATAACGCTTGCGAGGTTTTTCCAAATTCTCGGCGAAAACCCCGGAGACAATATCGTATCTTCCGACATCGCAAAGAGAAGCCATGCGGCGTCGTTTGCTATGGGAGTTTTCGCAAACCTTGCAAAAGGCGAAAACATGCAAAAAACAATCAAGGATTTAACTATTTAAAATGGATATTTTTGAACTCCGCAACGAATACAAAAAAGGCTCGCTCGACAGGGGCGATTTAAGCGAAAACCCGTTTGCCCAATTTAAGAAGTGGTTTGACGAGGCAATGCACTGCAAGCTCGAAGAGCCAAACGCAATGGATGTAGCAACCGTAAACGAAAACGGCGAACCCGACATACGGACGGTGCTTCTGAAATCGTGGGACGAAAAGGGATTTGTGTTTTTCACGAACTACGAATCCTCAAAGGCGCGCGACATCGCAAAAAACAGCAATGTCGCAATCCATTTTCTGTGGCTCGGGCTCGAACGCCAGCTGAAGATTTTGGGAAGAGCTGAAAAAATAAGCGCGCTCGAATCCTTGCGCTACTTTGTCTCACGCCCGACCGACAGCAGGCTCGGCGCATGGGTTTCGCACCAAAGCAAGGTTATAACATCGCGCTCAATTTTGGAAATGAAGTTTGACGAGATGAAGCGCAAATTCGCAAACGGCAAAATCCCACTGCCCGACTTTTGGGGCGGATACAGAGTAGTTCCGCACACATTTGAATTTTGGCAGGGAAGACCGAGCAGACTGCATGACCGCTTCCGATACAAACTAAGCGAAAACGGTTGGCAAATAGACCGCCTTTCGCCTTAGCAACACAAAAGAAAGCCCCGTTATTACGGGGCTTTTCAGCAGTTAAAAACTTTTAGCACCTTACAAAGCCGACATCCCGCGCTCGCCCGTGCGTATGCGCACAACATCGTCAACGGGCATGACAAAGATTTTGCCGTCTCCTATTTTGCCCGTTTTTGCGGACTTCATTATGGTATCGACAACCTTGTCAGCCAAGTCAGACGGAACGCAAATATCCAAAACAAGCTTGGGCAAAAGCTCGCTTGTGTATTCGCTGCCCCTGTAAATTTCAGAATGCCCTTTCTGGCGGCCGAAACCCTTTACTTCCGTGACAGTCATTCCTTCAACGCCGATTTCAGCAAGCCCCGCCTTTACTTCTTCCAGCTTGAAAGGCTTTATTATCGCTTTTATCATTTTCATAATTCGTCTATTTTTTTATTATAATTTTGCAAGTGCAAGCTTTTTAAACCCAAAAAATTCATCATTCTTTCAAAAACACCGCGTACTTGTTTTTTCCGTCCTCAAAAATTTTGTTTTCCGCGCCGTAGGCAAACTTTAAATTTTCGGAAGTCAAAACGCATTTCGGCTCGCCGAACGCGAAAATTTCGCCGTCCCTTAAAAGGGCGATTTTATCCGCATGCTGGCTTGCCAAATTGACGTCGTGCAAAATCGCAAGAACTGACGTTTTGGCGTCGGCAAATTTTTTTACGGCAGACATCGCCAAGTTTGAGTTTTTCGGGTCGAGGTTTGAATTAGGCTCGTCGAGCATCAAAAGCGTCCCTGCCCTGCCGCACGCACCTATCTGGCAAAGAGCCCTCGCAAGCTCGACCCTGCGCCGCTCCCCGCCTGAAAGCCTTGTGAAAACCCTGCCTTCAAATCCCGACATTCCGACTGCCGAAAGGGCGTTTTTGGCGATAAAAATATCCTCTTTTGATGCGAAAAATCCGCCACGCGCATACCTGCCAAGCAGTACAAAGTCGAGAACAGAGCTTTCAAAATTAAATTCGCTGTCCTGCATCAATGCCGACCTTATTTTTGCAAGCTCCGAAGGCGAATATCCGCCCAAAGGTTTTCCCGAAAGCAAAACCCTGCCTTTTTGGGGTTTTTCCAAGCCGCAAATGACTTTAAACAAAGTGCTTTTTCCCGCGCCGTTAGCTCCCAAAACCGCGACAAATTCGCCGTCTTCAACGCAAAAATCCACGTTCTTCAAAACAGGATTTTCCCCGTAAGAAAATGACAAATTTTCGACTTTAAGCATTCGCGCCCCTCCTTAACAAATACAAGAAAAACGGCGCACCCAAAAGCGCGGTCACAACTCCTATCGGGACGGAATCAAGCGGGGAAGCAAGCCTTGAAACTATGTCGGAAAATACTACAAGGCACGCTCCCGACACTGCGGAAAAAGGCAGAAGGGTTCGATTGTCGGGGCTTGTAAGCATTCTGCAAACATGGGGCACTACAAGCCCGACAAAGCCTATTATTCCGCAAATGGCAACCGCGCATGCCGCCATGACCGCGGCGGCACAAATTGAAATTCTTTGGAGAGACTTTACGCTTGCGCCCGACAAATACGCGTTGTCGGAACCAAGCATGAGCATGTTGAGCCCCCTCGAATTAAGAAATAGCAGAAGCCATGACAAAACGCCGAAAAAAGACGCGACCAAAATCTCCCCCCAAGAACAGTTTTCAAGAGAGCCGAGCGTCCAGAAAACAAACCCCTTCACGCCCGCCTCGCGGACGCCGTACATGATAAATCCGACAAGCGCGCCGCAAAAAGCGTTTATTGCAATGCCCGCAAGAAGCATTGAAAAAGCCGAAAGCCTGCCGTTTATCCTGCCGAGACGCCAAATGGCAAATGTCGCCAAAAGCCCGAAAACAAGGGCTGAAATTTGAACGGAAATTGCAAAAACGCCGAAATTTACGGCAACCGCAGCCCCAAGAGCCGCCCCTGAGCTAACCCCAGTAATTGAAGGATCCGCAAGAGGATTTCTAAAAAGAGCCTGCATGGCAACCCCCGCGCTTGCAAGCATTGCGCCGCAAAATATTCCCGCAACCAAACGGGGAAGGCGGACATCGAATATTATCGCCCCCAGTGTTTCGTCAATATTCTTTCCCGCAAGGACTGCAAAAATGTCGGAATACGATATTTCCTTTAAGCCCACACCGAGGGAAACCGCGCTTAAAAAAACCAACAACGCGCAAGATGAAGTGAAAAAAATCCAAAATCCGCGCACGCTTGGAGGCTTTCTACCTAAACGTCTTGCGCGGCGCGAACCCCGCTTTTGCGGGAGCCGCGGGACGCGCGGCAGGTTCGTTTGAGCGCATTCTGTAAACTATGCGCGCCTTTTCGATGTCTTGTGGAGTCATCTCCATCTTTACCCTGTCGCCGACAGTGAGCTTTATGAAGTTCTTGCGCAATTTTCCCGAAATGTGCGCAAGCACCATATGCCCGTTGGGCAGTTCGACACGAAACATTGTGCCGGGAAGCACCGACACCACTTTACCTTCTACTTCTACGCAGTCTGACATTTAAAATATATTGATATTTTTCGTATAATTCTTTCTATTTGTGCTTGTTATACCCAAATAGTCAAGATTTTTTAAAAAAATAAGATGAAAGACAAGCCTTTCCCTGAATGCCCCTTTGAGCCTCTGCGCCATTCATTTTTAAACAAAGACGACGAATTTTTCATGAAGCTTGCCTACAACCAGGCACTGAAAGCATGGAATATCGGAGAGGTCCCAGTGGGCGCAGTCATAGAATACGGCGGAGAAGTTGTCGCGCAGGCACACAACATGGTGGAAACCCTGCAAGACCCGACGGCGCACGCCGAAATTCTGGCAATCACGCAAGCGGCGAAAAACATCGGCGACTGGCGGCTTAACGGCTCCACTTTATACGTCACAAAAGAGCCGTGCCCCATGTGTTCGGGAGCGTGCGTTATGAGCAGGATAAGCCGCGTGGTTTTCGGCGCGCCCGACCCCAAAATGGGATTTTTGGGGGGAGCCGCAAAAATTCATGAAACATCGGGGCTTAACCACAAGGTGGTTGTTTCCGATTTAGTCTTAAAAGACGAATGTGTGGAACTCATAAAAACCTACTTCGCCTTAAAACGAAAAATATCAAAACCCGAAACAGAAAAGGATGAATACGATGAATTATCGCGTTAAAAAAACAATCTCAATATTAGCTTTATTTGTCACAGCCATTCCGATTTTGTTCGGGACGGAAAAAGGCAACAAAATGAAATACGAATTAAAATCTCTCCCCTACTCTTACGAAGCGCTCGAACCCTATATCGACGCCGAAACCGTAAAACTGCACCACGACAAGCACCAGGCGGCATACGTCGCCAAGCTTAACGCCGCGCTCGAATCCGCGCCCGAATTTGACGCGCCTGAATGCATGAGAAAACTCCTGTCAAACCTAAGCGATGTTCCCGAAAAAATCAGAAACGCAGTGCGCAACAACGGCGGCGGGGCGTTTAACCATGTATTTTACTGGGAAGGTCTTTCTCCCGACAAAACAGAGCCTTGTGCGGAATTCAAGGAAGCTATCGAAAGGGATTTTGGCTCCGTTGAAAAATTCAAGGAAGAAATGTCAAACGCCGCAGTCAACCGGTTCGGCAGTGGCTGGGCTTGGCTTGTCCTTACGAAAGAAGGCAAACTCAAAGTTGTGGCAACTCCAAACCAAGACTGCCCCGTAATGGGCGAAATAGCCAATACCTGCGGCTCAACGCCGATTTTCTGCATAGACGTATGGGAACACGCCTACTATTTGAAATACAAAAACCTGCGCCCCGAATATGTGAAAAACATATGGAACATAGTCAACTGGCAGGAGCTCTGCAAAAGATACAAAGAAGCGTTGAAAAAATAAATTCATTCCATCGAAAGACAAAGACCGGCAAATAAAAAATGCCGGTTTTTTGTTGAATACCCTAAAACTTTCCCTATTCAAAAAGCGTTTATAAAACTTGACAGGAAAGTTGCATATTTTTAATCTAATAAATGAAATAGAAAAAATTCGGATTATTTAACCTTTTAGATTTATGAAAAAGAAAAATTACTCCAAAAAAATCATGGCGCTGTCATTGATACCTCTGTCGGCAATGGCAACAACCTACACCAATCAGACGCTTACAAGCAAAACAATATCCGTCACCCCAACGATGTCGGATATTTACAAGAATTGTAAAATTACTTCGGCAAATACATCGGCGGGCTTTATTTCCTACAAGGGCGGCGCGGCGGCAGGCAACAGTGCAAGCTTGACGTTCGACGCCACAACGCTAAAGCCTGCGTCCGTAAGCAAGTCATATCCTTTTATCAATTTGCCCGCAGCGAATTTCAATTCATCGTCGGTTGAAATTTCTTTCATAAACGGCACTACCGCGTCTTACGGCAAAATAACGGCATCCACAGGCTATATGTCGGCAAAGGCGGCTCCGATTACAATTGGTCAAGGTACTCCAGAAACTGCAAACCCCGCCTACATAACTTTGAACATCGAAGGCGGCTCTAAAGTTTTGGCGGGAGCGTTTATTTTGGGCGATTGTTATAACAGTAGTAAGAATACGGAAGATAAAAATCCGCACCGCGAATACACTTTAAACATGCAGGGGACAAGCGGCAAAACAAGCTCCTTTGAAGTTTACACATTTGCGATGTACCACGGAGCGGCAAATCCTGCCTCATACCCGAACTTCCAATCCGACAGCATTGTAAACATGTTCGGCTATTCCACAATCAAGACGGGCAGCACATTTATAGTTTCGCACTCGCCAAACGCCTCTGAAGGTAACGCATCTGTATTGGCGACGGGAAATTACAACACCATTGACGTCAAAACCAATTTCCAAATCGGCACCAAGTCGGGGAAAAGCGGAGGTCTCGCTTCAATCGAAATGGAGGGCGACTATAATAAAATTTTGGCAAACGGCAACCTCTTCGCCTTGGGCGGTTCATCGCAAACCGGCGGCGAAAACATGGTATATGTCGAAGGGAATAACAATGAGGTTTATTCAAAGGCAAACATTCAAGTCGGCTATTCCAACGACAGAGAGGGCGGCTTCAACGAATTCGTAGTTGAAGGCGACAACAATAAAATAGAAGCAGGCACGTCTTTTTACGTCGGCTATGGCTCCAACCAAAGCGGCGGCAAAAATTCCGCGTCCATAAGGGGCGAAAAGATCGATTTCCGCGTAGGCGGCATAGCCACAAGCGGAGAAAGATATATCAAAGTCGGCTACGGCTCCAGCCAAAGCGGCGGCACAAACACTTTGGAAGTTATAGGTACTTCATACGCTTACGAAACTTATATAGAATCTAAGGACATTGGAACTCCTAAAAAGTATTCCCAAACGCCAATGACAGTATATGCGAACGTAAGAATTTGTGGAGACAAATTTGACAATGGCGACATACTGCTTGCTTATGTCGGAGACGAACTTCGCGGCAAACAAACAATAAGCAAAATAAAAGACGTAAACGATATAAATAAAAACAAAAACAAAGAAGACGAAGTATCTGTTGCCAATATTTCAATAAATGTTGCTAAAAATGGAGAAACAATTATATTTAAAATTTATGACACATCAGAAAAGAGATTGTATCAAACATATAACTCTTTAGTCTCTACAATCGGTGACAAAACATATACCTCCACAAATGCGTTTACCATAGATGCAGAATTAAACGGCATCAGAACGAACTCCATCCGCATTGGCAACACCAACGCAACAAGCGGTACAAACATTGTGGTATTCAAGAGTACAGATATTACACCTTTTCTTGATGAATACTCAAACTCAAGTATTCATAGAAAGCCAATGCTTCTAAACTTCTTTTCAAACGATTCTATCGTAATTTACGGTTCGCAAAAAGAAGGTTCAACCGTTTACAATGAATTGCGTTTTGAAAACAATGTCGGCGCATTTGTAAATGGCGATAATAACCATGGGGCAAATATCAATATGTCCATAGCTTCCGATAATAACATAAAGGGCGGCACGACAAAGTTTGTTTTGGCAAATACAACCGACAATGCAAACTGTGGCAACATAGTAAGAATTTGGGGGCTTTATGTTGGCAACACCAACACAACAGGAGGTGAAGCGATTTTGGAATTAGATGGGTCCGGCACAATAGTTTCTGCTGACGATTACCTGAGGCTCTCCGCAGGCGCGGGTACAACCTTTGAAAAACCCAAAGGAGGGCATTTGATATTCAAGCCATCAAAATACGGCATATCAACTCTCAAATTTAACAAGATACTTGACATATCGGGGTTGATGACAATCGACTTTTCAAACTTAAAAGATATGTCATCAAAAGAAGACGCAGAATTTGCGACAAACTTCTTCTACAAAAACCAAAACGATAAGGGCATAAAAATTGACGAATCCCTTAAAACAATGTGGGACGAAGGCAGATTTCGCATTTTGGACGTAAACGGCAATGAAATGGCATTGCAATATTTTGAAGCTACAGACGAATATCCCGCATATTTTTACTATAAGGACGAATCATATGGTTTTGAACTCACAATAGACCTTAGATATGACAGTGCTACAATGCACTTTTCAAGAATAAAACCAAAACCCATCTCAATAGAATTTCAACCCGAAAGCCTTGAAAAATTCGCAAACGAAGACGTATTTTTCGATGTAAGAGTTTCGGGAACAAACCCAACGTACCAATGGCAATATTCGGCGGACAACATCACATGGGTTGACATTGAAGGCGCAACAAATTCTTTCTTGGAAATCCCCTCTGCGGCGGAATCGGATGTGGGTTATTACAGATGCATTGTATCCAACTCCTTTGGTTCTGAAATAAGCGATTCAGCGGAACTTTCCATAAAGCCATCTCCATTCCAAACAAATCCAAAAGACATAACAATAAATTACGATGGGAAGAAAAATCCCACTGTTAAGTTTTCTCTCTCTTTGAAAGATGGAATAGGAACAGATGGCAATAACCCTTACGAATGGCAAGTAAAAGAGTATGACTTTGATGGCGACGAATATTTTGATTGGACACCTGTAAACGGAGATCCAAATGCAATAGAAGACAATAACATCCTTACAATAAATAATGTTTCTCCATTTGATAAAAACGGAGACCCGAAGTACAATAAAAACATGTATCGATGCAAAGTAAGAGTTATAAGTGGAGGAGAAATAGCTGAAGCCTATACAAACGCCGCAACGCTGTCAGTCGAAACAATGACTCTTAAAGACGACATGCAGGCAAGCTACGACAAGTATGTAGGAAACGCCTTGAACTTTACGGTTCAGACTTCCAAGATTTTGCAAAGCGCGCCCGACATAGCATACCAGTGGTTCATAAACAAGCTCGACGGCAAAGGCTTTGTTGAAGAAGCGGGCGCAACATCGTCAACTTTCAAGGCGTACACCACCGCGGAAGCTGACGGTTGGCAATACATTTGCGTTGCCTCAAACGGTTTGGACAGAAAATATTCCACAATCTCGACGGTAAACGTGAAAGCAAATCTGAAAATTGCAAGCCAGTCTAAGAAAGTCGCAATTTACGACGGACAAAACACCGTCTTGAAAGTCGATGTAGTCGACGGATACGATGTGACCTACCAGTGGTTTAGGCAAAATCCCGAAACAAAACAATGGGAAGCCATTGACGGCGCGACAGGACCTACCTACGTTGTTGAAGGAATCGCAGAAAACGACGGCGCCTCTTTCCGTTGCGAAATCTTGGATAAATACGGCAAAAAGCTGACATCTTCGACAATCAAAACTCCGATGCGGGAAGCTGCGGCGTTTGCGGAAAACGCAATCAACATTTTGCAAACAAGGGGCTCCGACCCATCGCTAAATGAAAATTATCCATACCAAAGCGAGCCTGTCGAACAGCCAATATATGCCGAATATCCGCTAACGCTTACGGCAAACGCGACCGGCTACTCGCTTAAATACCAGTGGTACTCTTCTTTGGACGGCAAAAATTTTAGGCCAATCGCAAAGGCGACAAAAAACAAATACCAAATAAAAGCTCCGACCGCCTCCGACGAAACGCAGTATTTGATGTGCCAAGTTTACAACTTAAACGACAGCGACATCGCAACCCAGCAAACGATGGTTGTCGCGCTGGATGTTCAAGAATGTCCCGCGCCCTCAGAACTTACAACGCAGGTTTTGAGCTTTGAAGGCGGAGAGTTTGATTTCGATTTCATACCGACATCAAAGAGCAAGTGCGTAATATCAATCGATGGCGGAAATTTCTCCGCAAGCACGAGCTACACTTATAAGAGAGTGTCGCCGACTGCGGCAACGTTCAAGCTTGCCTTGAAGAGCCAGGAATACAACCTCTCGCTTAACGGCACAATGTACTTCGATGAAAGCGGCATTGCCTCAATCGACTCATACTCTGTCAAAAAGTTAAGCGCAGACGACGGCAATCTGCCTGAAGAGATTAACATCACTCTCGAGCAGGATTTGGAAGCGGAATTAAAGCTCTACAACAAAACCAAAACAAACCTCGAAGTGGCAGCCTCAACGCTTGCAAACATGCCGCTAACCTACAACTGGTTTGTTGACAAGCAGGACGGCAACGGCTTTGTAAGCGCGGGCAGCAAGAAGAATGTTTTGTCAATCACTCCCAACGAAACAATGATTGGCTGGACATATTATTGCGAAATCACAAACGGCTACAAAACCATAAACTCTTCCAACGCAATAATCGAAGAGCTTGCCGACAAGGCGGTAATCACAACAAGGCCAAAGGCAGTAACAGTGTTCGATTCCGCCGAAAGCGAAGGCACGTTCACTATCGCGGTAAGCGGAGGCTACTCTCTGACATACCAGTGGCAGGTGTCTTACGACGGCAAGACATGGCAAGACCTTGAAGGCGAAACCAATGAGGAGCTTACCATAAACGGTGCGGACTACGCGGGTACAAAACCGAAGTTCAGATGCGAAATTTACGATGAAGGCTTGAAAGTGCTAACATCGGGCTCGGTTGCGGCAACCGTGAAAAAAGCGGCAAGACTTGACGCGGAAACCCCGATAGCGGTAAGCCAAAAAATCGGCAAGGTTAACGAAGAATGCCCGATTTTCAAAGTCGCCAATAGCGAAAACCCGATTCCGGAAAACACCTGCAACGCAATCGAATATTATCCGATTACAATGACGGCAAACGCAACGGGAGATTCCCTAAAATACCAGTGGTATGAAAACGGCGTCGCAATCAAGGGCGCGACAAAGAAGACCTACACCATCAAAAAGCCCGAGTTCGGAACAAAGGCTTACGGATGCGAAGTCTATAACTTAAACGGCAAAGAGCCCGGGACAAGCGATGCCTATGAATTCATCCTCAATGTCGATTTCATACCAACCCCTGTCGAATTGACAGGCTTGGTATATGACATCAAATCAGGTGAAACACTGCTTGCGACAATGGCGGCGACAACAAAAACCGCATGCAAGCTTGTCGCGCCGGTGGCAAATCCGCAGCTTGTCTTCAATACTTCCACAATGTCCTACAAAAAAACCGGCGACAACACGGCAACATTGAAGCTCACCCTTTCCTACTCGATGCAGGAAGGAGACTCTCCGTCTGCCGACAAGCCGGTCAAGGTTGTGTTAAACGGCACAGTGGAATTCGACAACTTCGGAAACGGAACGTTTAAATTTGATCCGACAGGCGATAAAAACATAGACAACGCCTCCTTATCTTATACATTGCAAAGAAAATTCTCGACAAAAAATCTCCTGCCGCAAACGCTGGCAAACAAGGGATTTTTCTTTGAAGGAACTGACTACTTTATAGACGCCACGGGGAAAAATATGTTCCTTTTGAACACGAACGAAAAGGTCGGCACGATAACCTATAAATATGTATCGGAATGCGTGGCGATATTTACCATGAAAATCGGGAGATCTTCTTACTCTGACGGTGTGTTTATCTTAAATGAAGACAGCCTCTCATATAGGCTGACAACTCCGTCAAAAGCCTTTGAGCAAGGCTCCTGCAAAATTTCAGACGTTAAATAGAGTAAGCTAAAACATTCTTCAAAGCGGCGGATAAAAAAATCCGCCGTTTTTTTTGCGGGGATTTTTTGGATAGTCCATAAAAATAAATTGAAGATTTTTTGCAAATGCCTAACATTTCGCGAAAAACAAAATGGAAAAATTTTCTAACACATACTCTGTAAGAAGTCTCGAGATTTCTCCGAATTACAGGCTTCAACGCGAATATGCGGGGTTTTATTTCCAAGAAATATTCGCGGAGTTTTGCGCCTCAAAAAAAATGGCGGGCTACGATATGGCGCGCATGGGATTAACCTGGCTAATAAGCGACGCGGAAATATCATACAGTCCGAATGAAATGCCGTTTTGGCGCGAAAAAGTCGAACTCGAAGTTGAAGCGGTTGAAATTACGCCCTTGTTTTTTAATGTTGCATTAAGAATGCGCTCAAGCGAATTGAACGTAGCAAACGGCAAATACCGCACTCTGATTGCCGATGCAAAAACCCACAAGCCAAAAAAATTCACGGATTTCATCGACAGATTTCCAAATATATCCGCGCAAAAAACCGATTTTGAAAAATTTGAGATTTCGGGTGAAAAAATCGGGGAAGTTCCACAAAAAGTAAGGCTTCCCGACCTCGATTTCAACCGCCACTTAAACAATGCGCGCTATCTTCCAAGAGCGGTGGAATCAATGCCTGAAAACGTAAGGGAGGAAAAACACCTCGTTTTAAGTCGGCTTAAATTTATAAAAGAAGCGAGGCTTGGAGACGAAATTCTTTCCGAGACATTCAAAAAAGACAATTCAGAATTTTTCCACAAATTATCCCGCAAAAGCGACGGAACAACAATCTGCATCGCAAAAACAATATGGCAATAGCGTTTAAAATCAGAAAGCGTAAAATTGTTTCATTTACGCCGACCATTGTCTGTACATTTAAAAATATTTTACTATAATCGCATTTTTTTAAGATTTTTACAATCTTACTAAAACATTTCCCAATGCGCCAAGAACAATCAAAGCGGCATAAAAAAGGCGGAGCCGAAACTCCGCCTTTAATTTTATCAAAATATCAGATTGCCGCCTGCGCAGCCGCCAAACGTGCGACGGGAACGCGCGGGGGAGAGCAACTTACATAGTTCAAGCCGACATCGTTAAAGAAGCGGATTGATTCAGGATCGCCGCCGTGTTCGCCACAAACGCCAATCTTCAATTTCGGCTTTACGCCCCTGCCCTTTTCAACTCCGATTTTAACAAGCTGACCTATACCTGCCTGGTCGATTGAGGCAAACGGATTTTTTGCAAGAATGTCCAATTCCTTGTATTTTCCGAGGAAAGAACCGCTATCGTCGCGGCTCATTCCAAGACCCGTTTGGGTAAGGTCATTCGTGCCGAAAGAGAAGAAGTCCGCTACTTCCGCAATTTCGTCGGCAGTGATAGCACCGCGCGGAATTTCAATCATGGTGCCCACCATGTACGAGAACTTTACGCCCTTTTCCTTCATTACTTCGGCGGCGACGCGGTGTATTATCGCGACTTGGAATTTCAATTCCTGCACAAAGCCGACTAACGGCACCATGACTTCCGGCATTACCTTTACGGGCTTTCTGCCTTTCATTACTTTTGCCACTGCCTCAAAAATCGCGCGCGCCTGCATTTCTGTAATTTCGGGATAAGAATTGCCCAAGCGGCAGCCGCGATGCCCGAGCATCGGATTCTGCTCCTTCAATGCGTTGCACCTTTCCGCGACAAATTCCGAACTTACGCCAAGCTTTTCTGCAAGAGCGTTTCGTGCGGCGGAATCGTGCGGCAGGAACTCGTGAAGCGGCGGGTCGAGAAGGCGTATGGTGACGGGATGCCCGTCCATTGCCTTGAAGATGCCCTCAAAGTCCGAACGCTGATACGGCAAAAGCTCTGCAAGAGCCGCCTTGCGTTCGGCAGTGTCGCTTGCCAAAATCATTCGGCGCATGGAGTCAATTCTGTCGCCCTCAAAGAACATGTGCTCGGTGCGGCAAAGACCTATGCCCTCAGCTCCCAAAAGCAGGGCGGATTTCGCCTGCGCGGGGCTGTCGGCATTAGTGCGGATGCCGAGTTTGCGATATTTGTCCGCCCACTTCATAACTGTTTCAAAGAGCTGGTATGTGTAGCTCTTCGCGGGCTTCATCTTGCCGTTTAAAACGCGCACGACTTCAGAATCGACAGTGGGAATTTCGCCAAGGAATATTTCGCCCGTAGTACCGTCTATTGAAATATAGTCGCCCTCTTTAACCACGATGTCGCCAACGCTCATCAAATGCTTTGCGTAATCCACATGAATGCTCGAAGCTCCGCATACGCAAACCTTGCCCATCTGGCGGGCAACGAGAGCCGCGTGCGAACTTACGCCGCCGCGCGAAGTCAAAATGCCTTCGGAAGCAATCATGCCGCGCAAATCTTCGGGAGAAGTTTCTTCGCGGCAAAGAATTGTTTTTGAGCCCTTTGAATTTTCAAGCTCCGCCATGGCGGCAGAGAAGACAACCTTGCCTGTCGCGGCTCCGGGACCCGCATTCAAGCCCTTCGCAATAGGCTTTGCCTTCTTGACGGCGGCAGGGTCAAACACGGGAACAAGCAGGCTTGAAATAGATTCCGCGGGAATTTTTCCAACCGCAGTCTTTTCATCCATCAAGCGTTCCTTGTTCATTTCAACCGCAATGCGGACCGCTGAAAGCCCCGTGCGCTTGCCGTTGCGCGTCTGCAACATGTAAAGCTTGTTTTCTTCGATTGTAAATTCAAAGTCCTGCATGTCGCGGAAGTGGCGTTCAAGCTTGGAGCGTATTGCCAATAGCTCCTTGTACGCCTTTGGCATTTCCTTTGAAAGCATCGCGATTTTGTGAGGAGTGCGCACGCCTGCCACAACGTCTTCGCCTTGCGCGTTAATCAAGTATTCGCCATAGAAGACATTTTCGCCGTTTGCAGGGTCGCGTGTAAATGCAACGCCCGTTGCAGAAGTTTCGCCCTTGTTTCCGAACACCATTGTCTGAACATTTACGGCTGTGCCCCAATCTGCGGGAATGCCGTATTTCTGGCGGTAAATAATCGCGCGCTCGTTCATCCAAGAATCGAAGACCGCGCCGATTGCGCCCCAAAGCTGCTCATAAACGTCCTGCGGGAACTGCTTGCCCGTGCGCTCTTTAATCAACGCCTTGTAGCGCGAAACAAGCTCCTTCAAGTTTTCGACATCCAAGTCGGTATCGAGAACGGCACCCACTTCCTTTTTCAAGCCTTCCATGACTTCGTGGAAAGGTTCGGTTTCGGCTTCCGTGCGCGCCTGCACGCCCATAACGACGTCGCCATACATCTGAATGAAGCGGCGGTAACAGTCGTAGGCGAAGCGCGGATTTGAAGTTTTTGCGGCAAGACCTTCAACCGTTTGGTCGTTCAAGCCCAAATTCAAAATTGTGTCCATCATGCCGGGCATGGATTCTCGCGCGCCCGAACGAACCGAGAAAAGCAGAGGGTCGGAAGCGTCGCCAAACAATTTGCCCATCTGCTTTTCAACAGACGCGACGCCTTCCTTGACCGATGCCGCCAATGCCGTCGGATATTTTTTGCCGTTTGCGTAAAAATAAGCGCATACTTCCGTGGTGATTGTAAATCCGGGAGGAACGGGCAAGCCTATGCGCGCCATTTCAGCGAGGTTTGCGCCTTTGCCGCCAAGAAGGTTTCGCATTTTGGCGTCGCCGTCGGTCTTTTTGCCGAACAAATATGTGTATTTTACGGACTTGGGGGATTTTTTTGAGGTTTTAACCGACGATTTTTTTGCAACCGGCGATTTTTTCGATGATGCCTGTTTCTTGGCTTTGGGTTTATTTTCTTTTTTTGCCATAACCTTTTATTGATTGATTATACTCATACTAAAAAAACGCCCCGACCCCGCGATGAGCCTTGCAAAAAAAACACAATGGCAACGAGGCATAAGGACATTTCAAACCCGACGGCAGGCAAAATATAATCGCATTGCGCATTGCGCAAATTCATTGTTTTTGACAGAAGCTGATTTATGTAAAAAAATTATTTATTGGGGTAAATTAAAAAGTACCATAAAACAGCCGCGACAAATTATCAAAAGCAATACGCTTTGTTCAATAATGCCGCCCCCAAAAACAATTTTGCGAAATTTATAATGCCAAAGGTCGAATTTTTCTATGTATAATATGACATAAAAAAGCGGTAGATGTCAACATAAAAACAGAGCAAAAACCGCCATTTAACCAAGAAACCTCGCCAAATTATAAAAATCGAATATAAATAGAAACACAAAAAGCAGAGTAAAGAATGCGCCCACAAAAAACATCTTCAAAAAATGCCCCTTCTTGCGAAGCACATAACGCTCAAATTCCCCATCTATATTTTTCTTGCCAAGTTTTGTGATAAACCTGTCCAAGAAAACGTCAGGAGAAAATATTGCCTGAAAAAATTTGCGCAGACAAAACAAAGAAACGCATAGCCACGATATACACATGACAACGCATACGCATTGAAAATTATTCAGCGTGAAAATTAAAAACATACCCCTTAATATAAAAAGAGTAAATTCCTTACAATTACGCTAATGAAATGTCAACATTTTACATTCCCAAAGAATGTTTTTTTATTTTATTTCACCCTGCGGACCATATTTAGAGCCGAGCTGTACAACCCCGCCCCTCTCGTCTTCGGACCATCCAAACGCCTTGCAAACGGCGTCTTGCAACACTTCAAATTGGGATTTGGAATTGTCGAAATCCGCAAGCAAAAGATTTCTTTCAGCTGCGATTTTTCTTATGAATTTGTTTTGAGTTAAAGCGGCGTCGCGCGTTGAAGGATTGCCTGTTTCGTTAGTCGCCAATATGATTTTTGCGCTTTTATGTTTTTTTG
Organism: Intestinicryptomonas porci; assembly: GCF_033971905.1. NCBI lineage: Bacteria > Pseudomonadati > Verrucomicrobiota > Opitutia > Opitutales > Intestinicryptomonadaceae > Intestinicryptomonas > Intestinicryptomonas porci. The sequence continues at coordinate 59,756 of NZ_JALBUT010000006.1, forward strand.
AAATTAAATCAAGGGCTTTAACATAGGCTTCAGACCACGCTTTAATGTCTTTATTTTGAGAAAACTGCGGCTTGAAAACAACCGCGTCGAAAGGCAGAAGGCTTAGCGCGTACGAAACGAGTCTGTTGTAATCGGGATGCAAAACGCCTTTTGATGAATCCCAATAAGTGAAGTTAGCGACGCTTGCAAATTTTTCGCGAAGCCTGTGCGAAACGTGGCGAAGCTCCCCTCCGACAAGAACGATGCGTCTGCCCTCTTTGCTCTTTGCATTAAACCCCATGCACAAATTAAAATCCAAGGGAGAATCCAAACGCCCATCAGGGTTTGAAATACCGCCTTGCCTTAGCAGATTGCGAATAGTTTTGGCGACGAGCAAAGCCTGGAATTTTGTTCCCGCAGGCTTGAAGTGAACGCCGTCATCCGCCCAGCACTCATTTATGTCAAGACCCTGCATTGCGCCCATAAAATCGACTATCGGCAACCCCATCTCTTTTGAAATTTCATACAAGGCGACGTCTTCTATCGGGCGATTGTCTTTTAGCGGAGTGCGGCTCATCAGAAACATTTTTTTTGACGGTGCTTTAGCCTTTATGAAGTTTATCGCGTTTACAATACGCTCCTTTCTGTCTTTCCAAGAAGGGATATGCAAATGCCCGCCATTGTGAAAGCCGATGACGTCAAACTTTCCCTCTTCGAGAGCTATGTTTAGCGCGTAAATGTAGTCGGGGTCGCTCGCGCACATCGAAGATGCCCACGCGGAAACGTTTACGCCGTCTTTTTTCAGCTCTTCCTGCAAGTCGGACTGAAACCCCCTCACAATGGAATCCCCTATCAAAAGAACTCTCGGCGACTTTTCATCGTAAGAGTTAAAGGCAACGAAGTCGGACCAGTCTATGTTCTCCTGGGGCTTTGGCGCAGGATTTTCAGGCTCGAACTGCCTGTAAAGCATGTCGTATGAAAATGCGGGATACGCCAGAAAAAGAAAAGCAAGCAAAGAGAAAAATTTTTTCTTAATCAAAATTTATTCTTTCCAGTTCGAGAAGTCAACCTTGTCCCATTCGGTTCTCGATTGCAAGCGCGAGAATTTTTCATCGGAAAAACCCAAAACGACAAGCGAAAAAGCGAGAATGTTTTCGGGCAAATTAAAAAGGTACGCGAAGTCTTCCATCCTGCTTTGGACGGGATAAATTCCGCACCAACATGAAGCGATGCCCATTTCGCGGGCTTTTAGCAAAATGTTTTGCGTTGCGGCTGAACAGTCGGCAGGATAATAGCCTTCTCCGTCAGGCGACTTGTACTGGGAAAGCGCGTCCGCGCACACGATTACCGCGGAGCCTGCGTCTTTCAAAAAGCCGCAATACGGATGTATTTTAGCGATTTTTGAAAGCATTAAGGAATCGTTTACAGCGATAAACTTCCACGGGCGGCAGTTGCACGCGCTCGGAGCCGACATCGCGGCTTCGAGAATTTTTTCCATCTGCGCTTTTGAAACCTTTTTTGAAGCGTCAAACTTGCGGACCGAACGCCTCGTAAACAATACTTCATCAAAATCCATAAAATGCCTTTCCTAAAATATTATCGTAAAAATTCAAAAATTTGCTTGCTCTAAGGCGTTTTTTTTGCGCTTATAAAGACAAGGTCGGGACCTATGCAATGACGGATTTCCGCGAACCCCGCCAGATTCGGAAGAAAGCAACGGTAGCAGAAACCTCATGTGCCGTAGGCAACCTGACCCCCTTTAACTCTTTTGCCCGAAAGGATAAAAGAGTTTTTTTGCGCCATTTGCCGAAGTTTGCAAAATTCATTTCCATTACGCCACAAGATCCACATTTCCGTCCTCGGATATGACGACAGCCATGCAGACTTCGCCCAAAGTTTTCCTGTAATCGACGTACTTTACCGCCGAATTGTACCGCGCCCCGCGCGTGGCGTCCCCGCTTGAAGTCGCCATTCCGTCCAAAATCGTGCCGATGGAATAGCATACTCCGTTCGGGTCCAAAAGAATCGCCCCGTCAATCGGGGTGAGCGAAGACAAAAGCTGGCGGGAAAGAAGAATCGGCGCAACCGCCGTAGATTGCGACGCCAAACGCCTCGCCTCTTCCTTTGCCCTCTTTGATATGACAAGCATCGTCCCCTTTTTCTCGCGCATTGCGGCTTGGATAAGCTCGATAAGCCTGTCAACCTTGCGAGAGCCTTTGAAAGAAAACACCTTTTTTATCGCCGCGGCAAACTCTCCTCCGTCGTAAGTGGAGCGCGGAGGAACGGGCATGCCGTAGGAAACATCTATCAGAGACTTGCTACCGTAGCGTATGCGCCACTTGTGCATTCCCAAAAAGTCGATGAAAAAGCTTTTGGCGTTTTTCGGCATCCTGCGCGGAAGCTTGGCAAGCCCCAAAACGATTTCAGTGTCGGAATGCAAAACCATTCCGTCTTTTGTAAGCTCCAAAAGCTTGCGCGTAGAGCGCACGTTGCCAAGTCTCGGCATTCCCGAAAACTCGATGGAGCGCGCCATGGCGTTCTGGGGAGCAAGAAGAATCGTTCCAACAGCCTCCCCAAGCTCGTAGGACGTGCGCGAAATCTGGGTGCAAATCGTAAAGAGACGCTCCTTCCAAAGAGACTGCGGCTTGCCCGAAACCCTGTAAACGATGTCGCCAACGAAATTGCGCCCCGCCTGATACAAAATGGAGTCCAACCCGAAGTGGAAGCCTCCCGTCTCCGTAGCATCGGGCGGCATGTCAAGCTCAATGCGGTGCTTTTCCAAAAATTCGTCTATGAGCGAAATAATGAAAGACGTGCTTAAAAAATCGCCGGCGTCGCTTTGGGCGTCCAAAGACGGATAGCCGCTTAAAACGTCTTCGTCAACCCCAAGCACCACAAATATGTTGCGCCCTGTCGAAACCGAAGCTTCCGAAGTAAAAAACTTTAAGTTTTGGGGATTTTTCGGGGAGGCAACAACCGTCCTTAAAATCGCCTCCCTCATATTCGCAAACGGAGAGTCGGGCGAAGTGTAAGAAGACGGCATGTCGGAAATTCTGCGCGAAGGCTTGTCGCTTGAAATTTTTTGGAATGTTTTTCCGAAATCCGCAAAATCGTCTTTTGAAATCCAAAAATCCTTTGGCGCAATTATGTCGAAGTCAAATTCTTTCAAACTCTGCGAAACCTGCTCCGCGCCGCCTTCCGCTTTTGCTTCGCGCTCCGTTTCTGAAACAAGAAAAACAACGGGGCTTGCGTGCTTGTCCATATAAGAAAACAAAGACATTGCCCGCTCGGAGGCATTCTGCAAAAACACGGCATATTTTGCGTTTGGATTTTCAGTCGTACTGCTCATAAAAACTAAACTTATATTTTATTATTTTTAATCTTTGTCAAGTTATGATGTTTTATTGTTGTAAAAAATGCCGCATTTTGCGTTGATAATGAAATGACAGACTATTCTTGGACAACATCGAGGGCGGCGGGAATACTGATGCACATATCGAGCCTGCCATCAAGGCAGGGAATCGGCTCTTTCGGGGAAGGCGCGGAAAAATTTTTGGACTTTCTCACGCTTTCGGGAATAAAATACTGGCAGATATGCCCGCTTACGCCCACGGGATTCGGGGACTCCCCCTACCAGTCATTTTCGGCTTTCGCGTACAACACATATTTCATAGACTTTTTCGAGCTTCAAAAGTTCGGGCTGATAGACGAAGGCGATGCCGACAAACTAAGCGGACTTCCCTCAAAAAAATGCGATTACGGGGCAATCTACCAGACTCTTCCCGACATTTTAAGAAAAGCCGCCCGCAAGTTTTTTGAAAGCCAAAAGCCTTCCCTTTACGATAAATCTTTTGATGATTTTTGCGAAGAAAACAAAGACTGGCTCGAAAACTACGCTCTGTTTTGCGCCCTGAAAAAACGTTTCGGCGGGCTTCCCTGGACAAAGTGGGACGCCGAATTTAAAACGCGAAAAAACATAACATTATCCGACGCAGACAAAGACGAAATATCTTCGGTAAAATTCGGGCAGTACGTCTTTTACTGCCAGTATATGCGCCTTAAAAGAAAAGCCAATTCAAGAAACATCGAAATTATCGGCGACATGCCCATTTTCGTCTCGGAAGACTCAGCCGACGTCTGGGCAAACCCCGAACTTTTCGACTTAAAAAAAGACCTCTCGCCGCGAAACGTCGCGGGAGTAGGCCCCGACTACTTTTCCCCCACGGGGCAGCTTTGGGGAAATCCCCTGTACAGCTGGAAGTCTAACCCAAAAGGAGTGTATGGTTTTTGGGAAAAACGCTTAGAAAAAGCCTTCGGACTTTACGATGTCCTGCGCCTCGACCATTTCAGGGGATTTGCAGACTACTGGGCAATTCCCGCAAATTCGCAAGACGCCTCGAACGGCTCGTGGAAAATCGGTCCGGGCAAACAGTTTTTTGAAAAAATGCGCAAAATTTTCAAAACGGAAAAATTCATCGCAGAAGACTTGGGAATCTTGTCTGAAAGAGCCGTAAAACTTTGCAGGGACATAAACATTCCCACAATGGCGGTTCTCCAGTTCGCATTCGGCTCGGACGCTTCAAACCCCTACCTTCCGCACAACCTCTCGCGCAACATCGTCTGCTATACGGGAACGCACGACAACCCCTCGACGAACGACTGGTACGCCAACGCTGACCCCAAAACACAGGACCATTTTCGGCGTTATTTCGCAACACCCGCGCAGTCGCCGAACTGGAACATGGTTTTGGGCGCGCTGACGAGCGTTTCAAACCTCGCAATCATACCCATGCAAGACATTTTGTCGCTCGGGGCGGAATCGAGAATGAATACGCCCGGAGTTGCGAGCGGCAACTGGCAGTGGAGAATGTCGTTTTTCCAGCTTGAATCTGCCATAAAAAACACTTCCTCCTTTTTGCGAAGCCTTTGCGAGCTAAGCGGCAGGGAAAACAAAACAGAACCCAAAAGCCTGCCCCCCGACCTTCTGAAATTCATCAAATAAAAAAATGCTAAAAACATCGGAATATCGGGCTTTTTTGGTTGCAAGACAAAATGTTTTTTGGAAAATAAATTCCTTTTTGAGAATAATGTTTTAAAAAGGGAATGGATACTTCACACATCAGGAATTTTTGCATCATAGCGCACGTTGACCACGGCAAGACAACATTGTCTGACCGCCTCTTGGAAATGACCAAAACAATCGAAAAGCGCAACATGCAAGACCAGCTCCTCGATTCGATGGATTTGGAGCGCGAGCGCGGCATCACAATCAAGAGCCATCCCGTTTCGATGAACTACGTTTTTGAAGGGAAAGAATACCTTTTAAACTTAATTGACACCCCGGGGCACGTTGACTTTTCCTATGAAGTTTCAAGGTCTCTCGCCGCTTGCGAAGGCGCGCTTTTATTAGTTGACGCGGCGCAGGGCGTAGAAGCCCAGACGGTAGCGAACGCAAACCTTGCGATGAACCAAAACCTCGCGATAATCCCCGTAATCAACAAGGTGGATTTGCCGAGCGCGCACCCCGAAAAATGCCTTCAACAAGTCGAGGACGTTCTTGCCATTCCCGCAGACGACGCTATTTTGGCAAGCGGAAAATCGGGCATCGGCATAAAGGACATCTTGGACGCGGTTGTAAAAAAAATCCCCTCCCCCCGCCTTGCAGACTACCCGCAAACCCGCGCCTTGATTTTTGACTGCGTTTTCGACAGCTACAAAGGCGTAATCTGCTACGTCAGAATTTTCTCGGGAACAATAAAGGCGGGTTCCGACATTCAAATGATGTCAAACGGCGCGCGCACGACAGTCAAGGAAGTCGGCAGGTTCAAGCCGAATATGGTTGTCGAAAAAGAGCTTACGGCAGGCTGTACGGGATACATCGTAACAAACATAAAAGACGTGACGGAAATCAAAATAGGAGACACCATCACCCTTTCCGAAAATCCCGCAAGCGAAATGCTGCCGGGATACAAGGAAGTAAAGCCGATGGTTTTTGCGGGCATATACCCTATCGACACCGCCGACTACGAAAAATTAAAGACTTCCCTTTCAAAGCTTCAATTAAACGATGCCGCCTTGATTTACCAGCCCGAAAATTCGGTCGCGCTCGGATTTGGGTTTAGATGCGGCTTCCTCGGTCTTTTGCACATGGAAATCATACAGGAAAGGCTCAGGCGCGAATACGACTTGGACATCATTTCAACATACCCAAGCGTCGTCTATAAACTCACCACAACCGATGGAAGCAACATAGAAATCGACAACCCCGTGCGCCTGCCCGACCCTTCCACGATAGAAAAAATTTACGAACCGAAAATCAAGGCGCACATACACATTCCAAGCGAATCCATAGGCGACATGCTCGCGCTTATCGCCGAAAAGCGCGGCTTTTGCGAACGCACCGAAAACATCGACCCGACACGCGTCATGATAACCGCAGACCTGCCGCTAAACGAAATTCTGATAGATTTCAACGACCGCCTGAAAAGCATCACGCGCGGCTACGGAAGCCTGGACTATGAAATGAATGGCTACGAAGCCTCCGACTTGGTGCGCCTCGACATTTTGGTAAACGGGGAGCAAATTGACGCATTCTCATCAATCGTCCACCGCGAGAAAGCGGAAGCGAAAGGCAGAATGATGTGCGAAAAGCTAAAAGACATTCTCCCGCGCCAAATGTTTAAAGTGGCAATCCAAGCAGCAATAGGCGGCAAAATCGTCGCCCGCGAAACCCTCGGCTCATTCAGAAAAGACGTCACCTCAAAATGTTATGGCGGCGACATAACCCGAAAGAAGAAGCTCCTTGAAAAGCAAAAGGAGGGGAAAAAACGCATGAAGCAAATCGGCAAAGTTTCAATTCCGCAAGAGGCGTTCATCGACGTCTTAAAATCAAACAAGTAAAAAAATGTTCCCGTTTTCAAGAAAAGACAAACACATAAAAGAGCTGGTTTCAGCCGCATACAACGTCTATAATTACAGGCGCGACGTAATCGGAAGCGAAAACGCGGAAAAGCTGCATGCCTTGATAGAGGAAGTCGAAAACCTTTTCGACGACGGCAAAACAAGGTTGCCGCGCTTTAAAGAGGCGTGTAATGAACTCGAATGCCAAATGAAAAAATGCGGCGGGACGATTTATCCGCTCGGCTTTTGGGCGGACAACGTTGACGTCGTATTTGTTGCGGGCATACTCGCGCTCAGCCTGCGCTCGTTTTTCTTCCAGCCCTTCCAAATTCCCACAAATTCGATGTATCCGTCCTTTTACGGAATGACATCGCATGTATATGCCGAAGGGCAAGATGCCCCGTCGTTCAGGGAAAAAGCATGGAATCTCATAACAAAAAAAGCGTCCAATTACGAATTAAACGCTAAAAAAGGCGGCGAAGTTCTAATACGCATAAACCACCCGTCGCAAATGGAGGCAAACGGAGGGATTTTCCATAGCGAAATACGCCCTTCAAGATGGCTCGGAGTATTGCCATCGCGCGAAAAAGTCTATTCGTTTAAAGTCGGGGGCGCAACAGAAGAGCTGTCTGTTCCCGCCGACTTTTCTTTGGACGGCGTAATTCAAAAGGCGTATCCCTTCATGACCAAAAACGAAAGCGCGGGAGAATACATAAACGCCATCTCAACGCGCGCAAAAATCATAAACATCGACGGCAAACTCTATTTGAGCCTCGGCGAAAAAAAGGCGGGAGAGCGCATACTAAACTTCGACATACTTGGCGGCGACATGCTGTTTGTTGACCGCATTACCTACAATTTCAGAAAGCCGAAAGTCGGAGAGCCCATTGTATTTAAAACGGGAATGTGCGAAGGCATAACCGCCAAGAACGGAGGCGTGCCCGACGACAAATACTACATCAAAAGGCTTGTCGGCGTCGGCGGAGACTCCCTTAAAATAGAAGGCTCAACCCTGATGGTAAACGAAAAGCCCGCGGAAGGCTCCGAAGCATTCGACGAAAACGCGCAAATGATAAACGGCTACTGCGGCTACAAGCCTTTCGGAATGCTCGAAAACGGCGCAACCGTAAAAGTTCCGCAAAAAAGCTACTACGCCATGGGCGACAATTCGGAAAACAGCTGGGACAGCCGATACTGGGGATTTGTCCCCGAAAAAGCGGTGGTGGGCAAGGCGCTCGTAATATTCTACCCGTTCACAAACCGCTGGGGGGCGGCAAAGTAATCCCCGTCCCGCAAAAAAATCTTGCAATGCTTTTTTTAAGATTTTTTGACACATACCGTTAAAAAGTTGTTGAAATTTTTAATTAAAGCTATTTAAACGAATAAAGAAATATCAAATAAACATTAATGGCAAACCAATACCCAAGCGGCAAACCAAACCCGCACCAAAAAAATAGTAAATTCGCAAAGAACTACGGACCGCGCAGAAACGAAAGAATAAGAGTTCCGCGTGTCCGCGTAATCGGTCCCGACGGAACGCAAGTCGGAGTTATGCCGACGGCGGAAGCCTTGGCATTGGCTCGAAAGTACAAGCTCGACTTGATAGAAGTTTCGCCGAACGCCGAGCCGCCGGTTTGCAGAATTTTGGACTACGGAAAATACCTCTACGAAGAAGCGAAAAAGCAGAAGTCGAACAAGACTTCCACCGCAAAAGTAAAAGAGGTAAAACTGCGCCCGCATATCGACAGGCACGACTACGAAACAAAAATGCGCAACGCCGAACGCTTCCTTTTTTCAGGCAACAAGCTGAAAATCACAATGATGCTCCGCGGCCGCGAAATGGAATTTAAAAACATAGCATTCGACATCGTAAAGCGCGCAATCGCAGACCTAAACCACATGGGGCACGCCGATTCAGAACCCAAGCTCATGGGCAAAAACATAGGGGTCACAATCTCTCCTGTCGCTCAAAACCAGCGCAAGCTGAAATATTCCGGCGAAGACGAAGACATCCCCGAAGAAGACGATTCGGCGTCAGACTCCGAATAGTTTTCGGAGACTTCTAATGATGGAACATGCGCCCAAAAATTTATTTGCAACCCTGTTTAAATCCTTTAAAAGCAAGATTTATGACGGGAGCGCAAATAAAAGCCGCAAAAGCGAGGGCGCATTTTTCCAAGATTGTTCGCGCAGACGCTTTTTAAAAGCGCTTGGACTTGGTGTGCTTTTTTTGGGAAGTGCGGCGGAACTTGCGGCAATCGATGTAAAAGGGGTCTATTACATTCCCGTTTCAAAAATCGCAAGGCGGTTCGGGATGAAGTACAAAACAACCATTCCCAAAAAACGCCAGCAAATTTACAGCTCCAACTTTTCAATGACCTTCGACGTCCACAGGCGCGACATGGATTTAAACGGCGTAAAAGTGTGGCTCGGAGACCCAGTTGTGGAAATGGGGGGGCTTCTATATGTATCATCGCGCGACATAGAAAAAACAATAACCCCCATTGTATTTCCGAAAGTTTCAAACGTCCCCCCGCCCCTGCGCCACATAATGATAGACCCCGGGCATGGAGGCAAAGATAAGGGGGCAATCAGCAAAACTTTCGGGGTTTTCGAGAAAAATTTGACTCTCGACATCTCTTCAAGAATTGCGGCATATCTGCGCAAAATGGGTTTCAAAGTTTCGCTTACGCGCTATAAAGACGTATTTTTGGAACTTCCCGAACGCCCCGCAAAAGCAAACAAAGTAAACGCGGACTTATTTTTAAGCATACACATAAATGCGGCGGGGCCGAGCGCATCGGGCGTTGAAACGTACTCCCTCACCCCCAAAGGTCAGAACTCAACAAATGCCTCGACCATGTCGGTAAAGGACAAGCGCAATTTTAACGGAGAAATCCAAAACAGCTGGAACACCCTGCTCTCATATTACATCCAAAGCGAATTGAAAGAAGCGGCATCTTCTTCCGACAGAGGCTCGAAACGCGCGCGATTTGCAGTTTTGCAAGACGGAAAAATGCCTGCCGCCTTGGTCGAATGCGGTTTTATATCAAATAATGCCGAAGCCCGCAAACTATGCTCCGCAAGCTATCGGGATTCTTTGGCAAAAGCAATCGCGAATGGAATTTTCAGATACTCGAAAACATTGAAGAGGCTAAACAATCAAAAGCCCTAAAATTTAATGCGGTTTTTCACCACTGACAAACGCCGAAAATCTTAAATTTTCAGCCGTCTTTTTTTGCAGATACAGAAACTATCATAAATACCACGGCAAAAATTGAAATCGAAATTCCCGCAACAATATTTGCGGACAAAACTTCCCCGAAAACGGATGTTCCCACGATTATTGCAGTAATCGGCTCAAAAACCCCAAGCACGGAAGCTTTTGTTGCCCCTATTTTTCGTGTTGAAACAGCCAATGTCGCCGTAGAGACAATCGTGGGAAAAATTGCAAGCCCCAAAAGATTTCCAAATCCGCAAATATCAATGACGCCTATTGCAGGCATTTCGGAAAATGCGGTCTTAATGAAAAATATCACAACCCCCGCCAGAAGAGAATAAAAAGTAATGATATAGCTTGAAATGTTTTTTATTACCCCACTGCGGTTGATTATGACGATGAAAACGGCATAAACAAAAGCGGAAGCCATCGAAAGGCATACGCCTGTAAAATTTACCGATTGGGAAGAATTTTCGCAAGCCATGACGGCAACCCCGAAAAACGTCGCAAAAATTGCAAACCACACCTGCCGCGATGGCGCAACTCCCAAAAACACCATTATAATTGCGACAAACACGGGATAAAGAAATATAAGGGTTGTCGCCAATCCCGAAGCTATGTAATTGTACGCCTCAAACAAAAACACGCTGCTTGAAGCATAAAGCAAACCAAGAAGCAAAAGCACCCAAAATTGCCCCCACGACACCTTGAAACTTTGCCCGCGCGCAAGAAGAAAAATCCCCAAAAGCAATACAGCAAAGGCATATCGAAAGAGCAATATAAATTCAATGGATGCTCCATTTCTCATCAAGGGCACGGCAAACAGCGGATTTAGTCCATAGGCTATTCCCGTGATAATCCCCGCAGAATAACCAATAAAATTTTTGACATCAACTTTCATTTGCACTCCGCGCCAATGTTGAAATAAAAAACTTCATATTAAAATATGAAGTTTTTTTTAACGCCCTATTCCACAGGTTCTTCAAACGGACTCGCAGGCAAGTCCGCGCTGTTATACAAGTTTACGTCGGGATCGGGCGCCCACGCGTAGCGGACTTTTTTCACGCTTGAAACTTCGGAAGGAAGTGTAATTTTAACGGAATTTTTTGAAGCGATTTTGGCTTCCGCGTTGTAAAATTTCCCGTCTTCTCCGGCGACTTCAAAACAGCGCACGCCTTGCCCGTCGGAAATTTTCAAACCCTTTCCGACATTCTTAAACACCACACTCACAAAATCGCCTTTTTGCGAAAGCTTTAAAGGCATGGGCGAACGGGATATTATTTTTTTGCCGTAAACGTCCGCAAGAGCCATAATTGCCAAGCGATGGGCGGGCTTGGTTTTGTCTCTCGGGTGCAACTCGGTTTCGCCGCCGTCAATGATTATCGCAACCCCGCTCTTTTCAACCATGTCGCCAAGCTTGCGCTGCACGTTGCGAAGCGGCGCCCAACCCTTGTCGGTGGAATCGGGAAGCTGAACCGTAAAGATGTAAAGATTTTCATTTTCAAAGAACTTTCTCATCATCTTTGCGTATTCGGGGAATAGATTTATATAGTTGTCGTGCGTGCCATTGTTCATTTCGCCTTGATACCAAATCTCGCCACGCATTGAAAGCGGCATAAGGGGCGCAACCATCGCATTGTGGCACCAAGAAATCACGCCGCAACGGTTGTCGGGCTTGTTTCTCTTTGCCTTTTCTTCCGCAGGCAAGGCTTCCCACTTTGCGATGTCCCGCGCCTGCCATTCGTCAAAGAGCTTTTCCATGCGTTCGACATACGCCGTTTCGCCCGCAGCCGCAGCCGCTTCGCGCGTCATCCATGATTCAAGCCTTGAACCGCCAACCGCCGCGCTGATGTAGCCGATAGGGACGTTAAGATTTTCAAATAGCTCCACCGCAAACTTCGAGCCGACCGCAGACGCCCTGCTGAACTGTTTGCGGTTTTCGGGTGTTACGGGCAACCATTTTTGTGCGTCTTTCAAATCATGCGCGCCCCTCGGAGTTGCAGAAGTGGCTTTCGGTATGAAATAGTAGCGGATTAGCGGCAGGTTTGAATTTTTGTCCAAAAACTCCTTTGCGTCATTCATCGAAGTTATGTTGACGTCCATATTGCTCTGCCCCAAGCAAACCCATACTTCGCCAACCAGCACGTCCTTAAAAACCAGTTTGTTTTTTCCTTCAACAACAAGCTCCTGACCCTCTTTGACGTACTTTTTTGGGGCGGGCAAATCGACCCTCCACTTGCCGTCGGCACCCGCAACCGCAGAGCCTTTCAAATTCATAAATTTTACATTTATCTTTTCGCCCGCATCTGCCGAACCCCAAATTCTTATAGGCATGTTCACCTGCAAGACCATATGGTCTGAAAATATGTCCGCGCACCTGACGTCGGCAAAAGTTGTAATTGCGGAGATTGCCCCCAAAATCATTGCAATTATTTTTAATTTCATAATAAAAAATTATTTACGCAAAACAACTTCCATTCAATCAAAAAAAAATAAAATACGCATAAAAAAGCGGCGTCCAAGAAAATCCTAAACGCCGCTTCAAAATAAACTCAATTCGGATTATTTGCCGAAAACTTCAACTTCGATGTAGGTGTTGGTTTCGTCAGTGCTGCTGCCGTCTGAATAGAGGCGGACATAGCGAGCCTTCTTCGCGCCCTTCAAGTCGATGAGTTTGCCTTCGTTTGTTTCAATCCAAGCCTTGTCGGAACCCTTGCCCATCTTTGCGGAGTTGTCGTGGTCGTTGTTGTAAACTGTTACAACGTCCTTCTTGAATTCGGCATCGTTTGAAATTTGGATTACAACGTCATTGTAAGCCCTCTTCTGGGAATGGAAGTGCCAAACCGCGATGGCATAGATTTCCGATTCCTTGCCAAGGTCAATCTGAACCCACTGCAAACCGCCGGAAATGGAAACGACAGAACCCATTGAACCGCCCTTGTCGCCGTCGGTAATGAATTCAAGCTCGCCCGAGAGGGGGAAGTCGTCGGAAGCTGTCACCGCTTTTTTAAGCGCGATGTTCTTAACGCCGTCCGGAACCATAACCGTCGGATTCGGTTCTTCAACGGGATTTTGCCCCGCGAGTTTTACGGGAACGGGAGTGCCTTCCAACTGAGAGGGAGGAACATCGAGTTTAAGAGGCTTCATTTCAGCGAAACTTTGTGCAAAAGCAAACGCCAAGATACCAAGAATAATAGATGTTTTTTTCATGATAAAAATCCTTTCTTTTATGTTAACGGAAATTCGAGTCCGACTTTAAGGCGGTTAAGCCTTAAAATCTTCGTCTGTAAATTCCAGCATTTTCTTTGCGGCAACCGCTTCGTTTACCTTGTAAACTGCGGCTTCCGCTTCAAACGCATGCTCGCCGTCGCAATTCAGTTTTTCCTGACCGCGAATAGCGTTGAAGAAGTTTTCCAAGTGCGGCTGGTGGATGAATTTGCCCTTGAAGTCAACTTCAAAGCCGTATTCTTCCGGCGGCTTGGATTCGCGTACGTCTTCCGTCTTGACTTCGACTGCCGCCTTCTTGACGAGCAATCCGTCTGCAACGTACTTCTCCCACTTTGCGTCGAGTTCTGGGCGACCGCGTTCCTTGAAGATTTTTGTGAGCGCAGGATTTTCGGACATCTTGATGGAGCCGTCCGTACCGAAGAACTGTTCAAAGTATCCGCCTACGCTCGTGGTTGTGAGAACCTGATAGAAAGCGCGCGCTGGGAAACCCTGATAAGTCTTTTCAAACTCGTAAATGCACATTACGTCGTCATACCAATCCTTCTTGTAGAAGTTGTTGCCGCCGCCTGCCATTACGCTCTTGGGACGTCCGCCGAACATATAGGCGAAGATGTCGATTTGGTGCGCGCCGAGGTCGGAGATTGGACCGCCGCCCAAGCCCTTGTACCAACGCCAGTTGCGGAACTTCTGCTTGTTTTCAAAGCCGTACTTTTGCAAAGTTTCGTCAGAAATTGCGAATGCCTTGCCTTCGGGGACAGTCAAGTCCTTAGTTACAGCTCTGTTCCACTGGGCGTTCGCGCCTGTAATCTGACCGCAAAGGTTCAATTTGCGCAAAAGCACGTCGCGAACATAATGATAGCGCGGGCTTGACTTGCGCTGGTGCCCAATCTGCAAAAGCTTGCCTGTTTCGCGAGCCGCGCGAACCATTGAGCGTGCACCTTCGACAGTGTTTGACATCATCTTTTCGCAGTAAACGTTTACGCCTGCCTTCAAGAAGTCAACCGTCTGCGGAGCATGCCAGAAGTCCGGAGTTGCGATGATTACACCGTCCAAGTCCTTTTCATTTGCGATGAGATCTTTGTAGTCTTCGTAAAGGTGGTCTTTAAGATCTGTTTTCTTGCCTGCCTTTGCAGTCGCGCCCAAGATGCGGCCGCGTGCATAACGGCGACGGCATTCCCAAATGTCGCAAACCGCGCGGAAGCGAATTCCGGGAATTTTAATAAGGCTGTTCAAAAGAACTTCGCCTTCCGCACCCATGCCGACGAGCGCAATGTTTAATTCTTCGCTTGGTGCGACCTTTTTCTCCTGTGCGCGAGCAACGCTCGAAGACATCATAAGACCGCCGCCCGCAAGACCTGCGAGCTTCAAGAAGTCACGTCTGTTATATTCCATATTTTATCCCCCTTTTTGTTATTTGTTGCACTTGCAGCAAGGAAGCTTGCCGCAGGGCAAAAGTTCAAACTTGTTGTGCTTTGCAAGAAGCAGAGCCGCAACAATCATAATCATGTGGACGCCCAAATATGCGATGCCCGCCGCGGAAGCGTCGCGCAAAGTGGGTTCCAAGATGATGAATCCGTATGTCAAAGAAATGTAAAGCAAGCCCATCAAGAAAAGAGTTACTCGTGTGCAGACGCCAAGCAAGAGAGCAACGCCGAGAGCTATTAGCGCATAGCCCAAAACATAGGCGTAAGGCTCTACCATAAATGACGGCATAAGAGGGCTTGCAGTAAAGCCTTCAATGCTCATAGGGCCTTTTGCCGGCAAGCCGTGATAAAACTGGAAGCCCAAAGTTTGAGCCTTGTCAAAAGCTTCCGCGCCCATTGCCTGCAATGTTTCAGCATCAAGGTCGGCATATTCCGCCTTGACCGTCTGTCCTTCGCCCTGGAATTTTACCAACCCCGTACCGATTGCCCTGGCAGCGAGCCAAAAACGCAAAAGCCAGAACGCCATTGTATGTGTGAATGATGATTTACAATTTTCTTCTTGCATAATATTTTCTTTAAGATTTGTGATTTATATTCTTTTTAAATTTTTTTATTTTTCAAGCAAAAAATGCCCGGTTTGCGGACGCCCAAAAACATTCAAATATACGCACGAACAAGGCATGCTGTTAAATATGTTTTTATTAGAATGTTGCAAAAAAAACATAAAATCCCGAAATTTCCGCGCCCATCCAAAAAAACAATCGGACTTTACGCGGATTTTCGGGATTTTTTTAAACAATTACTGATTTGACTTGTCGAACGCGGAGTCAAAAACGACGTCTGAAGTCGGGAAATCTATCTTACGAGTAAATGCGCAAGCTTCCGTGCCGCCGTGAACCCTGTCCATTCTTCCATCTTCCCATTCAACAGAAAGCGGACCCTTGTACTTGATGTCGTTTAGAGCGACTATGATTTCCTCAAAGTTTACATCGCCATGTCCGGGAGAGCGGAAGTCCCAATAGCGGCGCGGATCGGTAAATTCGGTATGTCCGCCGAATACGCCCGCTTCGCCGTTGCCGTGCCCCCACCATGCGTCCTTGACATGGACATGGTAAATGCGGTCGGCGAACTTGCGGATGAACTTAACGTAGTCAACGCCCTGATAGCCGAAGTGGCTCGGGTCGTAGTTAAAGCCGAAACGCTTATGCCCCTTGATTGCAGAGAGCGCTCTTTCGGCAGAAGCAATGTCAAACGCAATTTCAGTCGGGTGGACTTCCAACGCGAAGTTTACGCCAACCTTGTCAAATTCGTCCAAAATCGGAGTCCAGCGCGCGGCGAAATCCTTGTAGCCTTCCTCTATTGCCGACGGCGGAACCGGCGGGAAAGAGTAAAGCCACTGCCAGATTGAAGAGCCTGTAAAGCCGTTGACGGTCGGCTCAATCGGAGATTTCGCCATTGAAGCGGGACGCAGTTTCATGAAGTTTGCGCAAGCTTTTGCTGTTTTCACCATCTGCTCAGCCGCGCGCCTGCGCACGCCTTCGGGCTCGCCGTCGCCCCAAACTTCGGCAGACAAAATGCCTTTGTGGCGGACGTCGATGTTGTCGCAAACGCACTGCCCCATCAAGTGGTTTGAAATTGCAAAGCAGTTCAAGCCGTTCTTTTCCAAAATCGCCCAACGACCTTTCAAATACTCCTCGTCGTCAAACTTATCGACGTCAAAGTGGTCGCCCCAGCAGGCGATTTCAACGCCGTCGTAGCCCATCGACTTAATCATCGGCGCAAGTTTTTCAAACGGAATGTCCGCCCATTGCCCTGTGAAGATTGTTACAGGTCTTCCCATATAATTTCCTTTTTTTAAGTTTAATTTTACAAAAAATTCCGCCGTTTCGCGGCAAAGCACAAGCAAAAGCCGAAATAAACGGGTCAAATAACAAATTTAACAAAATACGAAAACCAACAGCCTGTCAATAAAAAACAAGCTTTTTTAAACGGCGAAAACCGCGCAACACCAAGCCTCCGTTTTATTTTTATAAAATCTTGACAGGATTTTTTCCCTGTATAAAGTTAATTGAATTATTTTCTGCATATTTTTAAAAAGCAAAGAAACAAGAAAAGGAAAATTATGTTAAAGAAAATCGACCATCTGGGCATAGCGGTAAAATCAATAGAAGAGGCTCTGCCTTATTACGAAAAAATATTGGGGCTCAAATGCGAAGGCGTTGAAGAAGTACCTAGCCAAAAGGTGAAAACGGCTTTCTTTACTATTGGCGGCGTGCATTTGGAACTCTTGGAGCCGACTTCCGAAGACAGCCCCATTGCAAAATTTCTCGAAAAAAATCCGCGCGGAGGAATCCACCACCTGGCATTCTTTACCGACTCCGTTCCCGAAGAGCTTGAACGCGTCAAGGCGGAAGGCGCACAGCTCATAGACCAGACTCCGCGCCCGGGCGCACACCACAAGGAAATCGCATTCCTGCACCCGAAATCCACGGCGGGCATTCTCACTGAATTCTGCCAAGACGCAAAAGGCGGATGCGGTTGCGGTTGCAAATAATTGACAAATTTGCAAACTTTCTTAAATTCCAACTCTTTTTTAAGGAATACAAATGGCAATATCACAAAAATTATTGGACGACCTGAAAGCAAGGCGCAAGAAAATCATCGCATCAGGAGGCGATGCAAAGCTTGAAAAACGCCATGCAAAAGGCTTGATGTCGGCGCGCGAACGCTTGGAAGCACTCTTCGACGAAGGCTCTTTCCAAGAGTTCGGGATGCATGTGACGCAAAATTACAACCTCTTTGACGGCTTGGGCAAAAGCTGCCCCGCCGACGGCTTGGTAAGCGGCATAGGTCTTGTTAATGGCAGACCCGTTGCGGCGTTTGCGCAAGACTTCATGGTAAGCGGCGGCTCTCTCGGCTCCGCCCACGCGGAAAAAATCTGCAAGCTCATGAAATTCGCGTCCGAAAACGGCATGCCCGTAATCGGAATAAACGACTCCGGCGGCGCGAGAATTCAAGAAGGCGTCGAAGCTTTGGGCGGATACGGAAAAATTTTCTGGCAAAACGTAAACCTTTCGGGCGTCGTTCCGCAAATTGCGATAATCGCGGGTCCATGCGCGGGCGGCGCGGCTTACAGCCCCGCTTTGATGGACTTCATCATCATGACAAAGTCCAACTCAAACCTCTTCATCTGCGGTCCTCAGGTTATTGCGGCGGCAACGGGCGAAAAGGCAGACCCCGAATCGTTCGCCTCTGCGGCGGCGCACGCAACAATTTCGGGCAATATCCATCTTGTAGCGGAAGACGACAAGCACGCAATCGAGCTTTCCGAAAAGCTGCTTTCCTACCTTCCTTCAAACAATATGCAGGAAGCTCCGCACGACTTGTCGATGCCCGTTGAAAAAATCTACGACGAAACTTTAAACGAAATCGTCCCCGAATCTTCAAAAATCGCCCTCGACGTTTACAAGGTGATTGAACGCATCGTTGACGCGGATTCATTCTTTGAAATCCAGAACATGTGGGCAAAGAACATGGTGACGGGATTTGCGAAAATCCAAGGCGTCGTTATCGGCATTATCGCAAACCAGCCGACATTCAAGGCGGGATGCCTCGACATCAACGCAGCTGACAAGGCGGCGCGCTTCATCCGCACCTGCAACGCTTTCAATGTTCCGATTTTGAACTTGGTTGACGTTCCGGGATTTATGCCGGGCTTGGCGCAGGAACAGGGCGGCATAATAAGGCACGGCGCAAAAATGCTCTTTGCCTACGCTTCGGCGACAGTCCCGAAAATCACGCTCATAATGCGCAAGGCTTACGGTGGCGCGTACATCGGAATGTGCAACACCGAAATGGGCGCAGACATGGTATTTGCATGGCCGACAGCAGAAATCGCCGTCATGGGCGCGGAAGGAGCTTGCAAGGTTCTTTACAAGAAGGAAATTGCAGAAGCCGCCGACCCGAAGGCAAAGGAAGCAGAGCTTCGCGAAGACTACAGGGAAAAGTTCGCAAGCCCCTACCAGGCGGCAACCAAGGGCATGATTACAGACGTAATAGAACCTGCCGAAACCCGCGGCGTATTGGCACAGGCATTCCGCGCAACGCTTTCAAAACGCCAGACGCGCCTGCCCAAGAAGCACGGCAACATTCCGCTGTAAGATTTTATAGAAAGACGACATATGAATACACTGGCAATAGCACTGTATCCCAATGCCTCTGAAACCGTATCGTTCATGCTGATAGGTTTTATTGTGGTAGTCGGGGTGCTTGCATGTTTGATGCTTGCCACAACACTGATGGGCATGCCCTTTAAAATGGCAGACGAAAAAGCCGCAAAAAAAGCGGCGCAAGCCAAAGAAAAGGCTCGCCTTGAAGCGGAAGAGCAAGCTCGGCTCGAAAAGGAAAAATCCCGCGAAATTGCGGGCGTCATAAGTTCCGCGGTTTATGCCGCGTTGGACGGAGCACCCCACAGGGTGGTTTCGGTAAAGCCTGCGGAAGGTTTGACACCCGAACTTTTGGCAGTAATAAGCGCGGCGGCAGCAGTGGCGGCAGGCTCGGAATGCGCCGTCTCCTCAATAAAAAGAGCCGCTCCCGACTTCAACTGGGCAAGCTCGGGCAGAAACGCAATATTCTCATCAAAATCACCAAAAAGATAAAATTTAAAAAAGAAAGACACACATATGAAAAAATTACGCATCACAATTAACGGCAACGCATACGACGTAGAAGTAGAAGTTCTCGGCGAAGTATCAAAATCATCCGCTTCAGCGGCAGCTCCGGTTGCGGCTGTTTCCGCTCCTGTTGCGGCTCCAGCTCCCGTTGCGGCACCCAAGCCCGCGGCTCCAAAGGCTGCCCCCGCAGGCGGCAACGCAGTCACAAGCGCGCTCGCGGCAGTCGTTGTATCTGTTGACGTAAAGCAGGGTCAACAGGTCAAGGAAGGCGACAAGCTCTTGACTTTGGAAGCCATGAAAATGAATACTTTTGTTTTTGCCCCCAAGGCAGGCACCGTCGGAGAAATCCACGTAAGCGCGGGTCAGAGCGTTGCGGAAGGCGACGTTTTGGTGACATTGGCGTAAGTTTCGCTTCCGAAACCGCTGAAAGCGGCGGTTTCGGAAATCAACGCTTTTTATCGAAAAAAGCAAGACAACAACTTGATGCGCATTGCGTGTCAAAAAAATTTAAATGCAAATGTTAAACCAATTATTAGAACTTCTCACAGACTCGGGGCTGTTTTATACGGACTGGAAGATGATTGTGATGTGGGTTGTGGTTGGAGTTTTGTTCTATCTGGCGGTAAAACACCAGTTTGAACCACTGCTCCTCATTCCAATCGCATTTGGCGCATTGCTTGCAAACTTGCCGACTTTCGGCGTTGTTAACAAGCCGGCAGGTCCCATCTTGTCTCCCGAAACAGGCATCGTGGAATACATCTTCACATCGGAGCAGGAAAACCTTTCCACTTCGAGAGTGATAAAAGACCAGTACGATACCCTGTGGCGCATTTTCTCCGACGAAAAAGTAAGGGAAAACACTGCCGAGGCGAAAAATGCAAAGTTTGCGGAATTTGAAACAAAAGTAAAAGAATATCTCGCAAAAATCGAAAGGGAAACCGCTCCCAAAGTAAAGGAAGAAGGCAAGGTGGACTTGTCCTACAAGGGTACGGGAACGCCGAAACTTTTGGCAATCGTGCGCCCCGACAAGCCCATGGAAGGCGAACGCGAATGGATGAACAAATCATGCCAAGTCGAATTCCAAGGCAGAAAGCTCACAATTATGCCAAACGACAAGCTCATTTGGCTTAACGCGGGCGGAACTGTCGATAAGATAAACTTCAAGGAAGGCGACAAAGTTGCAAAGAACCAAACAATAATCGAGCTTACAAACACCCACGCGGGCGGCTTGTACCACTACATCTCGATGGGCGTTCTTCTTGAGCTCTTCCCGCCGATAATCTTCTTGGGCGTCGGCGCTCTCACGGACTTCGGCCCGCTTATCGCAAACCCGAAAAAACTTCTTTTGGGCGGCGCGGCGCAATTCGGCGTTTTGGCAACCTTGTCATGTGCAATCGCAATAGGCTTTTCAGCCCCCGAAGCCGCCTCTATCGGCATTATCGGAGGCGCGGACGGTCCGACTTCGATTTTCACGTCGAACAAACTCGCCCCGCATTTGATGGCTCCGATTGCCGTTGCGGCATATTCCTACATGGCTCTTGTTCCCGTTATTCAGCCCCCTATCATGAGGGCTTTGACAACGGAAACAGA
Source organism: Intestinicryptomonas porci (assembly GCF_033971905.1). Classification (NCBI taxonomy): domain Bacteria; kingdom Pseudomonadati; phylum Verrucomicrobiota; class Opitutia; order Opitutales; family Intestinicryptomonadaceae; genus Intestinicryptomonas; species Intestinicryptomonas porci. The sequence continues at coordinate 80,770 of NZ_JALBUT010000006.1, forward strand.
ACGTAAAATCAAGATGACGAGTTTGCGCAAGGTAAGCAAGCTTGAAAAGCTCATATTCTGCGTGTTCGTCACAATTTTCGTAATCATGCTCGTTCCCGACTGCTCGGCTTTGATAGGTATGCTCATGTTCGGCAACTTCATCAAAGAATCCGGCGTTTGCGAAAGACTAAGCAAGTGCGCCCAAAACGAACTCATAAACATCGTAACGATATTCTTGGGCTCTTCCGTAGGTCTTACAATGACGGCAGACCGCTTCTTGAACTCAAAAACGCTGTTCATTCTCGGACTGGGCGTTGTCGCATTCGCGATTTCGACAGCGGCAGGCATACTGATGGCGAAAACAATGAACTTGTTCTTAAAAGACAAGATAAATCCGCTAATCGGCTCTGCGGGCGTATCGGCAGTTCCTATGGCGGCACGCGTTTCGCACGTCGAAGGACAGAAGGCAGACCCAAGCAACTTCCTCCTGATGCACGCAATGGGACCAAACGTCGCGGGCGTCATCGGAACAGCGGTTGTCGCGGGCTACTTCATCTCGACCTTGAAAGGGCTGTAATACAAAATTTCACAAAACCAAAAGGGACGCTCAAACGGCGTCCCTTTTTTTGTTGTTTAAAATTTTCGCAAAAAACAATTATAAAATCTCATAGTTTCCGCTTCCGACAAATTTCAAATAATTAAAATCCCTTAGAATTTGCAGTTGTTGTCTTATTTTTGCTTTTATGTTTTTATTTAAAGGATGTCTTTCGCGCAAAAAATTTTCAAATGAATAAATGTCATTTAATGAAAAGTTTTTCATATTCAATTTTTCAAGACATTTTAAAATATCCATAAGCCATTTTTTCTTAGCGCATGCGATTTCTCCCAAAAATGACATTTTGTTGAAACTTCCGATAATTTGGCTTTTGTTTTACAATTCTCCGTTTCTCACAACAAAAAGCTTTCCGCTCTTCGGAATTCCCCGTAGCGGATGTTGCACCCAATCCACCCCGTTCTGCACGCGTCTTCCCTCAAAGAAGATCTTTTTATTATTATATTTTCTGTAATATAAAATTTCAGAATAACAATCAAATTGCGAACTTCAAAAAATTTGCCGTATTCCAACAGCATAATATTCGGGGCAAGCCCCTTTCGAATATTTTCCATCATCGCGCAATAACTGCCGTCAACAATAGTCCTTGAAAATCCGCCCATCTTGCTTTTAAGCTCAAAAACACTTCCGCATTCAGGGCAACAAAAATCCCTGTTTGGTATATTGTCCTTAAATTTGGAAAAAGAACTTCCGCACTTTGTGCAAAAACAAAACCTACCGACCCACTTCGCTCATTACTCTTATTTTCTGCGAATTTGAATGGTAATTCTCCGCAAGCGATGTGTTAAATTTTAAAATCATAAAACCATTTTTTCGGGTTTAATGAAAATGTTTTTTTGGTCTTTTTCAAAGAAAATCGAAATGGAAAGAAAAATGGAATCAATCGTTTGAGCAAAGCCTTCTTTGCGAAAAAATTGATTTTTTCTGCGTTTTTTAATTGAGAAAAAAAAAGTTAGGTATTGAATTATTCGTAATTTTCTCAAAAACACAAAACAGCTATGGCTTACAAAACAATGACAGCGGAAGAGGCGGCAAGCCTCATCAAAAACGGCGACAACATTGCTTTCAGCGGTTTCACCCCTGCGGGTGCGGCAAAGGCAATCCCAACAGCTATCGCAGAAAGAGCAAAATCAGAACATGCGGCAGGCAGGGAATTTAAGATAAAGGCAATCACGGGCGCATCCGGCGGCCCTTCTTTGGACGGCGTATTGGCTCAGGCAGACGCACTCGAATACCGCGCCCCCTATCAGTCGAATGCCGACATGCGAAAGGGCATCAATGCAGGTTCTATAAACTTTACAGACATGCACCTTTCGATGACCCCGCAGTACATGAACTACGGCTTTTTGGGCAAGTTCGACTGGGCGATTGTCGAAGCCGCGGAAGTTTCCGAAAACGGCGAAATCCTGCTTACTACTTCCGTAGGCATTTCTCCGACGGGATTGAAGCTCGCCGATAAAATAATCATCGAGCTTAATGAATACCATTCGCCGAAGCTGCGCGGAATGCACGATATTTACGAAACGGCAAACCCGCCCTACCGCCGCGAAATTCCGATTTACACCTGCTCCGACCGTTGCGGCACGGAAACGGTAAAAGTCGATCCGTCAAAAATTGTCGGCATTGTACTCACAAACCGCCCCGACGAAGTCGGCGGATTTAAAGAAGCCGATGCAATCACGACAAAAGTAGGCGAAAACGTATCGAATTTCCTTGCCGCTGAAATGAAGGCGGGCAGAATTCCCGCGGAATTTCTGCCAATTCAAAGCGGCGTGGGCAACATCGCAAACGCTGTCTTGGGCGCAATGGGTTCAAATCCCGACATTCCGCAGTTTTCAATGTTCAGCGAAGTCTTGCAGGACTCCGTAATCGACATGCTTGAAAACGGGCACATGAAATTTGCGAGCGCGACATCGCTTACGGTTACCTCGCCCAAGCTCAAAGAAATTTACGACAACATCAAATTCTTCCACGATAAAATCGTTCTCCGCCCGCAGGAAATCTCAAATAATCCTGAATTGGTGCGCAGACTCGGCATTATTTCAATCAACACCGCGATTGAAGTGGACTTGTTCGGCAACGTAAATTCCTCGCACATCATGGGCAAAAACTTGATGAACGGCATCGGCGGCTCGGGAGACTTCACAAGAAGCGCGTACATCTCGATTTTCACGACTCCCGCGGTTGCAAAAGGCGGCTTGATTTCCGCTTTTGTTCCGCTTGTTTCGCACGCCGACCACAGCGAACACTCCGTAAACGTTGTTGTCTCGGAATACGGCGTCGCCGACTTGCGCTGCAAAACCCCGATGCAGAGAGCTGAGCTTATCATAAACAACTGCGCCGCTCCCGAATACCGCGACTTGCTCCGCGCGTACATGGCAAGCGTCGCCAAAGGGCACACTCCGCAGACGCTCTCAAAGGCGTATGCAATGCACGAAGCTTTCGTAAAAGAAGGCGATATGCATAAAGCTGTTTTCTAACAAATAATGTTTAAGAAACTGATTTTTGCTATAACGGTTTTTGCATTGGCGCAAATTTGCGCCAATGCAGAGCCCTTGCCTGCAAAGAATATTGTATTTCTGGCAAACAACCATGAAAGCATGGTTCAAAACGCCATTTCAAACGGAGCGCGCGAAGCCTTTAAAGATTTGGGGGCGCGCTACAACACGGAATTTGCCATAAAAAACATAACTCCCCTCACGGCGGATTCCACGGGAATAGAAAACCAAGCCGACATTCTTTCAAGCGCATTGCAGTCATCGGAAAACATCGGCGCAATAGTAATTCCAAATCTTTCCAAAAATGAAAAGCTTTCCGAGGCAATAAATGCTCTTGCCGAAAAGGAAAAGCCCGTCGCGCTAATTTCCACCGACATTCCGGAAAGCAAGCGAATTTTCTTTGTTGAAAGCGACACCAGCGCAATCGTTAAAACAATATTAGACGAAATAAATCCGCATTTAAGGGAAAATAATTTTAAGCTTTTGGTTATTTATTCGGGGAAGGAAGATATTTTTAACGCGCCAGAGCCAAAACCGTCGATGGTTTCACAAAAAGCCCTGCTCGACGCGTTTAAAGGCAAGCCATACGTCCAATACGCCTCGTCTGTTTACTTTTCCGAATTTGCAAAGAAATTTCAGCAGGAAATTGAAGATTTGGACAACTACGGCATCATATTTTTGAGCGCCTCTCCCCTTATAAATTCAGTGCCGATAAAGCGCGATTCCGACAGGGACTTCATAATTGTGATGTCTCTTCGCCCGCATCTTGGTCAATACCTGCGCAACAAGGAAATTTCAATGTGCATAGGCGGGGACTACTTCGGCTACGGATATTTGTCCGCCATCGCCGTTGCTGAAAAGTATTTTGAAGACAAAAATCCGCCGAAAGACAAGCGGATTTTAGCCCCGATAAAATACAAGGTTTACCAAACGTCCGATTTTGACAAAAATTGGAATGCGCTTTTCAAATAAAAATACGCAAAAAAATGTATTGCTTTTTGAAACGCCCCTGTCATACTTTTAAGCTTTAACAATTTAACAAGATATATTATGCCAAGAGAAACAGTAATTTTAGAATGCACAGAAGCACGCAAAGAAGGCAAGTCTCCTTCCCGCTATCTAACTTCACGCAATCCGCGCAAACAGCTTGAAAAGGTTGAAAAAATGAAGTACAACCCCTCGCTCAAGCGCCGCACATTGCACCGCGAAATCAAAAAGTAAGCGACATGGGGATGTTGGCAGCATAAAGCTCTGAAATGGGGCAATCTGCTCCGCGAAAAAAGGGAAAGGCTCAGTCGAGTATGTTTTAATACACTCCGTTCGCCTTTCCCTTTTTTGTGCTCGCATCTCGCCCAATTTGAGAGCTTTCTGTGCGCCAACTGCCAACAATATAAACATGGAGACGCGCGAGGTTAAAAAAACGTTTTAACAAGGCAGGTGAGGACAGCAAAAAAGCCTGCACGGGAGTGTATTGAACATACTCGACCACGCAGGCTTTTTTGATCCCGGAACTATGCGAAGTTAAAACGTTTTTTTCCTGCCCGCGCTTTCGACAGTTTTTTATACAGAATTAAAAAACTATTTGACATGTAAAAACTTTCCGCTAGGATTTCCGCAAATTTAAAAAAATATCAGCCATGAAAAAGCTATCCTATCTCATTATATCCTCGGTAATTGCATCTCCGCTTGCGTTTGCGGCGAGCTGGGAATACGACCCTGTCGATACAAGCGCGAACACAAAAGAAGAGCTTAAGCTGCAGTTTGTAAACTACTCCATAGACACTACCGGCGGCGTATTGACTGTCACGGGTAATATGCAAAACTACGGCAACGGGTCGAGCATTTCTATAACAGGCGCAAACAATTTGGTTGTTGGCGGCAAAATGGAAACCATCTATGGCAGAACAACGCTTGACAATGCAAATTTGAATGTTACAGGCGACATCAATACAATGTACGCTCCTGGCGAAATTTTCGTTACGGGAACATCGTCGCAAAACGGCTCGGGCAAATGGATTTTCCAATCGGGCGGCAAGCTTACTTTGGACGAAAACGCAACTTTAAACGCCGGCAACAGGCTTGAAATGCACTTTACGGCGTCCGTAAATATGGGCGCAAACTCTACGCTCAACGTGTCCGCGTTCCAAGCCTTGTACGAAAAAGAAACAGGCTTTTCGTTCACAATGGGCGACGGCGCAAAAATCAACGCAAGCGGCCAAACCATTAAGGTAAAGAATTTTACGCTCGGCAACAACAACACAATCAACGCGAACTTAAATATCTTAAATACGTTTGAAGTCGGCCAGAGCACGACAATCAACGGCAACCTGCAAGCAACCGACCTTATAATAAACAAGGGCGCGGCAATCAGCGGAAACATAAGCTACACAAATTCGCTTACCGTAAACAGCGGCGCATCTGTAAAGATTGCAGACTATTTCCACCAGAAGAATACCATAACTCTCAATAACGCCGGCACAAAGGCGATTTCTACGGGCGTGGATTATTGGTTTGACGCCGATTCGACTTTAAACATTCATCTTGGAAACAACTCTCTTGCGGCGGTAAACGACCGTTTCAAAGCCCTTGTTTTTACGCTCTATGGGAAAGCGGGCGAGGGACAGACGGGCGAAGGCGCAAAAATCAATGTATATCTGAGCGATTTTGTCTTGGGCGAAGATTTTGTTGACGGCGAACAATATAAAATCGCGCTGATTTGCTCTCAACACGCGAACATTTCGGGTTGGGAAAGCATATTTAATTTGGTTGACGACTCCGCAGTTGCGGACTTTGTCGAAGGAAGCCTTGTCCATGAAAACAACACATGGTGGGTAACGGTTCAAGGCGTGTCTATTCCGGAACCTTCTACTTACGCCGCAATTTTCGGCGCGCTCGCCATCGCATTCGCGGCGTACCGCAGGCACAAACGCTAAAAGCCATAAAGTTTAAAATTTGGCGCGGAATTCATTTTCGCGCCTTTTTTATTTTTACACAAGTGTTGACGAAAAAATTTTTTTTGCTAAAAATAACACATTTAAAAATTATGAAAGGGCAAAGCCAAGATTCTCTGCGCAGCAAATATGTTATCGCCTGTATTTGGGATTTCGACAAGACGCTGATACCAAGCTATATGCAGCGTCCGATTTTTGAAGAATACGGAATAGACGAAAACCTGTTTTGGACGGAAGTCAATATGCTTCCGGAGCTATACGCAAAAAAAGGCATAAGGGTCTCGCCCGAAACCGTTTACCTAAACCACCTGCTAAGCTTTGTGAAATCAGGGCTTATGCGCGGGCTTGGCAACGCAAAACTCCGCGAGCTCGGCGGAAAAATAGAGTTTTGCGACGGAATACTCGATTTTTTGGACGAACTTCGCGCAATCCCTCTTTCAGAGGAAAAATACCGCAAGCTCGACATAAAGCTTGAGCACTACATAATAAGCACAGGCATTGCCGAAATGATAAGGGGCAGCAAAGTCGCAAAAAAAGTTGACGGTATTTTTGCCTGCGAATTTATCGAAGAGCCGTTCCCGCCGAATTTCACAAAACAGCCCGAATTCGACTTAAATTCGCTCTCAAACCAAATAAACCAAATCGGCGCGATTGTCGATAACACCATAAAAACCCGTTTTATTTTTGAAATCAACAAGGGCGTCAACATAAATTCAAGCATAGACGTAAACGCGCAAATGTCGCCCCAAGACAGGCGAATTCCAATAAAAAATATGATTTACATTGCGGACGGCCCGAGCGATGTCCCCGTTTTTTCAGTCGTAAGAAACGGCGGCGGAAAGACTTTCGCGGTGTACGGTCCAGAAAGCGAAGAGGAATTCGAGCAAAACGATATGCTTTTGCAGTCGGGCAGAATAGACTCTTACGGTCCGGCCGACTATACTAAAAAAAGCCCTACACACACATGGCTTAAAATGCACGTTAGAAAACTCTGCGAACGCATTGTATCGGAAAACGAAAGCATGATTTTAAACCGCGTGGGAGGAGTTCCCAAACACATCAGAAAACGCGACAAAATCCACCTGCCCACTTTCACGGACTCTTCGAAAACAGAAGACGAAAATATGCCCCTCGACTTGAAATAGACGATTTTTTAAAGCCCTATATTTCAATCATTTAACTACAAAAAAAAAAAAAAAAAAAAAAAAAAATAATAATAAATCAGCAATATGGACGGAATTCCACCCATCGCACCATTTTTACAAAGGCTCGACGCGCTTACCGAAAAAATGAACGCGCCCGATTTTTACAACGACCAGCGCACCGCCTCGGCAGTCTCGCGCGAGCATCAACAGCTTGCGGATTTAAAGGCGAAATATGAAGAGCTTGAAAAGCTGTTCGCACAAATTGAAGAAAATAAGGCGATAATCGAAGACGAATCAGCCGACGCAGAATTCAAGGAGCTTGCCAAAGAGGATTTGCAAAGCCTCGAATCAAGCGTGGAACCGCTGAAAAAAGAAATTTTGCGCTACATGATTCCGCCCGAAGAGACGGATTCGCGCAACACGGTGGTTGAAATCCGCGCGGGAACGGGCGGAGACGAAGCGTCGCTCTTTGCCGCCGACCTTTACAGAATGTATTCGAGATATGCCGACCGCAAGGGCTGGAAAGTTGAACAGCTAAGCTCAAGCGAATCACCCGCCGGCGGATTTAAGGAAGTCTGCTTTCTTCTAAGCGGAACGGACGTTTACCGCTCAATGAAATACGAAAGCGGGACGCACCGCGTCCAGCGCGTGCCCGTCACGGAAGCAAGCGGAAGAATACACACATCGGCGGCAACCGTCGCGGTTCTCCCCGAAGCAGAGGAAGTCGATATTCACATCGACCCTAACGACATTGAAATTTCAATCGCGCGCGCAAGCGGCCCGGGCGGACAGGGAGTCAACACCACAGACTCCGCCGTGCAAATTCTGCATAAACCCACGGGAATGATTGTAAAATGCGCAGACGAACGCTCCCAGCTTAAAAACAAGCAAAAGGCGATGAAAGTATTGCGCTCGCGCCTGCTCGAACACAAGCAAAACGAAGAGCGAGAAAAGTACGCGCAAAACCGCCGCGAACAAATCGGAAGCGGAGACCGCTCGGAGCGCATACGCACCTACAACTTCCCGCAAAGCCGCCTGACAGACCACCGCATAGGGCTTACCGTCCACTCCCTCACGCAGGTTATGGACGGCGAAATAGAGGAAATCGTGCGCGCACTCGAAGAGGCTTACTACAACAAGCGCATTGAAACCCTCATTGCGGAAGGCGCGTAAAAAAACGTGCAAAGCGTCATTGAGATTTTAGGCAAATGCGAAGAATTTTTCGCAAAAAAAGGCGTTCCGAACCCGAAAATCGACGCCCAGCTTCTGCTTGCAAAGGCGATGAAATGCAAGAGGCTCGATTTGTTCCTGCGCTTTGACGAGCCTTTAAAAAAAGAAGTTTTGGACGAATTCAGGGAAGACGTAAAGCGCAGGGCAAAGAGAGAGCCGCTGCAGCACATTTTAGGCTCCGTTGATTTTTGCGGGCTTAACTTGAAATGCGACGCCCGCGCCCTTATTCCCCGCCCCGAAACAGAAGAGCTTTGCGACATCATTATCTCGCGCCTGAAAGAAAATCCTCCAAAAAAAATTTTGGACTTGGGAACGGGGTCGGGCGCAATAATTTTGTCGCTTAAAAACGCATTTCAAGACGCGGAATGCACAGCATGCGACATTTCAGAAAAATCGCTTGCCCTCGCCAAAGAAAACGCGGAGCTTGCAAACCTAAACGCAAGTTTTTTTAAATCGGACTGGTTTGAAAATATCGGCGGAATTTTCGACCTCATTGTGTCAAACCCGCCCTATTTGACAGAAAAAGAAGTCTCGAACGCCGAAGCAGAAGTTCGAGAATTTGACCCGCCCGCCGCGCTTTCAAGCCCCGAAGGCGGAACCAAAGACTTGCGAAAAATCATAAAAGAAGCTCCGAAGTTTTTGAAAAAAAACGGTATTCTTGCGCTTGAATGCGGCATCGACCACCCCACAATGCTAAAAGACGAAAATCGCGAAAACAAAGATTTTTCAAGCATTGAAATCATCAAAGATTTTTCGGGACGCGACAGATTTTTGATGCTGACCCGCGCCTAAATCCGATAAAAATATTTTATTTCTTTACAAGAAATCCAAATTAAATTAAACTTTGCGTAAATAATACAAAATAAAGGAGCAATTATGAAAAAGATTTTAATGTCCGCGCTCGCCGCGTTTATGCTTTTTGCTTTCGGCTGTTCAAAACAGCAAAACGAATGTAAAATTTCAACGGAAGATTTTGCAAATGCAACTTCCGAAAATGTCGCCCTTTTTGCAACATACAGCATGGACGCCGAATTTGTAAAGGAAACCACAGATCAAAAAGGCGTGAAAGAATTTTTTGAAGAGCTTTCAAAAAACAAAAAAATTCAGGAAGCCCTCAATGAATGTATAGGCGCAATTACGCAAGAAACCGGTCAAAATTTCATAAAAATCGACTTCATAAACAAAATCCTTCTTAAATCCGCAAACGCGAAAGAAGCTTTCTTTTTTGGCGCAAGCATTGACGAGCTTTCAGAAAATGCAAACATGAAGCTCATAATCGACTCGCCCTTGGCAGTGGAGCTTTTTGAAGATTTTGTTGAAAGCGCAAAAGACGAATTAAAACTTCAAAAAAGCCAAAAAGACGGCATTTCCGTATATAAAACAGATGATGTCGCGATTATCGTAAAAGGCAATATCATTTCAGTTGCAAAAAACGAAGAAACCGCGATTGCCTTAATCAAAAACATTAAAACTCCCGCGGAAAAACCTTTCGCAAAAACGCCGAAATTTGCAAAGTTAACTTCGATAAAAAAAGACGCAAACTTTATATGCTTCATTGACGCAAAAGAAGAAGAAAAATCTTTTTCGGAAATATTTATATCTGCAAAATATTATTCGCCGAGCGAATTCGGAATGACTTTTAAAATTGAGCTTGGCAAAGACGCAATCGCGGAAGTAAAAGACACATTCAAAATGTTTGCGCAAAGAACGCTTCCAAACAACTTCCTTCTTAAAAATTCCGTAAAAGACTCTTCCGTTGCATTCGCGGCGGCAATTCCCGAAATCTCCGACAAAGTATCAGAGCTGGCAAGCCTCATGATGGCGGACAATTTAGAAGCTTCCAAAATTGCAATTCAAATGTTAAAATCCATCGGATTAAAAAGCGTCTGCTTTTCTTGCGGAGAATTGAAAGCGGAGCAAATTTTAAAAATCCAAGAAACAATGCAGCCGCCGGAAATGTTCCTTAAAATCGACTGCGAAAATGCGGACGCATTCTTCAAAAATCCGATGGTTTCTCAAATGCTAAACACGCCTTTCATATCGCAAATGCAATTCGGTGAAAATTCGATTTATACAACAATGGCTAATATAAAATTCGCACCCATTGCAAATACGGGCGCATTTATTTCAACAATTCCCGACCTTTCAAAAACCATGTCGCTTGCAAAAAATTCGGGAGAAAGCCTCGCCGACAACAAAGACGCGGTGCAAATTCTAAGCAGGCTTGCAAGCGGCAACCAAATAGAGCTCTACTTAAACGGCAATAAATTTAAAGATTTATTGCAAGAAATAAACAAAATGCAAATGAAGCAAATCGAAGAGCTTTCGGACTCGGACATAAATTCCGCCGCAAAATCTTACTTGGCGATGAACGAATTTATGAACGACATCACAAAAAAATCGCAAATGGCGATGTCTCTTAAAATTGAAGATTTTGCCGTGATAATAAATTGCGAAGCAGTCCAAGATATTGATTACGAAAAGGCGGTTCAAATTCTAAAAGAATTAAAATAGCCAAATAAAAGAAAACGCCGACAAACAAAATTTGCCGGCGTTGTTTTTTGTTTAGAAGAATAAAGCGTTCCGCTTAAAAAGATAAAGAAAGCCCTGTTCCAAACCAGCAGTTGTCCTCGCTTCTATCGCCGCCCGCGCTCTTGTTTGAATAGCGAACGCCGGCGGAAATTGATGCAATGTCGGTAAGCGCGACTGAAAAGTCGGCGGAAAACATCACATAGTCGTAGTCTTTCGCATTGTGTGAAAAGACATGCCCGTATGTTGCCGCCAAGTCAACAGAACCCCATTCGCTGCCGATAATCCACTTCGTTACGGGCGCGGAATAAGAAAGCCCCGCTTCCAGTGTGTTTACATACAAAACAACATCGTAATAGTACGTTATAAACGGAGTAATTGCAAAATCGCCGAGAAGTTCGGAAGTGTCGTAGGAAACTCCGAAAGAAAACTCGTGCGTGTCCTCGGAATGCGGATAAAGATACGCGCAGTAGCCCAAGTCGAAACTAAACGACATCACCGAATAGGTAATGCCCGCAGAAATATCGTTTTCGATGAAGTTGTCGTTCTTTAATTCCGTATTGTTGAAAAATCCCGCACTCAAACCTAAGCCTCCGCCAAGTTCATAGCCCAAGTCAACGGTGGGAACTATGGAAGCTCCGGAACATTTTGCGCCCCTGAAAACGTATTCGGATTCATAAGCGATGCCCACCCCTACGGAGAGTTTGTCTTTTACCGAAGACATAAAATCTTCGCTTAAAAGCACCGACACAGGTTCGGCAGGCTTTTCGCATTCGGCGGCGGAAATTTCTGCGGCGAACGCAAAAATCGAAGTTAATAAAAATAACGGCGTAATGTATTTTGTTTTCATATTGCTTGTTTTGGTTTTCGGGTTTTTAGCCCATAAAAAATAGTAAGCAATTTTCGTGCCAGTTGGGAAAGCGTCCGAATTCCCTTTAAAACAAAGGATTTTTCAAAAATACAAAAAAATCTCCCGATACAAATTTGTTTGCATTTGTTGTTTTGCGCACATTTTTGAATGCCATATTTTTTTGCCTTTACAAAATACAGATAAAACATTGCTTTATATTTCTTATGAAAATATCTGTTTTTAGCAGGCGGGAAATTGAAAATATGCTTCCGCAAATAGAAAGCATTGCGAAAACTTGCAACTTCATATCCATAAACAACGTGATGCACTTTGCGGAGCCGCCGATTTTTACAGAGTCTCCAATACCTGAAAAATACCACAACCAAACTTTGATTTTGCATTTTGACGACGCTTCAAGCCTCGACAAAAATTCCGACAGCCGCTTCCTGTTCGACAAGACAAAAGCCTTGCAAATTCGGGATTTCACAAGGCTGACTTTAACCCAAAAGCGCGACTTGATTATCCACTGCCATGCGGGTGTAAGCAGAAGCGGGGCAATCGGCATAGTCTTGAACGACTACGCAAACCGCGTGCTTCAAAACAATCCCGAAGATTTCAAGCAGTTTTATAATTCCTTTTTCTATCCGAGGCTTGTTCCCAATATGAACGTAGCCCTGACGCTCATGCGCGCGCTTGAAATGGCCTGACAATGCAACCGCCCTTCCCCGACATATTGTTTCCCGTTTTCGCGGCGGCATGTTACGCATTCGGAGTAATAGCCGTAAAGTGCGCCTCAAAAAACAAGACGATTTCGGGAATGTCGCTTCTTGCGATGAACAACCTGCTTTCAGGAGCGGTTTTTATCCCTCAAATATTTTTTGCCCCCACCCTTCCCGAAATTTCAATAATATGGCAACCCCTGCTTGCGGGGGTGTTTTGCGCGGCGGGAAACCTCGCTACTTTCATTTGCGCCGAACGCGGAGAAGTCAGCCTGATGACCCCGATTATGGGCGTAAAAATACTCTTTGTCTTGATGTTTTCAAACATCATGTTGCATGCAAAACTGCCAAGTTCGATTATCTTTGCGGGTACGATGTGCTGTGCGGCGGTTTTTCTAATGGGAAAGTCAAAGGGAAAACCGGGCAGGCAAAAGTTCCGCTTTACGGTTTTTCTCGCGCTCTGCGCCTGCGCCTCGTACGCCGCATGCGATGTTCTTATGCAAAAATACGCGCCGAATTTTTCAACGCGCTCAATGATTGCGCTTACGACGGTTGCGATGCCAGTTTCCGTAATTCCGTTTATACCTAAACTAATCACCGAGCTTAAAAAATCAAACGCCGAAACCGTGGCATTCGGCGCAATATCGTCGATTATGTTAGTTGGCGAAAGCTTTTTGATGTTCATTTCCATAACAGGAAAAGTCGGAGCCGCCATGTCCAACATACTTTTCAACACGCGCGGAATAATCGCCATTGCCCTAATCTACGCTCTCGGGGCAAAATCAATGAAGCTCCGCGAGCTTGACGGCAATTCCGCACTTCGCAGGGCATTGGGGGCGATAATGATTTTAACCGCAATATTCGCCGCGCTTTATTGGCGGCAATAAAAATATTGACTACAACGGTTTCTTAAAGCATATATTTAAATTATTTCAATCGCAACATAACATAAACACCATGGCAAATCCGACAGACATAAGAAAAAACAACGTTATTATGTACAACAACGTTCCGCACGTTGTAATGAGCATGCTCCACCGCACGCAGGGAAGAGGTGCGGGGTTTGTGCAGACAGTTTTAAGAAACCTCGCAAACGGCTCGTCAACAACTGTTAAATTCCGCTCGACAGACTCTGTGGAATTTTGCCACACCACGAACAAAGGGCTGGAATTTTCATACATAGACGGCGATGTTTACCACTTCATACACCCCGAAACATTTGAAGACTATTCAATTCAGGAATCGATTTTGGGCGAGGACAAAAAATGGCTCGTCGAAGGACATGAATACACAATTCTTTTTGTAAACGACGAACCGGTGTCATTGGAGCTTCCTGCAAACATCAACATTGAAGTCGCGGAAGCAAGCGAAGGTTTGAGAGGCGACACCTCCTCAGCCCCGACCAAACCCGTTACATTGGCAAACGGCATTGTCGTGCAGGTTCCGCTTTTCATCAAGACAGGCGATGTTTTGAAAATCCGCACCGAAGACAATTCCTACGTAAGCCGCGCATAAAAACATGCAAACGCTATCGGGCAGCCGTAAAATAAAGGCGGCGGATTTGAGGTCAATTCTCGAATACGTCCCGCTTTACCGCGACCAGATATTCGTAATATCCATTGACGGCAGCGTTGTCGATTGCGGCAATTTCTCAAACCTTGCAACCGACATCGCCGTTTTGCGCAGTCTGAACATAAACGTCGTGATAGTCCACGGCATAGGAAAACAGCTAAAACAGCTCGGCTCACTGCGCGGGATACAACTGACTGACGTTTACGGCAACAATCCCGTTGATGACGCCACTTTGGAGCTTGCCCGCGAAGTTTCCGCAAGCGCGATGCAGAAAATCCAAGAGGCGTTCGCGGTTTTAGAAATAAAAACCGCGGCAACAAATGCAATTCGCGCAACCGAAGTCGGCATAATTTCGGGAGTCGATTTTTTAAACGCGGGCAGAATAGACAAAATAGATTTCGACACCTTAAAACAACTTTTAGGTCTGGGTATAATTCCGATAATATCCCCAATCGCGGTAAACAGAAAAGGCAAGGTGTTCAGGCTTAATTCCGACGAGCTTGCGGCGGAAACTGCCATCGCTTTGAAAGCGTCAAAACTGATTTATATGACCGAAACAAAAGGTCTTGCCGTTGAAAACGAAAAAGCCGTTTCTATTCCGCTCGACAAGGCGGAGGAAACTTTTGAGCTCCGCAAAAACAAGTTGGACACGAGGGTTTTCGACAAGGTTAAATTCGCGGTTAAAGCCCTGCGCTCCGGCAATACCCCCCGCGCCCATATTTTGGACGGCAGAGAATTTGCCGCAATCCTTACCGAGGTATTTGAAAAAGTCGGCTCAGGTACAATGATTTATGCCGATGAATACCAAAAAATACGCCCCGCAACCGAAGCCGACGCAAACATAATCTACAACCTTTCGCAAAATTCCACGAAAGAGCAAAACCTCGTCCGACGTTCTCTTGAAGAAATCAGAAGTAAAATAAACACTTACTTCGTCTATGAAATGGACGGCAGCATAATCGCTTTTGTAAGCCTCTTAGACATTACAGAGGGTGCAGCAGAGCTTGCGTCTTTACATGTACAGCCGTTTTACCAAGGGCACCATGTAGGGAAGACGATGGTTGAATACGTTTGCAAAACGGCAAAAGAGCGCAACTTTAAGACCCTGTTTGCGCTGTCAACCAAAAGTGCGCCGTTTTTTAAAGATATATGCGAATTTGAAGAAGTTCCGCCTTCCGAATTGCCGATTTTGCGGCAAAAAAAGTATGAGGCGTCAAAGCGCAACTCAAAAGTTTTCAAATACGTCTTGCAATAAAAAAGGCGCGCCAAAAATAAGCGCGCCTTAAAATTTTGTTTCAAACCGATTACTTCAATTTTGCAAGAACCGCCTTGATTGCGTCTTTGCCCGTCAACCCCTGCGACATTTCAACAACTTTTCCGTTTTTGAAATATACGAGGGTCGGAATACTCGCCACGTTGAAACGCTGCGCCAATTCCTGATTTTCGTCAACATCGACCTTCGCGATGCAAACATCGGGAACTTCCGCCGCAACCTGGTCGAGAATGGGCGCAAGCATTCTACAAGGACCGCACCAAGTCGCCCAAAAATCCACCAGCACAACTTTGTTTGCCGATATTGTTTCGTCAAAATTGCTCTTGTTAAGATGAACCAATGCCATATCTGTTTTTTAGATTAAAAAAGCTTAAATGCGTTGTCTATGTAAACCAATGCCGCAAAGGAAATGGCTACGACCGCGCTTACCGCGTCCAAAAGCACCATAACCGAGCTTTCCTTACTTTCAGCAACAGGTGCGCCGAAGTCAACAGGGCGCGAAGACGCGCTTATTTTGACTGTCGGAGCCGACGCCTGCGGGGTTTGAACATTTGACGCTGTGGGAATATTTACTTCTTCGGACATTTCTGCTTCCTTTTTATTCAATTTAAATAATTTATTTGAAATTTTTTAAAAGTTATAAAAAAGACATAAACATTTCAAGACAAAAAAGCATAAAAGTCCGCCGCCGTAAAAAATTTTTACTTTTATAAAAAACATCTTGACTTGGAAAAAGCTTTCTATAAAAAAGTTGTATAACTTGTTAAATCTTAGATTTATACCCAATTACCCTATCATGAAAAAAATCATATTACCGATAACTCCACTTGCATTGTTTGCAATGTCTGCTTACGGTGCAAATTATAACGCAACACTCGGCGAAGGTACATATAACTGGACAGATGAAATTTGGGACACCGCCCCAAATAATGCCGGCACGGTTTCTGTTACCGGCGTGAGCGCAGATAAGAGCATACTAAACTACACCGGCACGCAAACGAATGAGAATAAATTGCTTGTTACAAATGCAACGGTAAATATGCAAGGCACGGCAGAAACTCCTGCAACTTACAATTTCGGTGCAGGCGAAAACCCTCCGACTCTCGAAGTAGTTGACGGTATTTTTAACTCATCAAAAGCAACTCTTACTTTTGGCAATTTTTTAATTGTAAAAGCACGTGGAGATTCTGAAATTAACTTTAACTCCGGCACTGTTTTAAATAGCGGTTTTATCAACATCAATTTGGCAGGTTCATCTGCACTCACGTTTGACGGAATTACTTGGAACAAGTCGATGTGGCAAAATGCCAATAGCATGAATATATATACCGACAGCTCGAAGTTGGTTCTAAAAAATGCGGCTACTTTAAATTACACTAACTTCTGGGGTGCCTTAAACGAAGTCCTGTTCGACCAAAATGCAAGCATTGACATTTCAGGCGGCTCATCTTTTATAGGTCAAAACGGTGTTAAGCTTGTTATGTCAAATAATGCAGTTGCCACTGTCGATGGCACAAATTCCGCATTAAACTTTTCCGCAATGCAATTAAACAACAGTGCTAAAATCGACGTTAAAAACGGCGGCACCGTAAGTCTTGCAGACGTGGAAATCAACGACAGTGCAAGCATTAATTTCTTGAGCGATTTTTCTTATTCAAACACGGGAATTAAGGCAAGCGGCGCATCCGCAACAATCAATATTGACGGCGCCACAATGACGCGCAATTTGTCGGGTGCAACCCCAATTACCGTAAGTGGTAGCACAAAATTAAATTTCATAAACGGCGCAACATTTAACGGTCAGCACAACCATAGCCTTGCCGTAACGGAAGATGCGATTGTCACATTTGACAATTCAACTCTTAAAACTGCAACATACCCAAAAGTTAGCGGCGAAGGAAACGGACAGCTAATATTTAAGAATGCCTCTCTCGGTGGTTCATACGGTAGCTTCATATTCAGTGGAAACGCAGTTATGACTGTTGACGCTTCAAACTTTAGCAAAGTATTTCACACCCAAAATTCAGATAAATATACATTCAACTTCTCGGAAAATTCTGTATTGAATATCCAAAACGGTTCTACAATCAAACATAACGGGGGATATGCAGATCTCGGCTTTGGCATTCAAGGAAGCGCAAAAGTAAACCTAACAGGCGGCTCTACTTTAGATTTCTCTGCAAATAATCGCAAATTTGACATACTCGGCACTGCGAGTTTAAATATCGGCACCGGAGCAAATACATTCAAGGCAGGCGTATTTACAATGGAAAGCGGCGCAACACTCAAAATTGAAGGTTCGCAAAACACTGTCTCTATTTACAACCTAAATTCCGCGGGCACACTTTCGTTTGTTGCAGACACAACCGGTATTTCAACAGTAAATGTTACCTCTGAAATAACCGATATGAGCGGAATGCTCATCCTCGACTTCTCAAGATTCCTGGGTGAAGAGCTTACCGCCGCCATCATCACGACTGCTGACATTTTCACGTTTAACGAATATATCGGAACAAGTGAAAGCGGACTGGAAAAAGTTGATGTCATCACACGCAATGAAGGCGACGCTTGGGACATTTACTTTGAAGACGGCACATTGATGATAGCCTACACCGCAGTACCGGAACCCGCAACATATGCGGCAATCTTCGGCGCGCTGGTTTTGGGGCTTGCAATTTACAAACGCCAAAAAAACGGGCAGGAACGGCAATAAAAAGGTAGTTTTTTACTTTAATTTCAGGGCTTCGCTTCAAAACAAGTGAAGTCCTTTTTATTGCCTCGCCCTCCATCTTTGTTTTACTTCGGACTCACGACCACAAGGTCGCTACGCCTCGTAAAGCAAAAGAGCATCGGGCTTCCTGCCCGTTTTTTACGCCTATACCTCACAAGCCTCCATCTCGAAAGCATCATTAAAATCAAAATAGGAACGGCAATAAAAAGGTAGTTTTCAACTTTAATTTCAGGGCTTCGCTAAAAAATAGTGAAGCCCTTTTTATTGCCCCTTTTCTACTTAAAGAAAATCTTTTTTTTTTATTTCCACTTCGAACTTTTATTTTACCTTAAAAAATACCGCTATTACAAAAGCTAATCGAACTTATCAAAATATACAAACTGAAAGAATAGATAAGTCATCTACCCTGCATGGGCTTATTGGAATTTGCGCCAGATTAAGTCGGCAAATTTTTCAGACGGGATTTCAACGAAGCGGTAGAAAAGCATTGTTGCGGCGGCAAGAACGGGCAAAGAAAGCATCCATGAAACTGTCGTGCCAAACCCAAATCCGAAACCGGCTTCCCTCATCTTTACGAATATCCATGCCGAAAACGACATCATTATCGGGAAATGTATCAGTATTAGAGAAAACGACCATTTGCCCAATTTGCAAAGAGTATCGGAGCTTACAAGCCTTTGCATGCCGGGATTTAGAGCAAATCCCAATATCATCAGAAAATTTCCAACCGCATAGACGACGCCCAAATGAAGCCATACAGGTAGCGAAACAACGGGAATGAAATTACCTATCAAAACGCCAACAAAAATCAACGCCAAAGAAAGCGCATTGCAAGCTTTAAGTTTTGAACAGCATGAGGCGGCATCGGCCGCCGCAATTCCCGCGATAAACGACGCGTAATTTCCATCTATTGCCATGGACAGGAAAAATACCGCGGCGTATGCGAAAAAGCGAAATTTTGAATTTCCAAACAACGCCAAAAATGAATATGTCAGATATGAGCCAATAAAAATTATGTTCATACACCAGAGGATGCTGCAATAATATCTGTCGCCATGTATAAACGCCGTATAAAAAGAAGACTTCAACGCCGATAAAAAAGAATATCCGCCCTGATAATAAACCGACGACCAATGCGACGGGGCGATTCTTCCCAATTCGCCGTTAAAAAACAATCCGCATGCAAGGAAAACATAGCAAATCATCGTGCAAGCAAGCACTGGCGGCATAAGTCTGAAATATCTTTTTACGGACTGTTTTATCAGCAGTTTCGGGCTGTCCCCCTTGAAATAAACCGTCGCCACAATAAAGCCTATCAAGGCGAAAAACGTATATAGCGGAAACGAACTGTTTGTAAAAACGGACAAGGGGAAATGGTTAAAAAAATATTCAGATTTATCGGAGTCCGCAATTCCGCACTCCCAGCCGACATACCCTATCGGGAAAAACGCCAAAACATAATGAAACAAAGTCACCCAGATAGATGATATTGCCTTTAAACCGTCAATGTATTTTATGTGCGAACTTATGGATATTTCCTATAATTATAAATATTTTGTTTTACTTCGCAAAAACAATAATTTTACGAATTTCAACAAACGAAAATCGTGACAAAAAACCCTGTTTTTCAGCATTAGTACTAACGCCAATGCTCTGCCAACCACTTTGGAGGGATGACATGCCTGAAAAATTTTTTAAATCCCGTAACCTTGCCTTCCATAGCCTCTTGCGGAGTGGGATTGCCGTGGAAAACTATCATTTTAGCCCCTTTCGGCAAACGAGGCTCTTTAAAAAAGCAGAGAGGAAACGGCAAAATACAGCCGTGTTTGAAGCTCGGCATCCATTCAGAAGGGAAGAAATTAAGCCTACCCTGCGCGCCCAAAACCCCGCCGACATAAGCCTGCTCGTGGCGGTACTTAGCCTTTACTTCGTCGATGTGTTCAATGAAATTATCGTATAAATCCGAAAACTTGCCCGCCTCAAATCTGTAAACGCTCGTAAGCCCGACTCCCTGCGTTTTCGACTTGTTCCAATAGCGTTTCACATAAATGAAATCGCCTTCCATCGTGAAAAACTCGTCTATGTTGCCGACAATCACGGTGTCCAAATCCAAGAACAAAATGCGCCCTTCAAGCCCGACATCCTTTTTAAAAAGCGACAGCTTGCGCCAGCCGCGCTCTTTGTCGGGCGGCAAAGGCATTTCGGGGAGCGGGCGGATTTCTATTTGCGGATTTATACCTTCGTCGTTGTCCGTAAAACAAATAAAGCTGAAAGGCAAAGAGGAGTTGCGCACAACCATATTGTATAGCCTATTCACATAATCAGGGGAATATTTTGTCCCCCACTTCATACAGACAACAGTATATTTTTCCATAATCAAATGCTGTAAAAAAACCGCCTGATAAGCAAGTTAAATAATCGCCGCGCTACCACCCTGCCCCGTCTGAAAAGCCGCGGCGAAAAGAGAAAATACAAAAAATCGAAAATTTTAACAAAAAGAGCTTGCAAGAAATAAAAAAATCCATTGAATAAAACACTTTAAAAATTCTACGGGATAAAACCTGAAGATGGTCCACAAAAAATTAAATGAGATGTTGCTTGATTTTCGTTAGGAAAAGCGCATTAAAAGTTTAAATTGTGGCACATACAAGGGGGTATAGCTCAGTTGGTTAGAGCACTTGCATGACACGCAAGGGGTCCGCAGTTCGAGTCTGCGTACTCCCACCATTTTAAAACCGCATTGAACCGTTGCTTATCACAAGCAACGGTTTTTTATGGGTCAACGCCAGAGGTTGTGGAATATCGATTTTTAGACGATTTGTTTTTCATAGTTTGACTCCGCATTCTACGAGCACTCTCAGTCGATAGTTTTGACTCGCGTTTGCATGCACAAACCGTCTCGCCCTTCGGGTCTTTTGCCTACGGCAAAATCTCATTCGCACTTCGCTTGAATTGCAAAGCTGCCCAAGAAGAAGTAAAATGGAATAGAAAGTTGACATACCCATTGCGAAAACGTGGAGATAGGTTGAAAGCCGAAGAGCTTGAGCGATTGAAAAAGTTTTTTGAGAACAACCCAGCGATAAAGCTGGCTTACGAGTTTAAGGAAAGGTTGTGCGAGTTGCTGAACAGGAAACATCAAACGGCAAAGGAATGTAAGAGAAATATAAGAGAACTGAAAACAATGATGAAACAGATGAAATACGAAGCGACACAAGAGTTTGAGCGGCTAGCAGGGACGATAAGCGAGTGGTTTACGCCAATAATCCGAATGTGGAGATTTACGAAAAATAACGGAATAACCGAGGGATTCCATAGGAAAATGAAACTGATACAACGAATGGCTTATAGTTATCGAAACTTCCAAAATTACAGATTGAGGGTCTTGGTTCTATGCGGCGTCTTTCACTAAAATCCACTCTCTTTGGTGTTGACCCATATTTTCTCTCAATTACAATCTGTCATTGTTGTTTTTTATCAGATAAAATTCTCGCGCCCCATGCCCGAAAACAAAAAAGCCGCAAAAAAATTGCGGCTTTTAAAAATGGCGGAGAGGATGAGATTCGAACTCACGATAGGGTTTTAAAGCCCTATACCGGTTTAGCAAACCAGCGCATTCGGCCACTCTGCCACCTCTCCGTCTTAATTTCCCAAATCTGTTTTAGCAAATTTGAAAGTATTAAAGAAAACAATATATTGACGTTTTACGCAAGCAAAATTTTTCGATTTTCCAAAAAAATCTACGCCCTTATGAGTTTATAAAAAGTCCGAATGTCGCTTATGATTGAGTTTATGCAATTTTCAGGCAAAGTTTCGTGAAGGCATGAAACCCTGCCAAGTATGTCCAAAAACACGTTCTGTATAAACACATCGGAAATATTTTTTATTTCTCCGTTTTTTCTCGCCCTGTTTAGCACATTTTTTTTCAGAAACAGCGACCATTCTCGCGCGGAGTTTTTCAGCCTTGAATCCCGCATGAGAACTTCCGCGTAAAGCAGGTTATATTTCAGAACGTCTATCTTTTCGCCCGCGATTTCAGAAAGCATTTTAATGACGCGTTTCAAGTTTTTTATGAACTGCTCTATGCACTGCTCCAAGGAAATTTCCCCGATGTCCGTTAAAAATTCCTCCAAAAAGAATTTCTTGCACGACTCGAAAACCAATTCGGACTTGTCGTCGAAATACTTGTAAATCAAGCCGCGCGATATACCGATTTTTGCGGCAATGTCGCTTATTGAAACGCTGTCATAGCCTTTTTTTAAGAGCAATACGAAAGTGTTTGCGAGTATTAAATCTTTCGTGTTTTTCATTTCAAGCCCTTTGAAATTGCCATAATCGGGAAGTAATGGCAGTAATAGCCGTAACGCAGCATAAATCCGCGCGAAAGCTCTTTGCCCTGCGGCAGGGGCGCGCCGTTTTGCAAATCGACTTTCGCCCCCAAGCCGTAGCCTGGAAAGCCCGACCCAGTGAATTCAAATTCCTCCCAAGTGCCTTCTTTTGTCTGCGAATTTTCCAGAAATTTTATGCCTTTTGCGAACGCTTCATCACCATAGCCGAACGATCCGAGCGCAATCAAAGCCCAAGCGGTTTGCGACGCCGTTGAAACACCCGATTTTCCCGCGCTTGACGGACTCATATAAGTTTCCGCGGTTTCGCCCCAACCGCCGTCTTCGTTTTGCTTTGATAAAATCCAGTCGAGAGCCTTTTTTACGCGCGGATTTTCGACTGTCTCTCCCACTCTTGCCAAAGCGGTCAAAACACACCATGTCCCGTAGATGTAGTTGACGCCCCATCTGCCGAACCAAGAGCCGTCTTTTTCCTGTTCGTCGTACAAAAATTTCAGGGCATTTTTCATTGCGGTATGCTCCTTGGAATATCCGCACATGCTAAGAGCCTCGACAATATGCGCAGTGACGTCCGCGCTTGGGGGGTCCAAAACTTCCCCGAAATCGCAAAAGGGGATTTTTATCACGATTTCCTTGTTGTTGTCCTTGTCGAATGCGCCCCAGCCGCCGTTTTCGGACTGCATTGCCAAAATCCAGCCTATTGCGCGCTCAATGACGGAATCAATTTTTTCAATCCGCGCGTCGCCATCGGGCAGTATGTTGCGGAATTTTTTCAGCGCGCAAATCGCGACTCCCGTGTCGTCGATATCGGGGTAGAACTTGTTTGCCCTTTCAAAAGACCATCCGCTCGGCTTAACTTGGTTCCCGACAAGCACCGCCCAGTCTCCGTAATGGTCGTTTTCCTTTTTCAAAAGATAATCGACCGCCTTTGCGACTCCCTCGCTTTCCCAGCTTTCGCCCGCGTCAAGAAGCGCGTTCAGCGCAAGCATCGTGTCCCAAACGGGGCTTTCGCTCGCCTTTATGCGTATGCCCTTTTCATTCGGCTCCGACCAGTGCAAATTGACGGCGTTCAAGGCAAGCTCCATATTTTTCTGCGTAAAGCCGAACCCGCTTATGTGCATTGCGATTATTCCGTAAATCCACGGAGGCTGTATGCCGCCCCAGTAACCATCTTCGTCCTGATGCTCCAAAATCCATTCCATAACCTTGCGCTTTGCCTGTTTTCTGAACGGATTCCACCCGAGAAATTTATTGTAGGCGCGCAAAAGCTTGTCGCTTGCCAAAAAGAAATTTTCCCATGAAAAGAATTTTGTGTCGCGGTTTGAAAATCCCCACTGCTTGTATGTTCTGCCGTTCGGGAAAAGCTCGTCGCACCTTAATTTTTCATCGAGAATTTTTACGGGCTTTTGCGAGAGGACTATCGTAAGCGGCATCATTGTCGCGCGAGCCCAGCATGCAAACCTGTAAATGTTAATCGGCAGAAACTTCGGCAGAAATATTATTTCGGGAGGAAGTTCGGGAGTTTCGTCCCAATCCCACTCGCCAAAGAGCGCGAGCCAATATTTTGTGAAAACCCTTATGTGCTTCTGCCATTCGTGCTTCAAAAGCCATTCGCGCGCGCGCTTCATATAAGGCTCGTCGGGAGAAGACCCCGTTATGCGCAGGGCGTAATAGCATTCAACGGTCGTGTTTATGTCGCCGTTATTGGCGTTGAAATAGACGTCCCAAGAGCCGTCCTGCCTCTGGTTGTTTTTGATGTACTCCAAAATCGCGGCATTTTTGGGATTTTCAAAGCCGCAGAAAACCGAAGCCATAATCCACTGCGCTTCCATGCAACAGTTGGTTTCAAGAGGTGCGTTCCAGTATCCCTCTTCGTACTGGTTCTTATAAAGCCAGTCGATTGCGCGTTTCAAACATTCTTTTAAATTTTCTGATTTTACACTGTCCATTATTCGGGAAATAAAAGTGAACGATTGTTCACTTGTCAAATAAAAAAGTGAACAATCGTTCACTTTTTTTAACCCGCAAATTTTCCGCTTTAATGCAAAAAAAAACGCCCCCGATTCAGGGGGCGTTTTTGATTTGCAATAAAAAAATTAACGCCTTTCGGAAACGAATTTATAAAATTCCTCGTAAACCGAATCTGAATTTTTAGGGCCTTTCGTGCCTTCGGGATAGAAAATAACCGACATTGTGTTTTCGCTTTTAAGCCCCGCGATGGAATTGTCGTCTATATTGACATATGAAACTTCCAAACCTGTGCCTTCGAGCGAATTTTCATCAACCACAAAATCTATGTTGTGCGCCGAAACCCTCACTAAATCGGTTGCGACATTCTTTACAGGCTGGCTGTTTTTGCGCCCGAATTTCAGTTCGCGGATTTTCGCGCCGTTTGCCATGGCAATCGCCAAATGCCCCAAGCCGATGCCCAAAACGGGATATTTCTTTTGAAGAGCCTTTATGTTTTCCAAAACAGAGGCGCAAACCAAACCCGCTCCGCTTGAAACAAACACGCAGTCGGGATTTGACGCCTCGATTTCCGAAACTTCCGCACTTGACGGGAAAACCTGCAAGTCAAAGCCATTGTACGCGAGCGTCTGCAAAATTGAATTTGCCGCTCCCAAATCAATGACTGCGCATTTTTTCAGGGGCGTTTTACGGACAGACTTGTAAATATCGGTGCCGCTTACCGAAAACGGAGCGATGTTTGAATCGTCAAACTTGTATTGAGACTTGCAAGACGCGCCAAAATCCTTGCCGCCAAAGCCATTCCACGACTTCGCAAGCTCAACCGCCTTGTCTTCCGAAATATCTTCGGTTGAGAGGCACGCACCCATTGCGCCGTCACGCACAATTTTCATTGCGATTGCACGAGTATCCAAGCCTTCAATGCCCGGAATGCCGTTTGAAACGAGATAATCGTTCAATGACCCTTCGCTTCTCCAGTTGCTTACAATGGAGCTGTTGCGCATAACAGCCAAGCCTTCAATCCAAACCCTGCCGCTTTGCGCGTCGGCTGAATTTACGCCATAGTTTCCGACTTCAACCGCGGTAAGCACCATGATTTGCCCTGCGCTTGCGGGGTCGCTTATAAGCTCCTGATAGCCCATAACCGCGCTGTTGAAGGTCGCCTTGCCCACTCTGGTTGTCTTTGCGCCGAACGAAGAGCCTGTAAACACTGTTCCGTCGGCGAATGCCAAAATTGCCTTACCCATAAAATTATTCCTTTGAACCGTTAACCATTTTCATATAATCTTGCAAAGACTGCACGCTCATTTCCTTTTCGCGCATTGCCTCTATGCCCTTTACCGCGACGTTTGCCGCCATCATTGTAGTCATTGTGCAAACTTTTTTAAGCAATGCCTCCTGGCGGATTTTGTTTTCGTCAAGGCGCGGAGTCATTCCGGACGGAGTGTTTATGATTAAATCCATTTCGTCGTTTTTAATCATGTCGATGACGTTCGGGCGCGCCCCTTCGTTCAACTTGTATGTGCGGGTTACGGGTATTCCGTTTTCAGAAAGAAGCTTCGCAGTTCCCGAAGTCGAGAAAAGCTTAAAGCCGAGAGCAACAAGCCTCTTTGCAATTTCCAAAGCCATAGGCTTATCGTGGTCTTTAACCGACAAGAATGCGTTGCCCGACTTTGGAAGAGAAGGCTGGGCGGCGTCCTGGCTCTTTGCAAAGGCAGTCAGCAAGTCGGGGCCCAAGCCCATTACTTCGCCTGTGGAGCGCATTTCGGGGCTTAGCATAATAGTCGCGCCCCTGAAACGCACAAACGGGAACACCGATTCCTTTACGGCGACAAAAGGAACTTTCACTTCCTTTGTAAAGCCCAAGTCTTTCAGCTTTTCGCCGGCCATTACGCGCGCGCCGATTTTCGCAAGCGGAACGCCGATTACTTTCGAGCAGAACGGAACAGTGCGCGATGCCCTCGGATTTACTTCAAGCAAATAAAGCTCGTTGTCCTTTATCGCAAACTGTATGTTCATAAGTCCGACAACCTTCAATTCCTTTGCGAGGGCGTAAGTTGCCTGCCGCACCTCTTCAAGCATTTTTTCGGAGAGCGTGTGCGGGGGAAGCACCATTGCCGCGTCGCCCGAATGCACGCCCGCGTACTCGATGTGTTCAAGCATTCCGCCAACAACGGTTGTTTCGCCGTCTGAAATTGCGTCAACGTCAAGCTCGATTGCGTCTTCAAGGAATTTGTCAAGAAGAACCGGCTTGCCTGGCGCCGCTTCAAATGCCTCGCGGATTACCTTTTTCATATCGTCCATGTTATAGACGATGAACATGCCTCTTCCGCCCAAAACGAAGCTTGGCCTTAACAAAATCGGGAAACCTATCTTGCCCGCAAGTTCGTAAGCCTGCTCGGGATTCATTGCAGTCGCGTTTACGGGCTGCTTCAAATGGAGCTTGTCGAGAATTTCCTTGAATATTTCGCGGTCTTCGGCGGCATCGATGGATTCAGGGGAAGTTCCGATGATGTTTACGCCGTTTGCCTTCAACTCGCTCGCCAAGTTTAGCGGAGTCTGCCCGCCGAGCTGGACGATTGCGCCGTCGCAATTTGTCTGCTTGTAAACTTCCAAAACGTCTTCAAGAGTAAGAGGCTCGAAGAAGAGCTTGTCGGAAGTGTCGTAGTCGGTTGAAACGGTCTCGGGGTTTGAATTTACGATGATTGTTTCGTATCCCGCTTCGCGGAGCGCAAACGAGGCGTGGACGCAGCAATAGTCGAACTCGATGCCCTGCCCTATTCTGTTCGGACCGCCGCCGATAATCATGATTTTCTTCTTGTCGGAATGCTTGATTTCGCTTTCCGCGCCGTAGGTGGAATAGTAATACGGATTTACCGCGCTAAATTCTCCTGCGCAAGTGTCAACAAGCCTGTAAACAGTGTTGATACCCCATTCTTCGCGCAATTTTTTGATGTTGCGGATTTTCGTGGAGCAGATGTCGGCTATCTGCAAGTCGGTAAAGCCCGAAGATTTTGCCTCCTGCAAAAGCTCTTTTGTCATGTTCAAAAGACCCGATTTACGCAAATTCTTTTCGGTTTCGACAATTTCTGATATTTGGCGTATGAACCACGGGTCGATATTGGTAAGCTCGCAAATTTGCTCCTCTGCCATTCCCGCCAAAAGCGCGTAGCGGATATAAAACATTCTGTTTGCCGTCGGGCGCACCAAATTCTTTGTGATTTCAGAAATGTCCGAAACTTCAAAGCCGCCGAACTTTCCGCCGCCGCCCAAGCCGCGCGCGCCGATTTCCAAGGAGCGGATTGCCTTTTGAATAGCCTCCTTGAAAGTCCTGCCAATCGACATAACTTCGCCGACGGATTTCATGGAGCTTGTCAAAGTGTCGTCCGCGCCCACGAACTTTTCAAATGCAAAGCGCGGATATTTTGCTACGATGTAGTCAACCGTAGGCTCAAAGCTTGCGGGAATTGTCTTTACAATGTCGTTTTTAAGCTCGTCCAACGTGTAGCCGACCGCGAGTTTTGCCGCCATCTTTGCGATGGGGAAACCCGTAGCCTTAGAAGCGAGCGCGGATGAGCGCGATACGCGCGGATTCATTTCGATAATGACAATCCTGCCCGTCTTGGGATCAGCCGCAAACTGGATGTTCGAGCCGCCCGATTCAACTCCGATTTCGCGAATGATTGCAAAAGAGGCGTCGCGCATAAGCTGGTATTCTTTGTTCGTCAAAGTCAGCGCGGGAGCAATGGTGATTGAGTCGCCCGTATGGACGCCCATGGGGTCGAAATTTTCAATGGAGCAAATTACGATGCACTGGTCTTTTTTGTCGCGCATTACTTCGATTTCGATTTCCTTCCAGCCTATAAGGCTTTCTTCAATCAAAATTTCAGTGACGGGAGAGGCTTCCAAACCGAATGCAACCATTCTTTCAAATTCGTCGCGGTTGTAGGCGATGCCGCTGCCCGTGCCGCCCAAAGTAAAACTCGGTCTTATAATTACAGGATAACGCTTGTGCTCTTCAATCCAGCTTACCGCCTCTTCCATAGTGTGGACAACTGCGCTCTTAGGCACGTCCAGACCGATTTTTATCATCGCTTCGCGGAATTTTTCGCGGTCTTCGCCCTTCTCGATGGCTTCCGCCTTTGCGCCAATCATTTCCACGCCGTACTTTTCGAGAATGCCCATGCGGTAGAGTTCCGTGGAAAGATTTAAGCCTGTCTGCCCGCCCAAAGTCGGCAAAAGCGCGTCGGGGCGTTCTTTTGCGATGATTTTTTCCAATGATTCGGGAGTGAGAGGCTCAATGTAGGTTACGTCCGCCATCTGGGGGTCGGTCATAATTGTGGCGGGATTTGAATTTACAAGAATTACCTTGTACCCTTCCTCTCTCAATGCTTTGCAGGCTTGGCTTCCCGAATAGTCAAATTCGCAAGCTTGGCCGATTACGATAGGCCCTGAGCCTACAATCAATATACTTTTAATATCTGTACGTTT
Source organism: Intestinicryptomonas porci (assembly GCF_033971905.1). Lineage (NCBI taxonomy): Bacteria > Pseudomonadati > Verrucomicrobiota > Opitutia > Opitutales > Intestinicryptomonadaceae > Intestinicryptomonas > Intestinicryptomonas porci. The sequence continues at coordinate 109,662 of NZ_JALBUT010000006.1, forward strand.
TGCCATATTTTTTCAACGCTTATAATTCCGTTGAAAAATGTATTGGAAAGCTTTTTAAAACAATGTCAACACACTAATACAAATATGTCTTAATTTTTTGAAAAACTTACAAAATTGTAATGTTTTTACAAAAATGGAATTATACGCAAAAAAAATAATTTCTTCGCGAAAAAACATGCGGGCACAAAAAAAGCCCCGAAAAAAACGGGGCTTGAAAAAACTAAAAAACTATTCCTCGGGAACCGCGCTTTTGGGCATTCCCGCATTTATGTAGTGGTTTATGATAAAGCCCGAAGAGACTTGCGAAAATTCCGCGCGGGCACGACGGGCAAGTTTTTCGATTTCGGCTTTTGAAGCGTTTTTATCGGGAGCGGCAAAAGACTTTGCAAAAACAACAAAGCCTTCGCCCGACAAAGTAACCATAGGCGAAACTTCTCCCGCCTTCATCATGGGCAAAGTTCTTGCCAATGCTCCGTAAAACTTCGCGTTTTCCATGCCCATTGACATCGGATTTGCAAACGAGAACTTTTCAATGTCCTTTACTTCAAAGCCGTCCGCTTTCGCCGCCGCTTCAAATGCCTTGGCGTCAGCTTTGGAAGCCTTCATTTTTTCGGCGAAATCCTGCCCTTTTTTGGAGAACAATTCGGATTTTTTCTGAGCCAAATAAGCGCGCTCCACTTCCGCTTTAACCTGCGCAAATTCAGGCAGATAAGACGCCTTGCTTTCGCGGAAGAACACCAAGTACGCCCCGTCTTCGGCGGCAACGGGATCGCAGTAAAACTTCTGTTCGTTAAGCTCAAAGCCTGCGTCAAACACTTCGGCGGGAATGCCGTCGGGCTTCTTTTCGTCGGGGCGAACCAAGGGCAGGGATTTCAAGCCGAGCTTGGCGTCCGACAGAATTTTCTTAAACTCTGCCGAAGCAAACTTGACGTCGGCATCGTAAATACCGGTCAAAATTTCGTCAGCCTTGGAAAGAGCGCGGTTTACTGCGTTTGCATTTTTCAAGTCCTTTACGACCTCCGCCTTTACGTCCTTCAAGTCCTTGGCTTTAATGCCTTTCTCGTCCTGCGTCAAATACTTGCGGATTGTGGAACGGTAAAACTTTTCGATTTCTTCTTCGCTGAAATTTTCATCTGCAACCGCAAAATCCTTTGCGGGAATGAACGCGACATCCAAAGCAACCGCGGCTGGAACTCTGAAAGACTCCTTGTTAAGCTCAAAATACTTCTGCAATTCTTCCTCTGTCGCCTTTGTCTTAGGATTGAATTTTTCGTAATTTAAAGACGCGACCAAAACATTCCAAACGCCGTTTTGCTCTTCGTAAAAGCGCGAAACTTCAACGTCGGACACATAACCCGGACCCGCAAAAAGCTTTTCCATCGAGCGCACAACCGCGACAGAAGCCATCATCGCCGCGAACTTGTCTTCGTCAAGTGCCATGCTCTTTGTAAACGCGGTTGAAAATTCCTTCCATGCGGCGGCGTCAAACTTGCCGTCTTTTTGGAACTTGGGCAAAGACTTTACAAAAGCTTCAAATTCTGAATTTGAAATGCGGTTTACGCACATTTTTTTCGCGACATAGCCCAAATACGCGCTTTTAAGCATTGCTTCCGTAAGCGAATTCTGGTCAATCCTCGCGTCCGAAAGGCGCAAATCCAAAACAGCCTGGCGTTGGAGCTGAGCCATCTGGTACTGGTCGTCGAGATTGTAGCCGTAAAAATTCTTTCTATTTACCGTCGCTGACGCTTCGTTGCCGCCGAAGAACGGAATGGAAGAGCCAATCGTAAACACGAAAGCTATGATAATCACGAAAAGCAGCACAGAAAAAACAACTTTATGGTGCTTTTGAAGTAAAACCTGTATCCAAGTAATCATAAATGCAATATAAATTTTAAACGGTAAAACTTAAAGGCTTTTTAAGATATGTCAACAAAACAAAATATCATAATCGTTTAAAATTGCTTGAAAAAAACGCCTTTATAAAAAAGACTTACCAAATGGCAAAATTGGAAACGGCATTTGTTCTCGGAGCGGGGCTTGGAACGCGCCTGCGCCCCCTCACGGCAGACACCCCTAAGCCTATGCTCAAAGTGAAGGGAAAGCCGCTAATCGAGCATATTTTTGAAAAGCTGACGGCGGCGGGAATAAAAAACATAATCATAAACACCCACCACGCCCCGCAAAAGTATTTGGAATATTTTGCGTCTCCATATTACGGCGGAGCAAAAATTACATTTGTAAACGAGCCTGAATTGCTCGACACGGGCGGAGGCTTAAAAAACATACTTCCGCTCTTTTGTCGCGAAAGCGGAATTTTGGTCTATAACGGCGACATTTTTTGGGAAGGCGACATTTCAAAATTCATAAGGCATTTTGAAGAAAGCAAAAAATCCGCCTCTCTTATTTTAAGAAGCGAAGGCGCAAACAAAAACGTGGCGGTAAAAAACGGCTGCGTTTCGGATATGCGTTTTGAAATCGGCGCAAGATACGATAAACTTATGCAGTTTACGGGAATTTTTGCCTGCAAAAAAGAATTTTTGGACATCGTAAAGAATACACCGCAAAAGAAGTTTTCTACAGTAAAATCCCTTCTTGAAATGATAAAGCTTTACGAAAACTCCGTCGAAGCATACGAGGACAATTCAAACTGGACAGACATAGGCACTCCGTCGGAATACGAAAAAATAAAATGAACGCTGATTTTTTGAAGTCTATTGGGTTTGAGATGCTTGGCGGTTTTGAAAAAATCCAAAAAGGGGGAAGCGCGCGCGCGTTTTTCAGATTCTCCGACAAGAATTTGGGTAGTCTCATTTTCTGCGAGTATTCGGGAGAAAAAGAAGAAAACTTTCTGTACGCCGACATCGCCGAATTTCTATCCCGAAACGGTGTGAGCGTCCCCAAAATACATTTTCACGACAAGCATAAAAGAATGCTTGTAATGCAGGACGTTGGCAAAACCGACCTGCTCGATTTCTGCAAAACCGCGGAAAAATCCGACATATCGAAATTCTACAAAAAAGCCCTTTTAAACGCCGCAATCTTACACGAAGAAGCCACAAAAGCGCACTTAAAAAATCCCGTAAAACTCATGGCGGGTTTTGACGAAAGCCTTTACGAATGGGAGAGAAATTATTTTTTTGAAAACCTGATTGAAAACCGATTAAAGCTGAACTTGGAAAGGCCTCTTGAAGAGTGGAAGAAAATCAGCCCAATACTTAAAGAACAGGCTTTGATACACCGCGATTTACAGTCGCAAAACGTGATTGTAAATGGCGAAAATGTGTTTTTCATCGATTTTCAAGGAATGCGCTTAGGCTCGTTTTGGTACGACTTGGGCTCTCTTTTGTTCGACCCATACTGCGAAAAGATGGCAGGCGAACTCCGCGAGGAGCTTGCCAATTTCTACTGCGAAACGCGTAAAATTGCTTTCGACAAAAACGCCTTTTATGCGGCGTCTTCGCAAAGGCTCATGCAGGCTCTTGGAGCGTACGCCTACCTAAGCGGCGTCAAAAACAAGCCCGAATACTTAAACTACATCGCCCCTGCGCTGAAAAATTTAAAGGAATGCGCAAGAAACGCAAATCTTGCCAAAACTTTTGAAATCGCCGAAATTGCGCAAAAAAAGCTTGAAGAAACGAAATAAAAGCCAAAACTTCCATTCCATGTCTCAAACAGTAAAAGAACGCAAAATGCGCCGCAGTTATTTTTTCATATTCTGCTACACGCTCGTGGCGATTATGGCAATAATGCAGTTTGCGCTTATCGCGTGGATGGAATTTTTCAGCTAAAGCTTTCTTATAAAAAATCCGCCCGCAAGCGCGGTAAGCGGCGCAACCAAAACCAGACCGAAAGAGCCTACTATCGTTTTTACGCACTCGGAAGCCACGTAGGGATTGTTTATGAAATCGTCGGGGCTTGTGCCCTGAGCCAAAAAAGCCATCATAAGCGTCAAATACCCACCCGCGTATGCCAGCAAAAGAGTGGTTGACATCGTGCCCACAACGCTTCTTCCCATGCGGAACCCCGCCGACACAAGCTCCTTAAAAGAAATGCTTTTGTCGCGCAAATAAACTTCCTGCATTCCAGCGGCAACGTCCATGCTTAAATCCATCACCGCCCCCGATGACGACAAGAATATCCCGCCAATAAAAAGCTCCGACAAGTTCAAATGCTCAAAGCCCGAATAAAGCAAGGCTTGCGAAAACGGCATAACCGCCCCGTTTATCGAAAATAATTTTGTAAAGACTGACGCCATCACGCAACTTGCAAAAATTCCCGCCATGGCCCCGACAAACGCAGTAAGCCCTTTGCGCGTAAATCCCGCAACCAAAAACAAAATCGCCCCCGTCAAAATAAACACTGCAAAAAGCGAAACCCATATCGCGCTGTACCCCATAAGGCAAAGCGGAACAACAAGCTTCCAAATGACAAAGCAGGCAAGCACAAACGAAACCAATGCCTTAAACCCGACAAATCCACCGAAAATCACAAGCAGCACTGCAAAGATTAAAAAGAGCCATATTGTCAAATCCTTCCTGTAATAATCCTGCGCGTTTATAACGTCAGCCTTGGGGTCTGAGCCGTTCAAAATCGAAACCCACACTACGTCCCCCTCCTTGAACATTTTGTCAAGATCCATCTGAGCGCGCAAAATGTTGCGTGCCTCAAAAATTTCCCCCTTGAAGGAACCGCCGAGAATTTCAACTTTGAGCGACTGGTAGCCCTTCTTCAAAATCCCGATTTCGTCAATCGAAGAATTGTCAACTTTAACGACCTTTGCACTGCATTTCTGCCCAAGCCCGTCTTCCACGCTTGGATATAAATCCAAAAAATACAGAAAAACACAAATTCCCGCAAAAATAATTACGGAAATAAAATCATGCGCCTTTATCTTACGCGACATCTATTTTTCCAAGACTGCCTTTAAATTTTTCGCGATGTCGGTATTGTCGAACATTCCGCTAAAAATTGATGAATTCACCCCATAAGCGGAAGTCGCGACCGGCAGGGCTGTGTGCGCGTTTGAAGTCCAAGCAATTCCCGCCTTGTTGTTGAAAATTCTAAGGGCGGAATTGGCAAGCGCGGAGGAATCGGGATTTTTTTTCAAACGCTCAAAAGCCGACTTCAATTCGTTCGTTTCAGCAGTCGAAAGACGCATTGGCTCATCTTTGGGCGCGCCAAATTTTAAAGCGAAGCTTTTTTCAATTATCGGCTTAATATCGTCAAAAACCGCTTCGGAATTTGATTTTACGAAATCTTTTATTTTGTTTTTAAAAGAGTCGTAAGAGCAACTCTGGTTTTTCAGCCTTTCGGGATAGAGCTTGTAGCCCGTGCCCGCAAAGCCAAGAGTAAGCCCGCCCGTTTCGTGGTCTCCGGTTATTACAATCAGCGTTTCATTAGGATGCTTTTTTGCAAACGCAAAGGCTTCGCCAACCGCCCTGTCAAACTCCAAGATTTCGCCAATGGTGGTTGCTACATCGTTTGCGTGGCACATCCAGTCTATTTTGCCGCCTTCTACCATCATGAAAAATCCCTTCGGGTTGTCTAAAAGCTCGATGCCCTTGCGGGTGAAGTCCGCAAGGCGAAGCCCGTCCTTTTTATCGATGAAATAAGGCATCGCCCCGCCCTTGTTTTCAACGGCTATCACCTTTTTTTGCCCCGATATTTCGGCAAAATCTTTTTCCCCCACAAAAACGGAGTAGCCTGAATTTTTCGCAAGCGAATAGATGTCGCCTTTAAAAGACTTAGCGTTTTTGTTGTCATGTTGGGCAATTCCTCCGCCCGCAAAATAATCAAAACCCGAATTTACCAAATCGAGAGCAATTTCATACTCGTTGCCCCTGTTTGAATTATGGGCGTAAAAAGCGGCGGGCGTCGCATGGGTCAAGGTGACGGAGGTTATAATTCCGACTTTTCTGCCCGACTTTTTCGCCACATACGCAGTTGATGTCAGCGGATTTCCGGTTGAATCGACGCCGATGTAATGGTTTTTGGTTTTTTCCCCGCAGGCAATGGCAGTCGCGCTCGCGGCGGAGTCTGTAATCAAAGAGTCGGCAGACTTAGTGAAAGTTATGGATTGTATGGGAAGCGAATTTATGAGCAAATCATCCCCGCCCAAACTCTTTAAGTAGTTCTGCGCAATCATGCGTTGCGGAAGGGACATTCCGTCTCCTATAAACAAAAAAACATACTTAGCCCTCTTGAGCTGCTCCGCAAACAAAACGGAAGAAGCCATCAAAAAAAGGGAGACTAAAAAAATCAAACGCTTAAACATGACAAAAAAACAATAAAGTTTGCACGGCGTTTTAAGCAAGAAAAAACAATCATTTTGCGGCAATTCCCGAAAATAAAAAATCCGCCAAAGCCCAAAACGGGCAAAATGGCGGATAAATTGCAAATCAGGAAATTATACCGAATTATTCGAGATGCTGGTTCATGTTTAAAGACGGCATTCTCTCCTTTGAAGAACATATGCTTTTGGCGGGAACGCCTGCCACGGTGGTATGCGCGGGAACGTCGCACAAGACAACGCTGCCCGCCCCTATTTTCGCGCCCATGCCTATTTCAATGTTGCCCAAAAGCTTCGCGCCCGCGCCAATCAAAACGCCAGAGCGGACTTTCGGATGCCTGTCGCCACACTCGGTGCTTGTGCCGCCCAAAGTGACCTCGTGCAAGATGGAAACATCGTCTTCGACAACGCTCGTTTCGCCCGCGACAAAGCTTGTAGCGTGGTCGAGCAATATGCCGCCCCCGAATTTAGCCGCGGGATGAATGTCAACGCCATAGATTTCAGAAGAAAGACTTTGGAAATACAAAGCGAGGTGCCTTCGCCCCGCATTCCACAAAACATGCGCCATTCGATGCACGCAAATCGCCTGAAACCCCTTGAAATACATGACGGGTTCAAGATAGCTCGAGCAGGCGGGGTCGCGGTCGTAAATTGCAACTATGTCGCGCAAAATGTTCCTGCGGACGTCCTCGTTTTTGGAGCATACATAAACAAAAATTTCCCGAACAAGGCTTTCGGGCATTGCCTTTGCGGCGAATTTGCGGGAAATTCTGCACCCTATTGCCTCAAACAAAGTGGCGCGACTTAAAATCACATCTTCAAAAAGCGAAGTCAACGCGGGTTCTTTTTCAGCAACGGATTCCGCCTCTTTGCGGATTTCGCCCCAAACCTCGTCCAATTTTTCCAAAATATCATTCATTTTATTTGTGGAAATTTGCCAAAAATAAAACGCGGACTCAACGCAAAAAAGCTCGATTTAAGCAAAATCGCGAATTTTTCCCTGAAAAACGCAAATTTTTGCCCAAACAGGCTTTAATTGTTTGACTTATTTTAACATCGCTTTTGTTTAGTATTCTTTATTTTATAAGCAAAATGAGCGAAATATCAAAAGCATACAATCCCTCGGAAGTAGAAAACAAATGGTACGCGAAATGGGTCGCGGAAGGCTGCTTTGAAGGCAGACCCGACTCCTCGAAAGAAGCGTATTCCATTGTAATCCCCCCCCCGAACGTAACGGGCGTGCTGACGATGGGACACGTTTTAAACAACACCATTCAAGATATTTTAATAAGGCGCGCCCGCCAGCTTGGCAAGTCTGCTATTTGGATTCCCGGAACGGACCACGCGGGCGTCGCAACCCAGACAAAAGTCGAAAAAGTTTTAAGGCAGGAAGGAACGTCCGCAAGAAAGCTCGGTCGCGAAAAATTCATCGAGCGCGCGAAAGACTGGCGCGACAAGCACGGTGGCATAATAATAGAGCAGCTTAAAAAACTCGGCGCAAGCTGCGACTGGTCGAGGCTTGTGCACACTCTCGACGACGACTACTCCGAAGCAGTACTTACGGCATTCGTAAAGCTTTACAAGCAGGGATACATTTACCGCGGTAAGCGCATGGTAAACTGGTGCCCCGTAAACTTGACCGCCCTCTCCGACGAGGAAGTGATAATGAAGCACGAAGCGGGCAAATTCTACAAGATGAAGTATGAAATCGCGGAAGAGCCGGGAAAGTACTTGGAAATCTGCACAACGCGCCCCGAAACCATAATGGGCGACACCGCAGTCGCAGTCAACCCCGACGATGAACGCTATGCGCACTTAATCGGCAAGCACTGCTGGCGTCCTTTCCCCCGCGCAAAAATCAAAATCATCGGCGACAAGTATGTTGACATGTCGTTCGGCACGGGCGCGCTCAAAATCACCCCCGCCCACGACCCCGCCGACTTTGAAATAGGTCAACGCCACAATCTCGAAATCATCGACATAATGAATCCCGACGCGACGATGAACGAACTCGCAGGCGAAGACTTCAAGGGCTTAAACCGCGAGGACGCCCGCAAACTCGCAGTCCAAAAATTAAAGGACTTGGGGCTTTTAATAGAAGTTCAGGACTACGAACACAACGTCGGATATTCCGAAAGGGGCGATGTTCCAATCGAGCCGCGCCTTTCAGACCAATGGTTCTTGAAGTATCCCAAAATCGAAGAAGCCAAGAAAGCGGTTGAAAGCGGGCTTATAAAATTCTGGCCCCAAAGATGGGAAAAGACCTACACTCACTGGCTCGACAACATTCGCGACTGGTGCATTTCGCGCCAAATATGGTGGGGGCACCGAATCCCCGTATGGTACAAAAAAGGCGTTGAAAAAATCGACCTTAAAAACCCGGAACACGTCTATGTGGGAGTAAATCCCCCTGCCGACAAGGAAAATTGGGTTCAAGACGAAGATTCTCTCGACACTTGGGCAAGCTCATGGCTTTGGCCTTTCGCTACAATGGGCTGGCCCGACAAAAAGGCGATGGAAGACAAGTCGCTTAAATACTTCTATCCGACAAGCGACCTTGTGACGGGGCCCGACATCATTTTCTTCTGGGTCGCGCGCATGATTATGGCGGGCTTGGAATTTATGGACGGAGACGACGCGCATAAAATCCCGTTTAAGAACGTATATTTCACGGGAATCATACGCGACATGCAGGGGCGCAAAATGTCAAAGAGCCTCGGCAATTCGCCCGACCCGCTCGAAATTATCGCAAAGTACGGAGCCGACGGGCTTCGCTTCGGCGTAATGAACTGCGCGCCGCAAGGACAGGACATTCTGTTTAGCGAAGAGCGCGTCGAGCTTGGCAGAAACTTCTGCAACAAACTTTGGAACGCCTGCCGCTTCCGCCAAATGTCGGGAGAAATCGCGGACAATTCGTCGGTTGAAAAAATCGTTTCGCGCATTGACAAGTCAAAGCTCGACTCCGACGACCTTGCGGTTTTGACAAGCCTCATAAACGCCTCCAAAGCCATCGACAAGGACTACGAAGAATACCAGTTTAACTCAATCACTCAGCGTCTCTATTCATTCTTCTGGACGGATTTCTGCGACTGGTACTTGGAAGTCTCAAAATCCCGCCTCTCCGATGAAAGCGCAAAGCAGACGGTTTTAGCAGTCCAAGACTTGTGCCTGCGCTCGCTGATTTTGATGCTCCACCCGTTCATGCCGTTCATAACGGAAGAATTGTGGCACTCCATGGGTTTTGGCAAAGACGGAGATTTCATCCAAAACGAAAATCCGCATTTTGAAGAAAAGCTTGCCTCCCTCGGTATAAAGGCTGACGAAAACGCACTTAAAACAACCGAAGGCTTGCGCGATTTCGCAACAAAAGCGCGCGCTTTGAAAGCGCAGTACAAGCTTGCAAGCAAGCGCGACGTAAAGCTTTATTTCTCGTCGGATAAAGAAAAATCGAAAATCGTGGCTGAAAACTCCGAAAAGCTGAAAAAGATTGCGGGAGCCGCCTCCATTGAAATCAAGGCGGAAGTTTCGGATTGCCCCGCGACAATCTGCGCCCTCGGCACAATCTATTTGGATTTGTCAAACTCAGTCGATGCAGCTGCCGAAAAGAAACGCCTCGGCAAGGAAAAGGAAAAGCTTGAAAGCCTTATAAAAAGCACGAACGCGCGCCTTTCAAACGAAGCTTTCGTTTCAAAAGCACCCGCGAACGTGATTGAAGGGGCAAAAAAACAGCTCGCCCAATATCAAGAAAAACTTGCGGAAATCGAAAAGCTCTTGGCAAACCTTTAAAGGCATCGTAAAAATCCGCGCAAAACAGTGCGGATTTTTTTTCGCAAACACCGCTATTTTAACAAAACAAAAATTTATGGCTCAAAAAATAAAACTATTTGCAACCGACGTTGACGGGACACTGACGGACGCTGGAATGTATTATTGCGCAAACGGCGACGAATTTAAGAAGTTCAACACGCGCGACGGAATGGGCATAAAGCTCATTCAGGCAAAAGGCGTAAAAACCGCAATCATAACTTCCGAAAATACCGAAATTGTAAGCCGCAGGGCAAAAAAGCTTGAAATCGACTATCTGTTTCAGGGCAAACGCCCCAAAATCGAAACAATTACGGAACTTTGCGGGGAAATCGGCATAAGCCTCGATGAAGTCGCCTACGTCGGGGACGACATAAACGATTTAGATCTTCTGTCCGCCGTCGGGCTTAAAGCCTGCCCCGCCGACGCCGTAAAAAAAATCGCGGAAATACCAAACATCATAAAGCTTTCCAAAAAGGGCGGCGAAGGGGCTGTCAGAGAATTTATAGAGCTGATTTTTGAGAAAGGTCTCGCATAAGGCGCAAGACAATCGAATTTGAAAACCTGCCGCATTGAGGCAGGTTTTTTTGCAAAATCCGCGACATAAAAAATATTTTCGGCCTTAAAAAATTATTGCATAATCACTTAGTAATAAATTATCGTTTTATATCATTACAAGATAATTTTGTTGAAAAAATCACAATAAGCTAAAACATAGTCATTATGAAAAAGACCAATAATGAAATGTGGGTTCGCAAAACTATTATTTTAAGTCCGCACTCTCTTGAAATCGCGCAAAAACTGGCAAACAAATGGTACGCGGGCAATCTTTCCGCCTTTATAGCCGCCCGCATTGAAATATCCCAGCAGTGCGAGCACTGCCAAATAAACAACACTTTCAAAAACCAGGTAATAAACGAGGCTCAAAAGCAAAACATATCGGTGAGATAGCCGCGCGAAACTTGGAGTAGTACAGTATTCAAAACATTATTTTTCAATCAGTTCTTTAAGGGCAAGCAAAGACTGAGCATAAATTTCATCCGCCAGAGCTTTCAAATTTGCCTGCATTTTGCCATATTCGCCCGCAGACATTTTTACGCACCGTTCCAAGGCTTCGGAATAGCTTGAAGAATCTGAATATATGACGGAGTTTTTGCCGTTAAACCCGTTTATCGGCGCGAATTTCTCCTGAATTACAACGGGCTTCAAAAAGCCGTAAACAAGCTGAAACGCCCCGCTCGTGCCGGTTGTTATGTAGCGCAAATGCGGCGCGAAATCAGGCTCGTAAGAAGTCAAAAAGAAATCCGCCTTTTCAACTTCATCATACATATCTTTAAACGGAAGCGAGCCTTTAAGCTCCACATAGGGCTTTATTTTTTCGGGCAAATTCACTGCCCCCTTCCCCACCGCGATAAGCTTCACGTTCGTTATGCCGCGGTCTATAAGCTTTTCAAACGCGCTAAGAATTATGGAACAATCCCTGCGCTTATCCTGCAACGCGCCAACGACAATGAATTTTACGATGTCTTCGCTTTTATTCGTTATGCGTACATTTCCAAAGTAATGCGGGTTTACCACAACGCTCTTTGCGCCCTTGTAGTCGGGCTTGCGCAGGGTTATGATATTTTCGTCCCAAGTTCCGCCATCGACCGCAGGCTTTATTTCGTGCTCGACAAACAGGGTTTTCTGTCCGGGGAGCTTCTTCGCAAAAAACTCGTACGCGCCGTTATAATCCCTGCCGTTCGAGAGCTTGCCGACCGTTGTCACCAAAATGCCTTTGGCGTTCGCCAAACCCTTTTTCAAAAAGAACTTCCTTGCCTTTGAACGACTGATGCTGTTTAAAATCAAATTCGGGTCTGAAAACCTGCAAAACACACCCTCTTTCAGCTTTTCGGGATTTACAATGACGGAAACCTTATAACCCAAATCAAGCAAATATTTTGCATAGCCTGGCACGACCTCGGAATGCGACTTCGAACAAGGCTCCCAGACAAAAAACGTGCCGGCATCCGAAAAAGGCTCGGACGCGCCAAAAAACAGATTTTTAAACCAGTCTAAAATTGCCATAAAAATTTCATACAAATAAAAACCCTATCCCAAAGCAAGTCAAGTTCAGGCGACACAAGACGAAGATTTTAATCAGCCGCAAAATATGTTTTTTTCGCAATGTAAAATACATAAAATCCCATAATACCAAAATATAAACTAAAAAAAGAAGACTACCCGAAAAGGCAGTCTTCCATTGATTTTCTTGCAATTTATAAAATTACTTTCTTCTGCGGTACGCCGCAAATGCGAGAGCCAAAGCTCCGAAAATTGCCGCGTATGTAGAAGGTTCAGGAATTACAGTAGCCCCTGTATAGTAAACTACGAAATCCTTGTAGCCGCTGTTTTCAAGGCTGTCTTCAACCGCAAAGGTGTAGGATTCGTTATCCAAGCCTCTGGTTATGACTTCCATCTGCTCCAAGACTTCATTATATTCAAAACTATACCAATATTCGGCAATTTTATTTTCAAGGTTGCCGTCCGCGCTTGAAATCAAAACAAAGCGTTCGTTATCGTAATTGCCCGACATTCCGGAGAAGTCAACGCTCAAAATTCCGTTGAAGGAATTTTCGATATTGTTTGTAATCTTGATTGCGGAAATACCGGTATCATCGAATTTGTATTCCAAAACGCCGCCGATGCGCTCATCAAGAGAAGTCCACGCGCCGCTCATCATTCTGAAAGTTCTTGTTTCAATGGAAGAACCGCCGCCGACAATGCGCATTATTGCAGTTCCGCTCGAAGCGATGCCGTTGCCGAATTTAAGCTCAGTAAACAAAGCGTCGTTGCCCGAACCGCGAACTTCAAAAAGTCCTGTTCCGCCCAAGTAATCCTTGCCGCCGTATTCGTGAACTTTCATTATAACGCCGCCGCCTGTGCTTGTGCGCAAAGTTGTGTTGCCCGCCATGATGAATTCGCGAACAGCAGTAGATTCGACCATCTGACCTTCCAATGCAATCGTCGTATTTGTAACGATGAGATTATTCTTCTTTTCCGCAGAATCGCTCTTGGAATAGAAGCGGTATGTGCCGGCAGTCGAATTGTTGTTGCCAAAATTGAATGTGTTTATATTTGCAGTGTTGCCGGAACCTTGCATTTCAAACAAGTACATGGCGTCGTCGCCTTGGAACAAGCCGCTAAAGTGCAAATTCTTTTGGGCTTCAAAAGTGCCGTTAGTGCCGAGCATTCTGATTGCGTAAGTACCGCCCGTATTGCCTTCATTGCCGGGATGGACGTTCATCTGTCCTTTTGAAATGAAAGAAGAGCCGTTGCCCAAAAGCTTGATGCCGACTTCGCCCGAACGCATAGCACCATTCTGGGTACTGTATCCATTGTCTGCATTAGTTGTAAGCGTTGCGCCGTCTTTTACAACATAGTAGCTAACTGCATCTCCGCCTTCAATATCCGACTGTGAGAAGCTTGCGCTGTTTAACGTTGCGTTTACCCCGTTTGAGAACACCAATTCCTGCTGACCGGAAGCATTGTTTGTCAAACGGAAATTCTTGACCGACGTAAATGTTGCAACGCCGATTTCAACCGATGCGACAGAATCGCCCTCGATTTTAGACGAATACATATTGAAGTCGGAATTTGTAAACGAAAGAGTATTCGTGCTTCCCAAGAAATCAATGTCTATTCTGCTGTTGCCGTGCGAATAAACATTCATGCCGTTTGTCTGGAATGTCGAATTTGTGGCATCGGCAGTTGAAATGTTGATTTCCGCTTCAGAAACATTTGTATGATTCCAGCCGCCCTTAACATTAAAATTGCCGCCAATTTGGAATATATTGTTGTCTCCGCTCATAATGAAGTTGGCAGTGCCGCCGAAATCCTCATTTCTTGCAACATCAAATGAACCGACTGTCTGGTACTTTGCATTGCCCTTCATCAAGAAGTTCGTATTCCAAGTGCTGTCTGCATTTGTGCGGGCAAGATTCCAAATGGTTTGACCAAAAGCGGCAAACCTTGCCATATTGTCGGCACTGTCGCCTTCCATTTCAAAGGTGAAAGAACCCATGGTGTGCTGGCTCTTTGTGCCATCCTGTGCGCCCAATATAACATTCTTTGCCGAAACTTTACCGCCGTTTGTGATTGCGAATTTAAAGAAACTTTCTTCGCTCGTTGCCCTGCCGACTTGCAAAGTGAGGTCAGCCCCTGTCATTCCGGAATTTGTAATATCGGAAGAAAAGTCGTAATAAGTTACACCGGTAGCCTTGCCGTCACCCCCCAAAGTAAGAACACCGGCACCGTTCCAAACTGAACCATTTGTAATGACAACCGAATTCTGATAATTTTGATTATCAGCTCCGGTATTCATAACGTGATTACCCCAGCCGTTGTTTGTGCCGAGATTGTTTATGTTCCAAACATTGTAAGTGGAATTATCAAAAGTGAGCGTACCCTTACCATTCATTCCCAATGGATTAACTTCTGTATTTCGATTGAGAGTCGCACCATTTTGGAATACCGCATTGACCTTGCCGACATTGTTTTGGACCGTTCCGACATTAACACTGCCGTTAACCGTACCGCCGTCCACCAAGAATGCCACAAAATCATCAGCAACAGTGTTAGAAGGACTCCACCAACGAATTGGACGATTGGCATCCATCGTCAAAACACCGTTTTTGTTCACTACAACACTCGAACGCCCCGTTATTTCCAAAAACGTATCTTTCGAGCCTGTTGCAACAAAATGCAACGTTGAAATCTGATCTCCTTCTGTATCGCCAATGACAAGCTTTGTGTCATTTTCCAAATACATCGAAGCGTCTTCGAGCATATTGACAGTCTGTCCGCCGACAATTTTAACAGTGGAAGAAGTGGAATTGTTGACATTCAAATAAAACCTGTCGCGAGGTTGCGTAGTTTCCGTTTTAGTCCATTCAATGTCCGACCAATTTATGTCGGTAGGCTCCGAAGTTTCAAACTTCCAGTCGTAAATCTGCGCAAAAGAAGGGATAGCCGCAAATGCGACAAGGGTTGATAATGAGGTTAGTATTAACTTTTTCATAAGTATTTAAATTATAAGATTTGAAATTAAGTTTAAAACCGAAAGATTTACTGTCAACACTTATTTCGTAAAAAATTTCATAACTAACTAAAAATCAACAAACCCATACCTAAAATAATAATCAAATAAAATATAAAACCCGATGCAAATAAGGAAAATTCGCTTAAAACAAAAAAAGTATGGACAAATTCTCAATATAATGTAGATTTCTCATTTTAATAATCGCGAAAACGCGATTCTGTTTTAACGCTTGAGTGGCGGAATGGTAGACGCTGCGGACTTAAAATCCGCTGACTTTAAACAGTCGTACGGGTTCAAGTCCCGTCTTAAGCATAAAAATCCCGAGGCATTGGCGTCGGGATTTTTTGCATAATACCTGTGCCCCGCCCCAACATCATTGCGATAATCCCCGTTTACACCTTGTACTTACTTCAACCGCATCAATCCGTCCACAAACTACTTTTTGGGGACTTTTCAAGCCAAAATAGGGATATTTTGCGGATTGCAAGCGAACGGCAAGCGGAGGTTGAAAAAGCCCGCAATCCCTTTATTCATCAACAAAAAAGCCCCTAAACGTTTTAATTTAGGGGCTTCAAAAACAGTGCTTTAGAAGGGACTTGAACCCTTACGCCTCGCGGCATACGAACCTGAATCGTACGTGTCTGCCAATTCCACCACTAAAGCTTGATTTAAAGACAATGAATAAAGTCTTAATGCGCCGATTAGTCAAGTTTTCTTTAAAGCAAATTGTCTTTTGCGTATTTTACCGCGTGCTCAACGTCGAAAAAAGCCCCGTCAAGCTGCGCTTCGTATGCGGCATTCAAAATATCCTTGAACTTCACGCTTGGCGTAAGACCAAGCTCTATCAAATGCCTGCCAAGGAGTATCGGCTTTGGCGCAGAATCCTTTATAGCGAGAGCTTCCGCCCTTTGCATAATCCACAAGCCCTGAGGGGAATCTTCGGGTTCGATGGGCGGGCGTCCGTTTCTATCGGCATCGTCGAGGCGCACAAGGCGGTCGATGCGCTTCACCTTACCCGCAAGTCGGCGTATTGCCCCGTCTCCCGCATTGCTGCGCCAAAGATCCAAAACAGCCATATGACGCTCCACCAAAGGGACGACTTCCTCCACAATGGACTTCTCGCGCGTAAGATGCTCCAAAAATTTGCGCGCAACTTTGCCTCCAATAATATCGTGCCCGTAGGAATGTATCGCGCCGTCGTCGCCAATCGTGGTGCATTTGGGTTTTCCCATGTCGTGGCATAGCACGGCAAGCCCAACAATCAAGTCTTCCCTATCGTCGCCTACCCGCTTTTTTGCGAAAGAATCCATGCAATGGGCGGTATGGACATAAACGTCGCCTTCGGGATGCCAGCGCGGATCTTGCGGGCAGTCCACCATATCCGCAAGTTCCCTGAAATATTTTACCCAGCCGCAATCCCGCAAGAAGAAGAGCCCCCTTGAAATTTCAACACCCTTTAAAATTAGTTTTTTCCACTCCTCAAAAATCCGCTCTTCGGGCAAATTTTCCATTTCGATTTTGGAGCATAGCTCGACAGTTTCGGGCGCGACGTCCAAGTTAAAGCGCGCCGCAAACTGCATTGCTCTTAGCACGCGCAAAGGGTCTTCCGAAAATCTTTCAGATGTGTGGCGGAGAATTTTATTCTTCAAGTCGCCCATCCCGCTGAATTCGTCTATGATATCGCCCGAAAGGATGTCGTATAAAATCGCGTTTATGGTGAAATCGCGGCGCGCGCATGCCTCTTTGGGCGTAAGAAACGGGTCGCCCACAATTTCAAACGCCTTATGCCCGATTCCCGTCTTGCGCTCGGTGCGCGGCATGCTGACATCAATGTCAAGCCCCTTTAAAATCCATACTCCAAAGCTTTTTCCGACAATTTCAAACCTGAATTTTTTCGACAAAATCCTCTCGATTTTTTCCGCTTCAAGCCCGTATATCTCGACATCAACATCCTTAGGCTCGACTCCGAGCAGCGCATCGCGCACGCATCCGCCGACGCAATACGCCCTTCCCCCCGCCGCGCAGGCTTCGCGCGCCAAAAATTCGCACGCCCTCTTAGATTTTTCATCCGCGAAAATTTTCATAAACATTAGCATGTATAAAATTAGTTGTTGACGAATTTTGCAAGTGAAAGTTTAATTAAAAAAATCAACAAATTTTGAAAAATTTATGCAAGGCAGCCAATTTTCACTAAAAGGCAAAACGATATTGATAACAGGCGCGACTTCGGGAATTGGCAAGGAGTGCGCAAGAATTTTCGCAGAGCTCGGAGCAAATGTCGTTTTGAGCGGAAGAAGCGAAGAAAAACTTAAAGCTGTTGCAAACGAACTATGTTTGGGAAACAGACCTTTGATTTGCGCCGATTTAAGCGATGAAAATTCGCTTGCAACCCTTGCGTGCGAAACTCCGCCTCTCGATGGCTTTGCGGCGTGCGCTGGCATACATTATTCGTCGCTTTTAAAATTTTCCGACGAAAATGAAATTGAAAAAATCATAAGCTTAAACTGCACGGCGCAAATAAAGCTGACACGGCATCTTTTAAGAAACAAGAAGTTCAACAAGGGGGCGTCCCTTGTCTTCATGTCTTCAACAAGCGCGTTTCTGCCACAGCCCGCAATATCGGCATACTCTGCCTCGAAAGCCGCAATGATAGCATTTACAAAAGCATTGTCGGCTGAAATTGCGCCGCGCAAATGCAGGGCAAACGCAATCTGCCCCGCGCTCGTAAAAACTCCGATGACAGAGTCCTTTTTAAACCAAAATCCCGAACTCGCAAAAATCGACGAGGCAAAATATCCCCTCGGCTACGGGAAGCCCGAATATGTGGCAAACGCCGCGGCATTCCTGCTTTCAGACGCGTCTATTTGGATTACGGGAACAAGCCTTACGGTTGACGGCGGGCTTACAGGCTCAAAGTAAATGAACATAATTGTTTGCGAAGACGATTTCGGATTGGACGTTTTTTGCTTTGCCAAAAGCGCAGGATGGAGCGTGTCGGGATTTTTAAGCCCGATAGAAATAAAAAATTTCCCGGCAGAATATTTGGGGATTATGGAAAATTACTCCCCGCAGGCGGAAGACGTGTTTTGCATTGCAATAAAAGACATAAAAAAGCGCATTGCCGCCGCCGATTTTTTGAAAAGAAAAAACGCGAAATTCGCCAAAATAATCCACCCGACCTGCGAAGTTTCGCGGCTTTCGGAAATATCGCAAGGAGTGATAATCGCCCCGTTTTGCCTTGTTTCGGCAGGGGCTGAAATCGGGGAATTTGCGATAATTGAAAGCCACTCGCAAATCGGGCATAACGCAAGCGCGGGGGCTTTTTCAAACATAGGCTCGCATTGTGATCTGACGGGATTTTGCAAAGTCGGGGACAGGTGCGACATCGCAAGCGGCTGCGCGCTCATTCCGAAAGTTAAAATCGCATCGGACGTAAAAATCAAGGCAAATTCGGCAATTATAAGCTCAAAGCGAAAGCCGGGGACATTCTGAGCGTTTTCAGCTTTCCCCGAAGTCTGATTCCTCTTGGTAAATCCGCAAATCAAACAGTGGCAAAAGCGCGATGAACATATCCATGAAATCAGCCTGAATGCGCTCAAATGCGACCCATTCGGTATTGTTCACAAAAAAGTAAAACTGAAGCGGAAGCCCTTGAGAAGTCGGTTCAAGTTCCCTTACCATATACGTCATCTGCAAATTTACGCTTGGGTTATTCCTTATCAAAAATTCGGCGTAAGCCCTGAACAGCCCGAGATTGGTAAGCGTCTTGCCCTCCGCGTCCGCGCTAAAATTTTCAGGAGTGAATTTTTCCAAGAAAGCAGATGTTTCGGATTTTTCACGCAATGACGCAAAATCTTTCGGCGAGCAAAATTTTATGCTTTGCTGGTCGATGAGAATAGAGCGCATCACACGCCTTCCGCCGGAAATTTCCATAGTGCGCCAATTTTGAAAGGAATCGCTCACCAAGGCGTAAGGCGGAACAGTGGTTATGGTGTTGTCGAAGTTGTAAACTTTCACGGCATTAAGCCCGACTTCAATAACGTTTCCGTCCGCATTGTACTTTTTGACGGTAATCCAGTCGCCAATTCTTAACATATCGTTTAGCGAAAGCTGAATTCCCGCCACAAAGCCCAAAATGGTATCCTTGAAAACCAGCATTAAAATCGCAGCCGACGCTCCCAACCCCGTGAGAAGAGAGCGCGGAGACTTGTCTATCAAAATGCCTATTATGATAATTGCCGCCACAAACACCACGACCACCTGAAATATTTGTACAAATCCCTTTACGTAATTGCCCCCGTTTGCCGCTTTCTTTTTTGAAAATATTTCATTCAGCGCGGAAAGCAGGGAGTTTAACAGGCGCACCCCCAAAACGATAATCCAAATCAGGCAAAAACGCTCGACTATGTTTGCGCCGGGCTCACCCGCGTAAAACACTGCGGGCAAAAACGCAAGGACAAGCAACGCGGGCAGAAAGCTCGCAAGCTTCCCAATCAAATTGTGGGAGGCAATGGCGTTTCTCACATAAGGATTTTTTCTCTCCAAAAATCTCTTTGCAATTTTAAAGAACACGATGCGCAAAACGCAGGCAAGGGCAAACGCCGCCGCAAAAATTAAAACGACAAATATAGCCGAAACGCAAAAATCTACTTTATCCTCGGAAATTGCCCCCAATTTTCCAGCCAAAAAATCCCTTAATTTATCCATGGTGCCCGCAAAAATTTTCCGTTAAAATCCGCAATTCAAAAAATACTTGAATAATGCCAAACAACATTTAGATTATATCGTCAGTTTTTAACACGAACTTTAATGTTAAGCCGCTTTAAGTTCAAGTTTTTTGCGCATTTTTGGCATGGGGTGCGGGGAATTACGAAGAATCGAATGCGCGCTTAAAAATTTTCCAAATATTTGCCTATGTTCCGACAAATAAAATTTGCCGCAATTTTTTTCATATGCGCCTTTCCCCTGATTTTGCAAGCGCAGGAGCTTCCCCTGCAAGCCTTTCAAACCCCTGACGGGGAATATACGAAAAACGACAATTTCAGGCTGACTTCCAGAAACAGCAAAGTCGCATGGATTGAAAAGAAGGATTCCCCCATATTTTTGCAACCTCGCGGCGGAAAATGGCCAAACACGCCGAAAGACGAAATATTTTTGGAGATGACATTTGCCGACGCCTCCTACGGCAGGCTCGAAATCCGCGCGATAAATTCTCTCGGGCAAGAAATCAAGCCTGACAAGTCCACCTACCATATTCTTTTAAATTCCCGCTCATGGAAAACCGCACACTACCGCTTTTCGGGAATAAAAAAGGACGAGATTAAAGCGTTCTCCGTAAAGCTTAGGGAATCGCACTGGTCGGAAGACCGCGCCGCTACGCCAAATCCCGTCTTGGCAATCGCAAAGGCGACCGTAAGCGGAGAAGCATTCAACAACGCCTACTTCAAATACCTTATTGCAGAATCCTGGAAATATCCCTACAAGGGCAAAACAGTAAAGCCGCCAAACAACGACACGTTGAAGGGCAAGACAATGACGGGGTACCAGGGATGGTTCAGAACTCCGAACGACGCCTATCAAGACGGATGGGTGCATTGGGGCAATGTTCCCGCGCAAAGATTTTCGGTTGACATGTGGCCGTATTTGGACGACTACCCGAAAGGAGTCTTGGAAAAAGCGCACGAAACTAAGACGTTAAGCGGAAAGCCCGCGTATTTGTTTTCGTCCGCCCGCCCCGAAGTGGTATATACCCATTTTCAATGGATGAAAAAATACAACATCGACGGCGCGTTTTTGCAAAGATTCATAGGCGGAGACTCTTGGGCAAACAATAAAAGAGAGCAATGGGTCATGGGCAATGTCCGCGAGGCGGCAAATAGAACAGGCAGAATTTGGGCGATAGAATACGACATAAGCGGATGCTCCGACGAAAATATTTTTGAAAAAATTTCAAACGACTGGAAATGGTGCATCGACGAATTCGGACTGCGCGAAGACCCGAACTACGCAAGGGTTGACGGCAAGCCCGTCGTGTTCGTCTGGGGAATGGAGCTTCGCGGAATTTCCCTTGAAGAATCAAACAGAGTCATGAATTTTCTTAAAAACGACCCGAAATACGGCGGCAACTACTTCATAGGCGGCGCATCAGGCAGATGGAAGGACAAGCCCGAATGGATAGAATCTCATTTCAAAAACCACGACGCCGTTTTGTTCTGGCTCCACCGCAGTTATGAAAGCGACATAAAAAACGTAAAGGAACTGCTCGGCGAAAATGTACTGTACTACGCCCATATCCACCCGGGGTTCTCATGGGCAAATTTAAAACATATACAATCCAATTCAGACCAAGCGTACACTCCGAGGCGAAACGGAGAGTTTGTCGAAGAGCAGATAAAAAATGCCGTTAGCGCGGGAGCTGAAATGTTCTTCATAGGAATGTTCGATGAATATGACGAAGCAACCGCCTTCATGCCGATGTCAGACGACCCTCCGAACACTCCGATAATAAAGGGCGCAAGAGTATCGTTTAACCGCTCAAAAGACGCCGAAAGAGTTCCACGCGCCTACAACAAGCCGTCTATCGAATTTACATTCGGGGAAAGCCCCGCAAAAGGAATAGAACCGACAAATTTCAGAATGCAGTGGGAAGCCTCCATAAAAATCCCCGCAGACGGGAACTATACTTTTGAAGTGGAAGCCCCCGACGGCGACGGCTACGAGTTAAAGCGCGGCAACAAACAGCTTATACGCGAAAACAACTACCAAAGCTCCATGCCTCCGCGAACAGCCACGGTGAGCCTGAAAAAAGGCTACATGTTCCCTGTCCAGATAAATTACGAACATCGAACGGGCGAAGGAAAGATGCGCTTAATGTGGTCGAGCGACAAAATAAAACGCCAGCCCGTTCCCGCTGAGGCGACATTCGACGCATGGGGCAGATTTATCACAAACGAAGACTCCACGCCATTTAGATACCTTGAAATTTGCGAGGACGCCCACGATATGATAAATCCGCAAGCCGCCTACAAAGGCAGGCAAAAAGCCCCGCGCCCGAAAAAGAAGCCAAACAAAAACGCGCGCAAACGCTGAAAAACAAAAAACGCCATAGCAAAAAGCTTTGGCGTTTGTTTTTATTAAAATTCAAAATGGTTTTTATCGGGAACAGCCTGCGCCTTGCATACCGAGTAAATTTCAGCCTTCAATTCAGGCACGCCATCTTCCGAAAGGCAGGAAATCGGAATAATTTTTATATTCGGGTGCTTCTTTTCAAATTTCTTTAAATTTTCCAAGGCGGCAGGCTCGTCCATTTTGTTTGCCGCAACCACTATCGGTCTTTCAAGCAGTTTTTCATCGTAAAGGGAAAGCTCTCTTATCAAGACCGAATAATCTTCAAGCGGGTCCCTGCCGTCCTCTCCCGCCATGTCGAGCATAATCAAAAGCATTTTGCACCTTTCAATGTGGCGCAAAAATTTATGCCCAAGCCCCTTGTTTTCAGACGCTCCGTCGATAATTCCCGGAATGTCCGCCAAAACAAGCCTGTCGTAAAATTCGGGATACTCTATAATTCCGACATTGACGTGCAAAGTCGTAAACGGATAAGAGCCGACTTTTGGACGACCGAACGTAATCAAATTCATTAAAGAAGACTTCCCCGCGTTCGGGAAACCCACCATTCCGACATCGGCAATGGTTTTAAGAACAAGCTTAAACGTGCCTTCCTCGCCCTCTGTTCCCTCCGTAAACTGCCTCGGAGCGCGGTTTGTTGATGTCTTAAAATGGGTATTGCCCAAGCCACCCTTGCCGCCGCGCAAAATCAAGATGCGCTCTCCGTGCTTTAAAACTTCCGCGGCAACCATGGAAGTTTCGGAATTTATTATTATCGTGCCAAGCGGGAAATGCACGTCTATGTCTCCGCCGTCCGCGCCCGTCTTGTTGCGTCCCATGCCTTTGCCGCCACTCTTTGCCACAATTTGCGGAGTGAAGCGGTAGGCTTCAAGGTCTGTCATATTTTCATCGCCCAAAGCGTAAATATTGCCGCCGTTGCCGCCGTCGCCGCCGTCGGGACCTCCGAACGGAATAAACTTTTCGCGCCTGAAACTCGCCGAACCGTCGCCGCCGTTGCCCGCTCTCATGTAAATTTCTGCCTCGTCTATAAACATACAAGACAGAGTGGATTTGCTTAAAAAGTTTTCAAGCAAATTATTTTCTATTTGCCGAATTGAGACCAGTCGCCCGAATAATAGGCTTTTTTCAGCTTTTCAGCCTTTTCGGTTTCGCCTCTTAAAACAAGCATGCTTCTTAAATCGCGGTAAATATAAAATTGAAGCCACCAGCCGTTTGAATATTTTTCGCGGATTGAGTTTGCCGCCGCAAGCTTCGCGTACCAAGAAGTGTCAAGCCCGCTTTTTTGCGCGATTAAAAGAAGCTCCTGCGCGTTTTCCCACATGCGGTTTGCCATTTCCGCGCCAAGCTTCAAATAGTCGGCGTATGAGAATTTTGAAATGTCGATTTTTTCGCAGATATCGGAAATTCCAAGCTCCGCCAAACTCACGGTTTCCTCAAAAACCTTGTCGCCGTCCAAGTCGTATTTTACCGTGTCGAAAAATCCGTTTTTGTCGGAATCCTCATAGAGGATTGTTGCAAACTTTTTGGGGTCCTTGTTTTGAAAGGTCCTGTTAAAGCCCTGGAAATACTCGGCGTCCTGGTCTATGCGCCAAGCTCCCCACTCAGCCCCCGCCAAGTGAAGCTTTCCGTCGAATTTTGCGATGTACAAAAATCCGCCGCCGTCGCCATTTAAATCCCACTCTCCCCTGTCGCCCGAAGGGTCTGACTGCACGTTGTCGTCAAGCCCGCCTTTGTTTGTACCGACTTTAAACACGTCCAAAGGCTTGTAAAACTCCACGCGCTCCCACCTTGAACAGTCGTCGTCCTCGTCATATACAAACCAGAACTTAGACCACTTTGCGTCTTTTGAGTACATCAGCTCCTTAACCTGCCTGTGGTCGGGATAAACAAGCTCTTGCAAATTTCTTATTCTCGGGTCGGGGAAAAACTTGTCCGCCTCTTCCATTCCCCTCATCGCCTTTAAATTTTTTATGCGCTGTACGCAGTCGGTATATTTAAAACCGTCGCCAATATAGCATATGGAAAAGTCGAAATCAAATTCGTTGCCGGGGGCGTTGTCATTATCCAAATCAACCGCAAGCGAAAGCCAGTCGCAATTGCCGCCAAGCTGCGAATATTCCTTGGTGTTAGGCTTCGCGCCCTCTTTTCCCGTCTTTTTGAATGGAACCATAACCCTGATTGCCATTTCGCTTAAATTGTCAAAATCCTCGTCATAAAACAAAAACGGATTTTCCCAGTTTAGGCGCAAATCCCGCATTTTGTCGGTCGAAGTATGGTTTTTCAAAAACGCCTTTTGCCCGCCGTAGCCCAAATAAAAGTTTGAAAGCCCCGATTTTTTCCATGCGTTTATTTTGAAATTTTGCCAGTCGATGCAGTTGAAAACGCCATCATGCTGAGTGTCTATAACCCACATGTAATGACCGTTTGGCCAAACCAAATCAGTGGGTTCAAGAGGATATTCCGCGACAAGCTGAAGGTCGGCCTTCATATCGCCGTCTTCGTCGAGCCACTTTACGATAAAGTCGTAAACGCCGTCATTGTTTCTATCGACAAGAAGGCATGAGTTCACTGCGGGCAAGGCAAAATCCCCTTTATTTATGCCGTTTTTCCCATCGTCAAGCCAAAGCATCGGAATGCCCTTTGAAGAGACGGTCTTAATGGCGTCAAAAACTCCGTCGCCGTTTAAATCCCAATACTCGACATCTTCCAACGAGCTTGGAAGCGGAGGGCGTACGGTGTTTATCTGCAAACCGACATTCCAATAGTCTTCTTTTGCAAACGCAAACGCCGCCAAAAACAAAAAAATCGAACTTGTGAAAAAGGCTTTCATCGAAAGAGAAAATTAACAAGCCCCCGCCGTTCTTCAAGAAAAAATCCCATTAAAATTTTCTCGAAAAAATTTTCCCTTCAAGTAGAGTATGATTAAATTTTCACAATGGATATTGGCGGCGAAGAAATTTTCATAATAAGCGGACCGACCGCTTCGGGAAAAACGGCGAAAGCGATAGAGCTTGCAAAAGCTGTCGATGCCGAAATCATTTCCTGCGACAGCGTGCAAGTTTACGAATTTATGGACATAGGCTCTGCAAAGCCGTCCGCAAAAGAGCGCGCCGAAATTCCGCACCACTTGATAGACGTATGCCATCCGTCGCGGCAATTCAGCGTCGGCGAATATGTGGCTCTTTCAAAACACGCGCTGGAAAAAATCCTAAAAAACAAAAAAAGGGTAATCGTTGCCGGGGGAAGCGGATTTTATTTGAAAGCTTGGTTTTCTCCCGTGACGGACGAAATTGAAATTCCAAAATCCGTAAAGGACGAATGCCAAAAGCTGTTTGATTTGGGCGGAAGCGAAGCACTCAAAGAGAAACTGCTATCCCTCGACCCCGAAGCCGCCGACTCCATAGACATTCAAAATCCGCGCAGAATACGCCCCGCGCTCGAAAGAGTTTTGGCGACATCTCTCACCCTCAAAGAACTGCGCAGAAAATTCGAGAGCCTGCCTTGCCCGATGGGCAACTTCAAAATCAATTTCAAAAGCACCGACATGCCCGATGAAGAGCTTTTTAAAAGGGTAAAAACACGCGCCGAAAAAATGATTGAAGACGGGCTTATAGAAGAAACAAAAAAATTGATGTCTATCGGGATTGAAAAAAATCCGTCGGCTGCAATGGCGATAGGATACCGCGAAACAATGGAAGCCATAAGGCAAAACGACTTTTCAAACCTCGCCGAAAAAATATTTTTATCGACAAAAAAACTGATAAAAAAACAGCGCAAATTCCTAAAAACGCAGATAAGGCTTTAAGATAACCTAAGCCCCGCGCTTTCCAATATTCCCGTCCGCAAAAAATTCACGAAGTCGTACTGGTTAGTTTCAATTTCACGGGTAAAAACTTCGCCGCCCGAATAGGAATCAAGGGCGAAAACCAAAAGCCCGTCAACAACTTCCCTTGTTTTTTTTCCTCCCGAAATTTCCTGCTGAACTATCGAAGACGGATTTGCCTGCAACACCCTCGCGCAAAATTTTATTTTCAACTTCGCCCTGCCCCATTCAAGGGAATAAGCGGAAGCATCGTCATAAAAGACATCGCCCGCGGCAAACGAAAAGCATGTGCCACGCGTCGCCCCCTTCAAAGTGAGCGCAATGTCCAAGCTTTCCATAAAAGCGTCGGAAAGTTTGAAAAACCAACCTTGCGCGAAGCCGCCCTCAAAAAATTTTTCGACTCCGCCTTCTATGCTTTTTCTTAAAGCCGCCCTCATGCCCGCATAAAACAACGGGTGCCCGAATTTCTCGGACACCCGCAAGCCTTAAAAATTAAAGACCCAAAATTTCTTTTGCGGAATTGCTTTCGTCAAGCAACTCTTTGTTTGTTGCGTCAATCTTCGCGCGGGAAAATTCGTTGATGTCCAAGCCTTCAACGACATGCCAAGTCTTGCCGTCTTCAGTGCGGACGGGAAGGGAAGTTATGATTCCCTTGGGCGTTCCGTATTCTCCGTTCGAGCAGACACCGACGCTGAACCATTCGCCTTTCGGGGTCGGAGTTGAAAGCGCGTAAACAGTGTCGATTGCCGCGTTTGCAGCGGAAGCCGCCGAAGACGCACCGCGCGCGGCGATGACTGCAGCACCGCGCTTTTGCACGGTCGGGATAAAGTCGTTTTCAAGCCAGTCCTTATCGTTTACGACTTCAACCGCGGGCTTTCCGTTTATCGTGGCATTGTATGCGTCGGGATACTGTGTTGAAGAGTGGTTGCCCCAAATTACGACATTCTTGACGTCGCGGCTCAATACGCCGGTCTTGTTTGCAAGCTGGTATGTAGCGCGGTGTTGGTCGAGCATCGTCATTGCAAACCAGCGGTCTGCGGGGATTGACGGAGCGGACTGTTTTGCAATCCAGCAGTTTGTGTTGCAGGGATTGCCTACAACAAAAATGCGCACGTCTTTTGCGGCATATTGTTCGATTGCCTTGCCCTGCCCCGTGAAAATGCCGCCGTTGATTTTCAAGAGGTCGGATCTTTCCATACCCGCCTTGCGCGGCATGGAGCCTACGAGAATTGCCCAGTTTACATCCTTGAAGCCCTCCGCCAAATCGGAAGTGCAAACGATTTTTTCAAGAAGCGGAAAAGCGCAGTCGTCAAGCTCCATTTTCACGCCTTCAAGCTTGTCCATCGCAGGGGCAATGTCTATAAGATTGAGCTCGACAGGCTGGTCAGCCCCGAACAAATCGCCTTTTGCGATGCGAAACACCATTGAATAACCAATATTGCCGGCGGCGCCGGTAACTGCTACTTTTATTGCTTTTTTCATAATAGTCCTTAAAAAAAATTGTATTCTTAAAGTTTATGAATTTGCCCAAACTTTGCAAAACAAAATTTAAAAAACTCCTTTCAACCTTAAAATCTCTTTTATTCATCGGCATTCTTCCGATATTTTTTTCGGATTTTTTCAATTTTTCATTTGACTGAAATAAAAAATTCCACCTTAATTGCTTATGTTTTAAGCGGATTTTACTCCAATTAACCTCAACAAAAATATAAATATTATATGAATAAAGCAGATCTCATCGCAAAAGTACAAGAAATCCTCGGCGCAGACGCAACAAAAGCTTGCGCGGAAAGAGCCCTCAACGCAGTCATCGAAGCCATCCAGTTTGGCGTAAAGAAACAGAAGAAGGTTCAGCTCATCGGCTTTGGAACTTTCTCTGTAGTTGACCGCAAGGCGCGCACCGGTATCAACCCCAAGACCAAGGAAAAGATTAAGATCAAGGCTTCCAAGGCAATCAAGTTCAAGGCAAGCTCCGCATTCAAGGCAAAGTAAGATTTGCTGGAACAAACCCAATCTTGATAAAAAAAGACGCCTGTCTCGGGTGTCTTTTTTTTGCGTCCGCCATAAAAGCGTGTTTTACATTTTTTATATTGCGCAAAAACAATGTTTTGACATTATTTAAAGCCAATATGAAAAAAACTTTGACATATTGCCTGTTGGCGGGCGCGGGATTGTTTATAAGCGCATGCGGACTGCTGGAAGATTCCATTGCGGAAAAATCCGCCTCAAACGCGTGGGAATTCGGGCTTGACTTGGCTTTTCTCGAAAAATACGCAGACTGCATCGTGCTTGGCGAAGACGAAAGTTTTGTGGCAGTGTCGCCCAAGCTCCAGGCGCGGGTCATGACATCAACTCTAAGCGGGGACGACGGATACAGCATGGGCTGGATAAACCGCAATCTCATAGCTTCGGGAGAGAAGGAAAGCCACGGCAACTTATACGGCGGCGAAGACAGGTTTTGGATAGGCCCCGAAGGTACCGACCACTCTGTGTTCTTTGAAAAAGACGCGCTATTTGTCCCCGACAACTGGAAAATACCGCAGGATATTTCGTCAAAGCCGTGGGAAGTGAAAAGCAAGAACCGCCACCAAGCGTCTTTTGAAAAGGAAATTTCGCTTAAAAACGCCAAGGGGGAAAACATAAAAATTTTGGCAAACCGCGAAATTACATACATCACGAAAGAAAACGCCAAAATAATTTTAGACACTGAAATTCCCGAAACCGTCAAAATTGTTGCCTTTCAATCGGTGAACAAAATTACAAACAAGGGAGAAAAGCCCTGGGGAGAAAAAAGCGGTCTTATAAACTTGGCGGTGGTTTCCACGTTCCATGCGAATAAAAGCACCTACGCCTTCCTTCCGTTTAACCAAGGCTCGCCCAAAGACATAGGCTCGATAATAACCGACATGTACAATGAATCCCCCATCGGAGACAGGCTTTCGGTTGCGGGCGATTTTGTAAGAATGCGCATGGACGGCTCGAAGCTCGGCGAAATTTTTATGAATCCCAAGCGCACGCGCAACATTTTGGGCGCGTACGATTCCGACCAAAACCTGCTGACAATCATAACGTTCGTTCCGCCGCCTGCGCCCGCAAAATACATCGCCCCGTACTGGCGCAGAACAAACGACATGCTTGACGGAGACGCCGTTTCGATATTCAACAACGGCCCCGCGAACCACGATACATTCTATGCCGACAAGTTTTTCAAAACCTCGACATTCTCTCCCGCCCTCGCGCTCGAACCCCAAAAATCGCAGTTGCACATACAGCGCACGTTCCACTTCAAGGGTTCTGAATACGAGCTTGAAAAGATAGCGCAAAAGCTTTTGGGAGTTTCGATGAAACAGCTGCGCCCTGAATAATTGAAAAATTTTCCGATAAAACAACTTTAAACTATTTTTATGGAAACTATAAAACCAGATGCTTTTTTGGAAACGCTAATGGCGACAAAATCGCCCACGGGAGCGGAAACGCAGGCGGCATGTGCCGTCGATGCTTTCGCAAAGCCATTCGCTGACGCATATTCGCGCGACGTTTTGGGAAACAGATTTGCCACTGTCGGCAATGCGGAAAAAACCATAATGTTCGCGGGGCATATCGACGAAATCGGGCTTATAATCTCGCATATCGACAACGACGGATTTTTGTTCTTCCAACAACTCGGAGGGCATGACAACATAATGCTTTCGGGAAGAAGAGTCGCAATCCTTACAAAAAACGGGATTGTGCGCGGAGTTACGGGCAAGAAGGCAATCCACTTAATGGACGCGAAAGAGCGTAAAGACGTTCCCGAAACCCACCAGATTTGGATAGACATCGGCGCAAAATCAAAAGACGAAGCGGAAAGCCTCGTTGAAATCGGAGACAGCGCGGTATTTGAATGCGGGCTTGAACACCTCCACGGCAGTCGCTACGCCGCAAGGGCTTTCGACGACAAGGCGGGATGCTACTGCGCCTTTGAAGCCCTGCGCAGGATAAAGGAAAAAGGCGGAAACCCCGACTTCAAAATAACGGCGGTCGCCACAAGCCAGGAAGAAATTGGAACGCGCGGCGCATGGACAGCCTCTTACAGCGTAAACCCGCAAATAGGAATCGCCATAGACGTCGAACATGCGACAGACTTCCCAACTTGCGACATCCGCAGATACGGGCTTATAAAGCTCGGCGCAGGTGTTGTGATTTCAAGGGGTCCGAACATCAACCCCGTCGTTTTTGAGCGTCTCGTTGAATGCGCAAAGAAAAATAACATTCCATACCAGATAAACGCAGAGCCGCGCCCGACGGGGACAGACGCCCGCATACTGCAAATGACAAGGCGCGGCGTTGCAACAGGGCTTTTGGGCATTCCGTTAAGATACATGCACACTCCCGCCGAAACTGCGGATTTGCAAGACGTCCAAAGCTGCGCCGCCCTGCTTGAAGCTTTCGCGCTCTCCGTCAGAAAAGAAGACGACTTCACTTTCTAATATCATGAAAAATCTCCCTTTAAGCAAAAAGACAATACTTCTTACGCGCCCGAACAACGAGCCCCTCGCCTCTCAGCTGAAAGAGCTTGGAGCGAAAGTTTTGGAATTGCCGCTGATAGACGTGCAATTTGAGGCGGACGCGGAGGTTGCGGAAGATGTTCTGAAAAACCTCGCCTGCTATGAATGGATTTTATTTACAAGCGCAAACGGCGTAAAGGGCTTCTTCAAGGAATTCTTTAAGAAGTTTAAAGACATACGCTGCATAGGGCCTTGCCGAATTGCCTGCGTGGGAAGCACAACCGCAGATGCATTGAAGGAGTTTTTCATTCAAACAGACGTCATTCCCGAAAAAGCCACGGGCGAAGCCATGGCGGAAGCAATTTTAAACTACGAAACAATCGAAAATTTAAATATGCTTTACGTCACGGGCAACCTAAACGACAACTCCGTATCAAAGATTTTGGAAGAAAAAGGAAGAGCCATCGTAGATACGTTCCCCGTTTACAAGACCTCGCTAATAGAGCTTGACGGCGAACACGAAGCCTTGAAAGAGTTTGTTGAAAACGGGGCGGACGCAATTTATTTCGCAAGCGGCTCGGCAGTCGAAGGCTTTGTGAAAAACGCGAAGAAGCTTTCACTTAAAAAAGGCGCAAAAAGCCCGAAAGCTTATTCGATTGGCGAAAAATGCTCCGAAAAGATGAAAAATTCCGGCATTCCCGTCGCAAAAGAAGCAAAGCATCCAAGCCTTGTCCTGGAAATGCTGACGGAAGAGCTTGGCTGATTTCATGCCAACTATTTTGCAAAAAACAAAAAATCCGCGCCTTATGCGGATTTTTTTATTTTTCAAATTCAATTTTCATCTTGTTTCGCGGGTGGTGCGCGCTATGCTCGGCAATCAAGGCGGAATCGGCGACTTTTGTGTAGATCTGAGTTGTCGCCAAGTCGGAATGCCCCAGCATTTCTTTTATCGCCATTAAATTTGCGCCCGCGCCCAAGAGATGGGTTGCGAACGAATGCCTCAGCATATGCGGTTTTATTTCATGCTCGATGCCCGCCCTCAGCGCGTATTTTTTGATGTTGTGCCAAAAAGTTTTACGCGAAAGCTTGTCGCCCTTATTTGTTATGAAAAGATAAATCGGGTGTTTTTTTCTGAAAAAATCGCGCGAAAAATTCACATAGTCGTTTATCGCGCCGACGGCTCTGCCGCCTATCGGGACGAGTCGAACCTTGTCGCCCTTGCCGCAAACGCGTATTATTTTGGCTTGAAAATCCAAGTCGGAAATTTTCACCCCGCAAAGCTCGCTTACGCGCAATCCGCTGCAATACATAAGTTCAAGCATTGCCCTGTCGCGCTTTTCAAGCATATTTTCGCGCGACGGCTCGGCAAGGAGTTTCAAGACTTCTTCCCTGCTCAAAACTTTCGGGATTTCCCTGCGGACTTTGGGGCGCGCGATAAGCTCCGAAAAATCGGACTTCCAGATTTTTTCCTCCATCAAAAAACCGCTCAATGACTTTACCGCGCTCAGCTTTCTCGACTGCGTGGAAGATTTCGCGCCGCGCGAAATCTTGGCAATCCATTCTGAAATTTCGGCTTCGGACGCGCCGCCGAAAGACTGAATTTTTTTCGACTGCAAAAAGAGCGCAAACTGCTCTACATCGCTCAAATAAGAAGCTACTGTGTTGCGGCTCTTGCCAAGCTCCATTTCAAGATAGAGCTTGTACTCCAAAACAGCGTCTTTAAATTCCTGCGAAAGCAACATATTTTACCGCGCGGAAAGAAGTTTTCTTACTGCCGCAGTTACAGGCATTTTAGACGCCTCAACATCCGCCTCTATTTGCGGCAAAATGCTTGCGACCTCGGGCTTTGAATAAAACTCGCGCAAAATTTCATCGTCAAGCACCGAATGCAGCCACTCGCGCTTTTGATGCGCCCTGCGGATTTCAAAAAATCCCGTCTCAAGCATTTTTTTATGAAACTCTTGAAGCCTGCGCCAAATTTCCATCACGTTAAATCCCGTGTGGGCAGAGCACACCTCGCAAAAAGGCGACCAGTTCGGTGTCGGGCTGTTCAAAAAATGCAGTACGCCCGCAAGCTCCGCCTTTTTAAGGGTTGATTTCTCGACCAAATTGCCGTCGCACTTGTTGACAGCTATCGCGTCGGCAAGCTCTATAACGCCTTTTTTTATCCCTTGCAAGTCGTCGCCCTGCGTCGCAAGCTGCACAAGCAGAAAAAAGTCGGACATCGACCTCACGGTGACTTCGCTCTGCCCCACGCCAACAGTTTCAATTAAAATCGTGTCAAAGCCGAAAGCTTCGCAAAGAAGCATTGTTTCGCGGCTTTTGCGGGCGACCCCACCCAATGCGCCGCCCGAAGGCGAAGGTCTTATAAAGGCGTTTTCGAGCCTCGACAGGTTTTCCATGCGGGTTTTGTCGCCCAAAATACTGCCGCCGGTAATAGTGCTTGACGGATCGACAGCCAAAACGGCAACCTTTTTCCCTTCTTTGCAAAGCATTGTGCCAAGGCACTCGATGAAAGTGGATTTCCCCGCCCCGGGCACGCCCGTAATGCCGACTCTGAACGACTTTCCCGAATGCGGCAAAAGCTCCGAAACAAGCTCTTGGGCTTT
This sequence comes from Intestinicryptomonas porci, assembly GCF_033971905.1. Classification (NCBI taxonomy): domain Bacteria; kingdom Pseudomonadati; phylum Verrucomicrobiota; class Opitutia; order Opitutales; family Intestinicryptomonadaceae; genus Intestinicryptomonas; species Intestinicryptomonas porci. The sequence continues at coordinate 142,879 of NZ_JALBUT010000006.1, forward strand.
TTCTATGTGGCGCGGCGCGTTGCTTTCAATCAAGGTTATCGCGCGCGAAAGCATTGTTTTGTCGCCGCTTAAAATTCCGTCTTTATATTCGGCAACCGAAAAGCTTTTGCGCTTCACTATGGGGCGTCTTTTTACCACTTTCGAAAATCCGCTCTCTTCAAAGCCGTCGTGCCTTGCCTTGATGCCGGGCATCACTTCGGTTGCAAAAACAGACTTGTCGGCATTTTCCGGAACCCATTCGGGCAAATTTTTATCGTCATTCATCGCCGCCTTCCTCCAAATATTTCTTTCCGATGTTTTTTTTCGACTTTACGCCAAGTTCCTCCAACCTTATCGCAGTGCCCAAAACGCCTTGCCTGCCCGAAATCGAAGTATCCAAATCAGCATATCCCCTTTGGACTTTTTCTATCGACTTGCCAAGCTCCCCAAACCTTTCGAGGAAGAGGCAAATCCTTTCGTGGAGGCTCTTGCCAAGTTCCGCGATTTCAAGGGTGTTCTTGTTCTGCTTTTCGATGCTCCAAATATTTTCCACCGTCCTTAGGCATGCAAACAAAGTTGCGGGGCTTGCAAGGGCGATTTTAAGGGAATTGGCATATTGAAGCAAATTTAAATCTTTCGTAATCGCAAGCTCGAACGCCCCTTCGATTGGAATGAAAATCAAAACGAAGTCGGGATTTTGCACGTCCTTTAACGCCTCGTAATTCTTTGAGGAAAGACCTTTTATGTGGGCGCGCACCGAATTTAAAAAGAGCTTTAATTCCGCCTCGCGCGTTTTATCGTCGGGCGCGGCGCAATAATTCATATAGTTTACAAGCGACACCTTTGAATCTATTATGAAATTTCTGTTGTCGGGCAGGCGCACCAAAACGTCCAATATGCGCGACTTTCCATCCTGCACATGGCTGTCCTGCGTCAAAAAATTCACATTTTCCACAAGCCCGCAATTTTTCAAGGCGTCCTCCAAAATCATTTCGCCCCAATTTCCCGCCGTTTTGTTGTTTGAAACAAGAGCCTTTGCCAAATTGTCCGCCTCTTTTGAAATTTTTGCGTTCATTTCAGAAAGCATATTTATCTGGCGTTCCAAACTTCCGTATTTTTTTGCGTCGTGCTCCGCTACATCGTCTATGCGCTTTCTGAAAGACGCAAGATTTTCTTTTAGCGGAGACAAGACGCCGTCAAGCTGGATTTTGTTTGAAGATTCAAATTTCTGGCGCGCGGCGTCAAAAATTTTCGCGCTGAAAGCCTCAAATTCGCCCGCCTTTTCAAGCATGGCTTTTTCCCTCTCCTGCATTCGCGCTTCCGACTTTTCAAGGCGGATTTTTTCATTTAAAAGAGACTCTATTTTCTTGTCCTTTTCAGACATACCCGCCTCCAAAGACGCCGAAAACTTTTCAGCGGCCTCGCGCTTAAAAATCTCCTCTTTCAACGCAAATTCCAAATTAGATTTTTCCTCCGCGCTCGCGCCCAAATCTTTTCGCAAAGACGCAATGCGAAAATAAGCCGCAACCGCCCAAGCCAAAAGCACTATGCACGACAAAATCAACAAAACAAAAGCTGTTCCGACATTTTCCATATGAAAAAACCAGTTTTATAGCCATTAAAACACTTCAAAAAAAATATTCCAAGCATTTTAATTGCGGGTACAAAAAAAAGCGGCTTAAAAAACGCCGCCCTTTGAGATTTGAATGAGTTTTTAAAGCTTCAAACGCGCTTCCAAGCCCTTTACGATAAAATTATAGGCTTCGTCAACGCTTTCGACATACTTGAAATACTTCAAGTCGTTTTCTGAAATCACGTCGCTATCTATCAAGTGGCGGAAGTTCACCGCCTTTTGCCAAAACTCCCTATCAAACAAAACAATCGGGAATGTTTCGTGCGTCTTGCGGGTTTTCATTAGCGTAAAGACTTCAAAGAACTCGTCGAAAGTTCCCGTGCCGCCGGGGAATACGACAATGGCCTTCGCAAAGAATAGAAGCCAGAATTTTCGCATAAGAAAATAGTGGAAATTTATGCCCAACTCCTTTGTTACATAATCGTTTTGACGCTGCTCGTCGGGGATTGTTATGGTAAGCCCCAAATTTCTGCCGCCGGCCTTGAATGCGCCCTTGTTCGCCGCCTCCATGATGCCCGGGCCTCCGCCGGTCATTATGTAAAAGTTGTCGCGCTCGCCAAATTTTTTCAAATTTATCCACTCCTGCAAACGCATTGCAAGCTCCTCTGCCATCGCATAGTACTTTGACATTCTTTTGTCGCGCTCGGCGTCGGCAAGCTTCTTTTTCATTGCCTGCGAAAGGCGTGAAACTCCCTTTGCGCGCTTTTTAATTTCAGCCAAGTTGGCTTCCGCGACTTCGGGAGACTTTATGCGCGACGCACCGAAAAACGTGATTGTGTTTTGGACGCCGAAGTGGTCGAAAACAATCGCGGGCATAAGCAAGTCGCGCTGAATTTTCACTATGCGCTCCGACATGTTTGAAATCGCGCTGTCAATGGGCTGGTCGGCGGGAGAATCAATTATTTTGCCTTTCACGGCTTTTGAACCCCCGTTTGATTTTTTTGTCTTTGATACTTTTGCCATATTTGCCTTTCGTTTTGCCATGCAAAAAAAACCCCGACTTAAAAATCGGGGATTTTTTCGATTTTTTAAATGCTATTTTACATCAACGTCAATTTCATTGACCTGCTCTTTAACCTGCTCAGCCGTCGCAGAGTCAACGGGTTCAGCCTTTATTTGAGCGGGGCTTATTGAAACAGGAACAACCTTTTCCGCAAACCCTCTCGCGCGGATGAAAAGCTTGCCCTTGGCGTCGGCAACGCCCTTCAAGGGAACGACAACGCTGTCATGCCCGGGCTTTACGAAAACTTCGCCCATCATGACCGCGCTTGGAATGTTTGTTTTCACGTCAATGTAATATCCCTTTTCTCCCGCCTTGAAGCCGATATTGAAAATCACGTTTACGATGTCGCCCGTATTGATGTCGATTTGCGCAGGCGAAACTTCCAATTCAGAGCGGTCAATGCGGAACGCGCCAATCCAAGACTTGCCCGATGCGCTAACAAGCTCGACATCGTATGTCTTGTCTGATTCAAGTGGGGGAACGACAAAGCTTATCGTGTCGCGCGTCACGCTTTCCACTGTGGCAAAGACGGGGCCGAACTTTATTTTATCCTGCGAATTGAAGCCCCTGCCGACAACGGGAACAACCGCGCCGATATGCCCTCTGTCAAACTGCATGTTCATAATGTAGCGGTCGGCAACTTTCAAAGTGTAAACATTGTCGCTTTGGAAGGAGCGCGTCACAACGCCGCCCGCGCCGGTGTCAGACTTGTATTCCAAAATGTAGTAGTACTTCGCCTCTTTTCTGCCTTTTGGCATGTTATAGTCGAACTCGTACATTCTGTCGCCCGGTCTCGAAGAAATTTCGCGCATAGGCAAAGTCTGTTCGTCGATGACGACAAACGGCTTAACGGAACCCTTGACAACGCCGCCATCGTTGATGTGTGCGCGCATGCTCAAAGTGTATATTCCCGAAGGATTTTGCGGAAATTTTTCGGGGGACAAATTGGTAATCGAAGAGCACCCCGCGACGATTAAGCCCGCGAACGCTCCGCCAAGAAATTTAAAAATCTTTACAATACTCATGGTTTTGACATTTAATTTTATATCAAAAGCTTTAAATATTTATTTCGATAGTGCAAGACAAACTTAAAGATATTTTTAAAAATTCGCCAAAAAAGACAGCCGCATACGTCCATGTTCCGTTTTGCGCGAGAACTTGCGCCTACTGCAAATTCTACAAAACAGCCCCCTCTTTCCAAAATCTGGAGCTTTACCTGCAATGCCTTGAAAAAGAAGCGTCGCGATTTTTTAACAGCGCAAAAGGCGCGGAAATTTCAAGCATATTCATAGGCGGCGGCACTCCTTCGATTTTAAGCGAAAACCAGCTCTCCCGCCTTGCGAAAATCTTTGAACATCAGGCGGGGAAAGTTGAATGGACAATCGAAGCCTCCCCTTCAACCATAAATCCGCAAAAACTCAAAGTCTTAAAAAGCCTCGGAATAAACAGGATTTCCCTCGGAGTGCAAAGTTTCAGCGAGCGCACTTTGAAAAATCTTGGGCGACCCCATAAGGCGGAAGCTTCGCAAAAAGCCATAGAACAAAGCCTTGAAGTATTTGACAACGTCAACATCGACCTTATTTTCGGCGCGCAAAACCAAACAAGGGAAGACTGGCATTCCGATTTGGAAAAAGCCGCGAGCTTCCCGCTTTCGCACATAAGCGCGTACTGCCTCGAATTTGAAAGCGCGACTTCATGCTGCGCGGGAAACGAAAAGCCGTTTGAAACGCAGATAAAAGAAGCCGACTTTTTGTATTTGGCGATGGATTTTCTCGCCCAAAAGAACTTCAAGCATTACGAAATTTCAAACTACGCAAAGCATGGGAAGGAATGCGCCCACAATTTGAACACCTGGAACATGAACTCGTGGATAGGCTTCGGCCCAAGCGCGGCAAGCCAGTTTGGCGGGTTCAGATTTAGAAACACGAGCGACTTGAACAGCTGGGCAAAAGGCGTAATGGAAAATTCCCCTGCGCGCGAAGACATCGTAAAATTGGACGACGACGAATTATTTAACAGCGCGGTTATTTTCGGGCTTCGCAAGATGGAGGGCGTAAATTTGGAAAGCCTGAAATCGCGCTTTAAGAATGCGGATTTTTCGCGCTACGAAGAGCCGATAAAATTTCTGGTTTCCACGGGATTGCTGGAAAAATCAGGCGATTTCCTGCGCCTTTCCCGCAAAGGCATTCCGCTTGCCGACTCAGTTGCAGTAGAGCTTATTTAATTTGCGCAAATTCATCATACGCAAAAATATTCGCCTTTTTCGGCGCGGATTAAACGCCAGTTTTGCCGCGAAGAATTTTGCGGGGCGGAAGTTGTCGATGTTGCGATTACTTGCGCATCAAAATCTATGCAAGACCAAAACGCGCTTCTTCTATCTTCGTCAAGCTCGCCCAGAATATCGTCGCACAAAAGCACGGGCATAACTTCGCCGCCGCCTTTCATGATTTCAAACTGCGCAAGCTTCAAAGACAGGGCAACCGAACGCTGCTGCCCCTCAGAGGCGAAATCGCGGACATTTTTTCCGCTTACAAAAATCAAAAAATCGTCCTTGTGCGGGCCGGACGAAGTAGCCCCCAGAGCAAAATCCCGCCGCCTTGATTCAAACAGGAGCTTTCGGTAGCCTTCGACGTCTTCGGCGCAAAAATTCGGCTTTAATTTTATGGCGGTTTTCTCTTTCCCGCCTGACAAAATCCCGTATTTTCGGCTTGCGATTTCCCCTATCCGCTCAAAAAAGCAGGCGCGGATTTCATTTAAAACCATGGCGTTTTGAGCCATTTGAGCCTCAAATGCGCCAAGCGAAATTTCGTCGGGATTGTTCTCTTTCAAAAGAGCGTTGCGGCTTAAAAGCGACGCGTGGTATCCGCGAAGGGCGTTAAAGTAGCGCATGTCCATCGAAGAAATCAGCATATCTATAAAACGTCTGCGCTCCAAGGGTGCTCCGCGCACGAGCTTTATGTCGTCGTTGCAAACGGGCATAATCGGAAACTTACCGATAAATTCCCCGAGTTTTTTCTGCTCTTCATTGTTTACGAAAACTTTTTTCGAGGAATTTGAAAACTCCATCAAAACTTCGCATTTCCCAAGGGTTTCATGGTTGAGCTTCGCCAAAATCTGGGCTGTTTGCGCGCCGTTTTTTATCAAGTTTGCGGTCTTTGAGGTCCTGAAAGAACGCAAAGCCCAAAGGAGCGCGCAGCTTTCGAGAAGGTTTGTCTTGCCCTGCGCATTGCTTCCGTAAATCCAAACAGAGGGCGCGCCAAAAGACGCCTCCGACAGCTCGGAATTTCTGAAATTGCAAAGCCTGACGCTTTCGATGTCCATTTTATGCGCAAATTTTGAAAATATAACACATTAAAAATATCTTTTTGCTTGTAAAGGCGATTATGGAAAACAATTCTATTTTACATGCAGACAGGAAACGATTATCTTAAACAGGCTCTCGAAACAAAAGACGACTCCTTTGAAGCTTCATTGCGCCCGTCGGGGTTCGACTCTTTTTCGGGGCAGGAAAAGACAATCGAACGCCTGAAAGTAATGGTTGGGGCCGCAAAGCGCAGGGCGGATTCGCTAAGCCACATTTTGCTGCACGGCCCTCCCGGGCTTGGCAAGACGACCTTGGCGCTCATTTTGGCAAACGAAATGGGCTCCCAAATACGCATAACTTCGGGACCTGTAATCGAAAAGGCGTCGGACCTTGCAGGGCTTCTCACAAACCTCGAAGAAGGCGACATTTTGTTTATCGACGAAATTCACAGAATTCCGCGCACTGTCGAAGAATATCTTTACAGCGCAATGGAAGACTACCGCATAGACATAATGATAGACCAAGGCCCTAACGCCCGCTCCGTCCGCCTTACAATTCCCAAATTCACGCTAATCGGCGCAACCACCAGAACGGGGCTTTTGACAGCTCCTCTTCGCAGCAGGTTCACCCTCAAAACAAGGCTCGACTACTACTCGAAAGAAGAGCTTAAAAAAATCGTAAAGCGCACATGCGCGCTTCTTAACATTGAAGTCGATGAAGACGGCGCGATGGAAATCGCAAGAAGGTCGAGAGGCACTCCGCGCATCGTAAACAACCTCGTGCGCTTTGTGCGCGACTACTCCGAAGAGCGCGCAAAAGGCGTAATAACAAAGCATTCCGCCTCAAAGGCTCTTGAGCTTTTGGAAATCGACGAAAACGGATTGGACGAAATGGACAAGCGCATAATGAAAGTAATGGCGCAAAACTACAAGGGCGGGCCCGTCGGCATCGGAACGATAGCTGTCGCTGTAAACGAGGAGGCCGACACGCTTGAAGAAGTCCACGAGCCATTTCTGATTCAAGAGGGATACATTCAGCGCACTCCGCAGGGCAGAATGCTGACTCCCAAGGCGTGGGATGTTATCGGCATAAAAAATTTGGGCGAAGACTTCATGCAGGGCAGCCTGTTTTAGGAAATGGAAGATTTTTTTGACTACATCATCGCAGGGCAGGGAATAGCAGGCTCAAACCTCGCAATGCACCTTTTAGAGCGCGGGAAAAAAATCGCGGTGATTGACGACGATTGGAATGGAGCCGCATGCAAGGTTGCGGCGGGAGTGCTGAACCCCATTACGGGCAAGCGTCTCGTAAAAAGTTGGAGAAGCGGCATTGCAATGCCTTACGCGAAAAAATACTATGCCTCCCTCCAAGAAAAGTTCGGCGAAAAATTTTTCTTCGACCGCCAGATTTTACAGCTTTGCAAGTCTTCGGAAGAAGCGGAGCTATGGCATAAGAGAAAAGGTGACATTGACTATTCGAGCTTTTTAAGCGAATACAACCCTCCCAAAACATTTCCCGAACTAAACGACAACTTCGGCAGTTTTTTCATCAACTTCGCCGCGTGGGTTGAAGCTCCGCATGCGATGAATTTGCTAAGAAGCCACTTGGCTTCATGCGGCGTTTTAAGGCTTGAAAATTTCGATTATTCACAACTGGAAATCGAAAGCGGCTTTGTTAAGTACAAAAACTTAAAGGCGAAAAAAATAGTGTTTTGCGAAGGCTGGCGCGCAATCTATAACCCCTATTTCAACTGGCTTCCATACCGCCCTGCCCGCGGGGAAATTCTGACGGTTAAAATAGAAGAAAACGTTTCTGAGCACATAATCCACCGCGAAAAATGGCTCATGAAATACAAGGGCAACCTATACCGCAACGGCTCCACTTGGGACAGGGTAAATTTCATGAACCCCTCCCCCACTTCTGAAGCCCGCGAAGAGCTTGCAAAAGCCCTTCCCTCAATCATCGGGAAAATCCCATTTGAAATTGTAGAGCAGGAAAGCGGAGTGCGCCCCTGCACCGCCACAACGCGCCCCCATTTGGGACGCCACCCAAAGTTTCAAAACCTGTATTCATTCAACGGCTTCGGCTCGAAAGGCTACGCGCTCTCTCCGTATTTTGCAAAACACTTCGCCGAGTATTTGGAAGGAGAGGCGGAGCTTGACAAAGAAGCCGACCTTGCGCGCCATATCCGCAAATTCTACCGCGGAGATTTTTAAAAATCAATCTCGGCAACCCCTGTTTTCAGACGGGATTTCCCGTCTTGAAAGCGGAAAACTATTTTGCCGTTTGAAATTGCCAAAACGCCGTCTTTTATCGAATTTTTACCATGCCTGCCCGTGAATGTCGCGACAAACGGAGATATTCTCTTGTAAGACAAACTTCCTTTTTCCCCGTTTACAAAACAATTTTTGCCGTCGCCAAGAACTTCGATTTCAAATTCTCCAAGCTTCAAGAATGCTCCCGCAAGGCTTATCGGAAGAGGATTTAAAGGCTCTATAACCCTCGCGACTTCAAATCGTCCGAATTCTGCGGTTTCCCCGCCTCCGAAATCAATAGCACCCGAAATTTCTTCTTTTTCCGCCTTTGAAAGGTTAAGAGTTTCGCCGTTTTCAAGCGCATCCTGCCAACTGATGCCAAGCTTGAAATTGCAAATACCGTCCTTTTGCTTGTAAGATGCACTTGCGTTTTTGTAAAGGCGGTAGCTCTTAATTTCGCCCGTTTCCAAAACATCGTTTTCACTTATGACTTTTGCGGAAGAGTTGGAAACAAACGCAAGGGTAAACATATATTCCCCTCCTTCAAAGAACGCAAAGCTCTGCCCCGAAAGCTCCAAAGGATTGAGAGATGGATTTACATGAAGAAATATCGTTTTGCTTGAAGAAGTCGCAACCGATTTTTTATCCATGTTGTAAACTTCGCAAGTATATGCGTACATTCCCGAATACGGCTTTTTTACGACGTACTTTTTCTGCGTCGCGCCCTTTATTTCCACTCCGTTTTCATACCATTTGTATTTGACCAAGTAGCCGCGCGCATCTGCATTAAGCGTAATGGCGGAGCCATCGACCGCTTCCGCCGCCGCGTTTTCGGAGCTTATAAGATTATTGTTTTGAACCGCATCAATTCCTAAAATTTTTGCGGACTCTCTGACGGTGTATTTTACAGAAGAAGTGTAAATTTCCATTCCGCCGTTGAAGACTTTGAGGCGAAATTTTGCGCTGTTCAAATCCAAAGCCGTTTCGGGATAAAATTCTGAAGAGTTTGCATTTTCGATGTCTTCCCAAACCCATTCGATTTTTCCCTTTTCATTCACGCGGGCTACCTGCATCTGCCACCGGTATGACGGATTATACCCCGATACCGACACTGAAAAAGCCTCGCTTTGCAAACCTTCAAATACCGTTAATGGCTTGGGCTTTTGCGTGATTTTGAGTTTTTCAAACACCTTCAAAGAAAACGCCGCCTCTTCGGCGTCCTCTCCATTTGAAACAGTAAGCTTGTAAGACCACCCGTCCATTTTGAGTGTCGGAGTTATGGATAGTTCGGGCTTTGTTCCGACCTGCTTTAAGCCCTTGCCGTCGTTTTTGTCGCACTCCCATTTAAAGGTCAGCTTAGAGCCTTCAAGCAAGTTTTCGGCATTGGCAGCAAGTTTTATTTTAACGCCCTCATAGCATTCCAAGGATTTTTCAAATTCGTCCAAAACAATGCTTGAATTTACCGCGGAAAATTCCGTTATGATTTGGTTTTCAAAATTCAAAGTGTTTCCGATGATACAGCGGAATTTCACCCTGTTTTGCCAGTCGGCGGAAGATAGCTTGAGCGTATTTAAATCTTCTCCGACATCAATCCAAATATCGCCGTCAAATTTCTGCCACTTGTAATGCAGATCAAAGCCCGAAGCTTCTATGTTCAAAGACGAATGCTTAGCCGTGTAAAAACGCATGCACTTTTCGATTTTTGCGCGGGCTTTCACTATAAGTTCCGCGGCATTCGAGTATGCCGCAGCCCCCGCGTTTGAAACTTTGCATCTGTAAAAAATTCCGCCGTCTTTTAAGCCGACATTTTCAATTTTAAGCACCGAAGAAGTTTCGCCCTTTAAATTCGTCCATGAAGACATATTCTTAGAACTTTGCCACTGGTACGCCAAATTGTCGCCCGTTGCAATAACTTCAAAAAACGCATCGTCGCCTGAATACACATCTGTGTCACCAAGCTCGGCGTCAATCCGCGCGCTCCGCAAAACCTGCAAATTTGCAGTATTTGAAACAACAAAGCCGCCACCGTTTGAAACCACGCACCTGTATTGCCCCGCATCTTCCAATCCGACATTTGCAATTCGGCAACTTGCCCCGTCCGCACCTTCAATGTCGAGCCAAATGCCCTCTGAAAGCTTCTGCCAGCAATACGAAAGCCCGTCGCCCGAAGCCTTTATTGAAAAAACAATCACATTGCCTGTATAAGCGCGGATTTCCGAACTTAAATCGGAAGTGATTTTTGCGTTTTTTAAAATGGACACTGATATTTGCGGGGCGTAAAATTCAAATTCACCCCTCGTTATCTTGCACCTGAATGACGTTTTTGAAAGAATGTTTTTCGCCTCCCATTCGGGGGAATTTGCGCCGTCTATGTCAGACCATACCGAGCCTTTTTTTACCTGCCATTGGAATTTGACGTCCGTTTCCTTGACTTCCACGAACAAATCCGCGCTCTGCCCTTCAAAAACCTCAATATTGGAATCGGTTGAAGATAGAAGCGTTATTGGAGCCACGGCAAATTCAAAGCCAACCTCTTCCGAAATCTTGCTTCCGTAAGCATTTGAAAGAACGCACCTGAATTTTGCCCCGTACTTTTCAAAAATTTCATCTCCTGAGAAAGACAATGTTTTCGACGCGCAATGCGGCAAATCCGACCACTGCGAATTTGCGTTTTCTTTTATCTGCCAGCGGTATGAAATCCCCGACAAATTTTCCGCCTCTACCGTAAAATCCGCAGTGTCGCCCGCAGAGTTTATCTTGGCATTCCGCGTAAATTCGAGAATTCTCGGCGCGGAATGCGAATCAAACCCAACCCTTGCAATGTCAAGCCTCCTTTGGTTTAATGAAAGCGACGAGTTGTGCTTTTCGTAAGTTCCCATTGGAACGCCGTCAAAAATTATTTCGGGAGAAGAAAACATCGAAGTAGGCGAATAGTAGCCGCCTTTACCGTCAAAGTTGTACGCCATTATCGTATGATATTTCTTGCCGCTTGAACCCATAAAATGATAGCCACATGAATATGGATAAAGCCCGTTGCCGCCCGGCTCCGTCGCCTGGTCGGGCGAGTGCGTAAGCCCCATGTTATGCCCAAGCTCGTGGACAAAAGTAGAAGCAGATCCCGTAGAGCGGTTGACTGCCGAAAACAAAAGAGACTTGTTTGCGGAAGAAGAACTGACAAGCCAAGCGATGCCGCCCAAATTTCCCCAAGAAGACGCGTTTGTAATCAACGACACCATGTCGGCATTGCACTCGTCGCGCAAAGACGCAATTTCAGAAGAGTTTGTAACATTCTCCAAATCGACGCTTCCGTCTCCCGACGAACTGTAGTTCCAAGCGTGGACTTTTACGCAGTTAAGCTCGATGTTCACATTTGAATTTGCGTAAAAAATATTCGCTTCTTCAATTATTTCCGTTGCGTATGCTTCCAAGCTTCCGCCGTAGTTGCGCCTTGCGTAGTTTTGGGCGTCGATGTCAAAGACAAGCATTATGTCTATCGCGGCAGAAAGCGCAAACTGCGGAATCGCGAAAAGTAAAAATATTAAAATCGCAAACTTTTTCATTTGCCAAGCACCCTTTCTTGCACAGTTCCGCAAGGCAAATTCGGCATTTTTGAAACGTCGTTTTCAACCGCTTTCTGCTCTGAATTTAAAACGTCGCAAACGATTTTATACTCGTAATTTTTCGATGCGTCGAAAATTTTTGCGGTCAAAACCCCGCTTGAAGAAACCGCCAATACTGCATACGAATTTTTGCCGCCTTCCAAACTTCCCTTGACACAGAATACGCCCAAGGAATTTGTTTTTAGGGAAGAAATTTTTATATCGAAAGAAACATCGTCAAATAGAGAAAGCCGCAAGACGGGAAGCTCCGCGCCTTTTTGGTTTTCAAGTGCTTTCAAAGATTTCAGCGCGTCGTTAAAAATTTCAATATTTTGAACCCTGAGCTCGTAAACCTCCGAAAGACTCCGCGAGAAAGCCGCATTTGCTTTTGAATTTTCAGATTTTGGAGCAGACAAAACCAAAACTTCCGATGCCGATAAGCTTAAAGCAAAAAACGGCAAAAGAATAAATAATGACGCCAATCTTTTCATACTAATGAATTTTATTTTCATCTAAATCCAAGTCAATTCATAAAATTTTCTTGCAATAAATTTGCGCATCAAAAAAATAAATACACAATAAAAAAAAGGATTGAAAATGACTTACATATGCACGGTTTGCGGATATAAATACGATGAATCAGCGGAAAAAACACTTTTTAAGGACTTGAAAGGCGACTGGTGCTGCCCCCTTTGCGGCGCGCCAAAAGGAATGTTTGAGCCTGAAAATCAGGAGACCAACGAAAGCGAAAATCACACCGCCGCGGAAGTCCTGATTGACACACTTCAAGAAAACGGGCTTCGCTTTGTGTTCGGGATGGTCGGGCATTCAAACCTTGGGCTTGCCGATGCAATCAGAAAAAATGTAGAAAAAGGCAAAATGGAATTTTTCGGAATTCGCCACGAATCAAGCGCGGCATTCGCGGCGTCCGCATACGGAAAACTTACAGGAAAACCCGCCGCCTGCCTTTCAATCGCGGGCCCCGGAGCCACAAACCTACTCACAGGGCTTTGCGACGCCGCCTTGGATAATTCCCCCGCAATCGCAATAATGGGGCAAGTTCCGACAAGCGAACTTGATTATGGAATATTCCAAGAGCTGAACTTAACTTCCATTTTTGAAAGCGTTGCGCAAAACCAATACACCTTGTTTGAAAATTCCGACTTTGCAAAAACTGCAAACGAAGCCTACGCAAACGCAGTCGTAAAACGCGGCGTAAGCCAAATTGTTGTTCCCGACGATGTACAAACTGCCGCCGCATCGCCTTCAAAAACATTCCCAAAAACTTGCAAAACGGAATGTTATCCAAGCCCGAAGTCTCTGGAAAAAGCCTGTCAAATGCTTGAAAAATCAAGCCGCCCCGCAATTCTTATGGGCTTCGGCGCAAAAGGCGCAGTAAAAGAATGCCTCGATTTTGCAAACATTTTAAACGCGCCGATTTTTACGACATACCGCGCAAAAGGCTTCGTTAATGAAAGCGGAGAACTCGCTTGCGGAGTGCTTGGAAGAAGCGGAACATCGGCATCAATGCAACTTGCCGAAAAAGCGGACTTGATAATTGCAGCAGGCTGCGGATTCAGCAAGCATACAGGGCTTTCAAAAACAGTTCCCGTCATTCAAATAGATAATGACCCGTCAGCTTTTGGCAAACGCCGTAAGGCAGACTGTGCGATTTTGTCAGACACAAAACTCGCCCTATCCGCGCTTTTTGCAATGGTTAAAGAAAAGGCGGTAAAAAAACAAGATTTCCGTCCCGAAATAAAAACGCTGAAAGAAAATTGGATTTCGGAAAAATCCAAACGAGCCGCAAAAAACGAAACAAACTCAATCTCGCCCGCATTCGCCTGCCAAGTTTTGTCGAAAAAAATTCCAGAAAAATCAATAATAAGCGTTGATGTCGGCAACGTCGCCTACTCTTTCGGCAGATATTTCGAGGCGAAGAACCAAAGAATATTGCTCTCTTTTTATCTCGGCTCAATCGGCGTCGGGCTTCCTTCCGCCATGGGGGCATACTGCGCGACAAAAGAAGACGGAGAATTTAAAAACTTGCCGGTGTTCGCAGTGGTGGGCGACGGCGGATTAGCCCAATACCTCGCAGACTGGACAACCGTCTCAAAATACAAGATGCCGATAAAATGCGTCGTATTCAACAATTCCGAGCTTGCAAAAATATCATTGGAGCAGACAAACGCCCGCTTCAATGTTTGGTCAACTTCGCTTAAAAATCCGAATTTCGCAGAGTTTGCAAAGTCGTGCGGCACGTTCGGCATAAGAGTTTCGGAAGCGGAAGAACTCGAAGAAGCCGTCGAAAAAGCCCTGCAATTCGACGGTCCCGCGCTTGTTGAAGTTATGACAAACCCGAATTTAAGCTGATTTTAACTCTGCAACCTTGTCGGCAATGGCACGTGCAAACGCTTCCAACGCCTCAAAATCCTGGGGCTTGGGACATCCTTTTATTACAAACGGATCAAGCTTTTCGATTGACGGGAGTTTTAAATTCGCCTCAATCGGCGCAATCAAATTTCCGCCCCACCCGATAGAGCCGATTAGCGTGTAAAACTTTGTTTTAGGCTTCAAAATCGACATCAAATAAGCGCAGTAAACCAAGCGCGGATGCGGCCCCGACAATATGCATGAAGAGCCGAAAACAACACCCGTTGCGTCAATCAACTCTTCGGCAAGCTCACCCTCGTCGGTTTCCATCAAATCAACCGCCTTTGCGGAAATGCCAAGCTTTGACAACGAATTTAAGAGACGCTCCGCCAAAATCTTCGTGTTGCCGTACATCGAAACATAGCAAATCAAAACCTTGCCCGAAACTTCCGTCGAAGTCCATTTTTCGTAAAGCTCGAAAATGAATTTCGGGTCTTTGTAAACCGCCCCGTGGCTCGGCAAAACCATCGCGGGATTTATCTTTCTTGCAAGCGCAAGATGCTTTCTGCAAAACGACGCAAAAGGCATCATGATTTCAGCATAATAGCTCTTCGCCGCAAGCTCCAAGGCAGGAGAATTGTCTGCATACAAATCAAACGAAGTATAATGCGCCCCGAAGAAATCGCAGGTAAAAAGCAGATTGTCCTCAACCAGATAAGTAAACATCGTGTCAGGCCAATGCACAAACGCCGTCATGTAAAAACGCAGGGTTTTTCCGCCCAGCGACACCTCTTCATTGTCGGAAACAACGCGGATTTTAGAGGAATCAACATTCAGCATGTTCTTTAAATTTTCCGCACCTTTCAAGGAACATAAAACAACCGCGTCATGATAAATTTCAAGAAGCGCGGGTATTAAGGAAGAGTGATCCTGCTCGGCATGGTTTGAAACAATGTAGTCGATTTTTACCCCTGCCGACTTTACGTCATCCAAATATTCTTTTGCAAACGGCGCATACATCGTGTCGATTAACGCATTTTTTTCGCCGCCTTTCACAAGATACGAATTGTAAGTGGTGCCTTCCCTGAGCGGAACAAGCTGGTCGAACAGCTTGCGCTCCCTGTCGGCTATTCCCAAGAAAAAAACGGAGTCATTAATCTTCTTCATACCTAAACAAAAAAACCTATCGGCAAATTTTTGCAAAGTCTTTTTTCAAAAAAATAAACGCAAGACGCAAAATAATTTAGAAAAAATTTTTTAACGCGGGAAATTTAAAAACCTTTTGCGAATAGTAAAATAAAGACAGTTGTTAAGTTTGTAATCTTATTGTCATATATAGCTAATCGGAACCCGCATTCATATCGCAAGAACGGATGCGAGCTTTCATTTTTTTGCTTGTTCGTCCAAGTATTCGGTTAACATTGTTTTTAAGTTGTTATTGTCGGATTTCTTGATTTTGTTTTCAAAAGTCACAATTTGCCCGATATACAAAATTTGCGAAGTTCTGCGATTATAGATTGCATAAATAAAGGGCTTATCCAATTTAAATTCAATGGGACCCGATATATTTTCAGAACCAAAAACAGCTAGCATAACAACAACTTGTGAAATTACAATCGCCCCCTTTTCGTCAATTTCAACTTCCGTTTCAGACCGGAATTTTTCACACGCAACAGAAATTTCTTCCTTAAACAACTTGTAGTCATTTGTATATTCAAAGAGACGGTTTATGCCTAACTTTTTAAGCGTGGGAATAAAATCCAAATCCGATTTTATTTTAAATTTTGGGATAGACAACTTTACGTTTCTTGACGCATATCTCGTTCTTTCAATGGCAGATTTATAATTAGACGCGTCAAAATCCGCCAAACCCTTTCCCTGTTTAGGCTTGAAGAAAAACATTTCATAGTCGCCATATTTAAATGGCAGCGATACAACTTCAAAACTGTCAGTTTCGGCATATTTCGCCTCTTCGTCGTTGCGCTTCATAAAATCGACTTCGTAATAGCCAAACTCTTTTGAGCCAAAAATTCCTTTTGACGTAAAAACTTTATCAAAATCTTTCTGCCATTTTCCCTCAAATTTAGATTTTAAAACTAGCCTCAATACATCATTTGAAAATCCGAAATCGGCAGACGATAACGAAAATCCGCACTTTTTTATGCCGTCAACAAGAGTAAGCGATTTATTATAATTTGCAGTAAGTGAAAAATTAAATATCCATTCTTTTTTAGGTAAAGGCTCCGACGACACAAAAGGCTCTACCTCTTGCTTGACTGCTCCGCAAGAATTTTCACAAATAAAGCGTAGCCCCATATTCACCAAAGCAGGAGAAAAAGCGATGTTTGCCGATGGATTTTCTTCCCTTAAAAGTTTGAAGAAACCAAAAGTTCCAATATTTTCACATTCGCCCATAAAGGCAAAAATATCACCTAAAAGTTCGTTTTGCGAAGGGTCAGAATAGAATGCTTTTTCACGAAATGCCGAACTTCCATTCTTCCACTTTAATAAAATTAAGGGAGAGTCATAAATAATCCCGCTATTTTTAATTTTACCGGAATTAAGATTTTGAATAACCTTATCCGACAATTCCTTCAATTTGGGAGTCAGCAAAATCTTCGCAAAATCCCCTAAATCCATGTCGTTTACAATGCTTTTATTTTTAAAAAGATAAGCATTATCAGAGGTAACAACCACATAAATGTTTTGACGAATAATGCCATAATCGCTGATGCCGACCCATAAAATTTCTTCGCCTATATTTGATATAAAATTATTTTGTAAATTTTCAAATTGCGCATTTAGACCTTCTATGGCATTGGCATTTCTTTTTATAAAAAAATCATCGTTCAAAACGTTTATCTTTTCAGCCATCGCCATCAAATGCAAGAAAAGCATACAAAAGAACAAAAAACAAAATCTTCTCATACCTTAACGCTTACATAAATCAAATATTGTACATAAGGACATATTTATCCGCCGCAAATTTTGCAAGGTATTCCCTCATTTTTAGTGCATGATCTGCCCTTGCAATTTCTATAATACCTGCAATTTTTATTATGTCGTTTTCCGCTTTTGGATATCCAAAAATCAGAAACTTCAGATTTATTACTTGCGGACGGTGCCGAAGTTGAAACATTTACAAGATTGCTTTTATTTTCCGATAAACAAAAAACGCATGTTAAAAAAAACACAAAGAATAAAAAACTTTTTTTCATAAAATTTTTCTAACAAAAGCCTTTTTGAAAATCAAGCTTACTTTCTTAGTTAAAAAAAGCAGAGGTAGATTCACAACAAAATTAAGGAATCAAACATCATAGCGTCAGGTAGTAGATAACAAGGAGAGCAAAAACTTTCCAGTGGTTTTGTCCCAAAACAAGAGAGCCCTGAGCTTCTTTCGAAACTCAGGGCTCATAATTGCACTCCCTCGCTTGGTTTTGCTTTGCAAAATCCGCGCTGTTGTCGCCCTACGGGAAAATTACTTCGTAATTTTTGCTAC